>NZ_JAMNDD010000012.1:0-147668 GCF_051812965.1 Salmonella sp. NW1250 | reverse complement strand
TGAACAGAGCTTGCTCTGGCCCCGAAGGGGCGAGGCCCAGGGATGGGCTGAGTAGCGGCGCAGCCAGTTGGACAGACGACGAGCCTGCGAGGAGACTGCCCGAAGGGCGAGCGCAGCGAGTCAATCCCCCCTCACCGCCATATTCGATACGAAATCAATCACTTACAATGTAATATTAGTTTTGTCCTGCATAAAATGCTGCATAAAGAAGCTCGTATAAACGAGCTTTTTTGCATCTGAATGCCACGCTTTTTCGGTATTTTTCTCGACTTAACTTTTTAAAATCTCCAGCAGGCAATTTCGCCGTTCAGCACAAATAGGTTCTGGCATGGTCTGGATCGGCACCAAAAAAGTGTGCCATCTGAGCCATCGATAACCTGCTTTCACATACCCTACCCTGCCCATGATCACCTCGGAAGCAATGCCCCTTTTTCGCTGGACACGACTGATTTTAGCTCTCCTTCTCACTCATTCCATGTACTCACCGTCTTTTATTACCATCCGCTGATAATGATTTTCCCGTTTCTTCAGGTACTACCATCATTCAACATCTATGGGTATCTATGAGTTACATTTTTTAGCGCCCAACATTCCAGATTGAAGTCAGCAAAATCTGTTTGAGTCGTCGGTTCTCGTCTTCCAGGCCTGTGGTTTTTTAGTATCAGCCGCTTCCATCCCGCGAAATGTAGCGTTCCTGGTCTTCGGAAATATTGTTTTCACCAATAAGACTGAGAATGGCAGTGTCCAGCGTCGACACCAGCCTCCATAGCGTCATAGCGGTATGGCTTTCTACATCCGTCTCAAAAGCTATATCCGGGAAGACCCAAGCTTGAGCGTTATTGACTACGTATTCGGTAAGCGTGTGTAAATCACCTCCAATCCGTTAAATCCACAGCATTCCGCCTTAATGGCAGGATGCTGTTTTTGTCCGGAAACGGAGACAAAAAACCCGTTCCAGCAATGAGTTACGTCTGTTACGTTTCATATATGGGAGATGGCGGATGCCAGAAACTTCGGCGGTAGTGTGTCTGAAACGCCTGCCCTCCCCACTGCCACGAACGGGCCGTGATTCCTTTTTCGCCAATGAATCCAGGATAAGGTTATGTCACAAAATGGCCTGCGTTTTACGCTGGATGTGGACGGATTAACGCCGACGGCAACCGCTGTCGTCGGCTTCCCCTCTAGTGGTATCAACAGTTCAACAGGTGCAAGCTGGAATCAGAATGAAAGACTAAAAACACCAGATGAAGCACCTAATGAAAGCATTAAATCAGGCCATGTTTGAGAAAAGATGAATGTTAAACTGGTATTATGCCGGGGCAAAGGGCTTAGAATCCAGGGGGAAATATTATGCGAGATCAAGACCTTAGTTACTTCATTGAGAAATTTGGAGAAGCTACATCTTATAGCGCTGTTCCAGAGAAAAGTATGACAAAATGGAAAGGAATTCTTCCGGATAAACTACTTTCTTACTGGAAAACAGAGGGATGGGGAACGTATAAAAATGGATTGTTTAGTCTTGTCAATCCTGATGAGTATGAAGATGTACTGAATATATGGCTAGAAGATACTCCATTTAAAGAAATGGACGCATACCATGTCATAGCCAGGAGTGCCTTTGGCGAATTATATGTTTTTGGTGAGTCTACCGGGAGAAATATTACGATTCAGCCTTTATTTAATCAAATAATTTTTTTCGAAAATGGTTTTATGGTAAAAACAACAGATGAATTAAATAGTGAAATTGAATCTTTTCTTGCATTTTCAAGTGTTGAAGAGTTTGATTTATTTGATTGTAATGATAATTACATTTTTGACCGGGCAGTTAAACAACTAGGCGTATTAGCTGATAATGAAATGTTTAGTTTGGAACCTGCATACATTTTTGGCGGAGAAATAAAAATTGAAAATTTGAGTAAAGTGGACTGTCAAATACATTTGATGATTCTGAGAGAGTTATCTTCCCCTAATATTATAGGCTTCTAAAGGAGGGATTTATCAATTCTGGAAATGGCTTGAAATAGATGAATATTGACCTGAGGCTGGCTATGTAAAGATAACAGACTTAGACAGGAATGATATAATACATGATAAATAACCCAACTATTTTCTTGAGAATCTTTTAGATTTGTTGGATATAGTTCCCTGCATCGGAAAAAGCGCAGAAGAAGCAACTCCACCAGTAAAACAGGAAACACCGGCAGAAAAAAATGAAGGTGATGGCTGGTTAGATGGATTACAGACGGAACTTGATGTGGCTGGCCTTGTTCCAGGGCCTGGCATTTTTCCTGACCTGCTGAATGCAGGAATAAGCTTGTGCCGAGGGAGTTATGTTGAGGCTGTTTTTTCTCTTTTTGCTGCAATACCAATAGCTGGAGATGCTGCCGGGGCTGGTAAACTGGCCTAGAATGTAGTGAGACGTATAAAAAATCCGTAGCGTAATTATCTAAGGTTGATTGGTATAAATATATTAATGAGCAACTTAACCAAAACAAGCATATCATAAAATATTTAAGGAAATAATATGAATATTACTGAATGCATTAGCTTTCTAAGGTTTACAACTATTCATCCACAATTTGATTTATATTTGATAACTAATGGAATAAGAAATCGCCCTCAAGATAAAGGTGGAATAGAATATTTTGATATTCCAGATGGTAGTGTTTCTCTTGGTTTTAGAATCAGATCCACTTATGAGTCTGAGAGTTTGCTTCCCATCAAGTCTGATGGGAAGTTTGTTTTTTCTGAACTTGTGGTCTATCAAAAAAACAAGGATGACTTACCATATAAATTAAATTTCAATGACCATCTACAATTCTTAAGAGAAAAGCTGGGAAAAGAGTTAAAAGATAATCAAAACGGGTTGCCAGAAAGAAGAGTTTTAACGTTTTTTCATGATTTTTTAGTTATCGTGATTTTCATGGATTCAAGTGAAAATATCAATCTTATTAAATTTATTTCCCCTGATGTTTTTCATCGAAAAAATTTAGGAATTAACATATAATATTTCTTTAAAACGAATCATTTCTTATAATATTAAATTTATCTAAGTTAAGATAGAGAATTGATATTATAGGGAATACCGGCATATCAGAAAGCATGCGTATAGCCTGACAGCAGCAACCGACTACGAGGATGCTTATCTCAAATCTTATTTATTCAACAAAGCCGTCTGGTTGGTGATTTTGGTTGTTTTGGCGATTGATCAGATCGCACAATCCGGGCTGAATTCACTCAAAGTGATCTACTATTCTGCGTAGTTATTTAATCAGTGAGGTCGACAAATAATTAGTATGCGGCATAATAAAAAAATAATTTATGGTTTTGCTCTGATGTGTATACTTGTAACCAGCAATGTGCATTCAGAAAAATTATCCCCTGTTGCTCAGCAGGTAAAAAATATAGTTGAGAAACAAAAACTTGTTCGTGAACCACAATGTGTTGATTATGTATACATTCCGGATAGTGAGCCCAGTATAGATGTTGTTGATATTGTGGAGAAACATGGTGGAAGTTGTTCGGGCGATCCTCAAACTGCGCCCAGAATATTTAGCGTATTCGTAAACAAGAAAACGCATAAAATGGAGTCAGATATCGATATGGATGATCAGGTAAATGGTACGCGCTCAGTTTTTCCTGCAGTGAAATAAATCAAATATAGATACTGTGGCGTTTAGGTAATGAGAATGACATTAAACAATGAGTAAAATATCGCGGGTGTGGTGAAATAAAGCACCGGGTATTGGAATTGACCTGGAGGGATATATATAACCAAGCCCCTTTGTTGAAACCCCTTGGCCAGTATTACCAGAGTTGACGGGTTCAACATCGGGGGCTATATTGACCGGGAAAACAAATGTTAACACTGGTGGATAATGGTATCTTATGAAACTGTCAGGCAAGATTATCAAGGTGTATCATAATAATTTATTTAGATTTTTTTGGCATCGTAAAGTCCTCGCTAATTTGTTTTTTATTGATCAGGAATATAAATAATATACATGGCATTATATTTATTAAGTTCCTTGTAGCATTATCAGGATATATACTCTTTTATTATAATGCATTTTCATTAGTAGACATTGGGATTGGGGGGATACACTACTTCCACATTAAATACAATAATAAAAACATTAATAAACAGCCAATACTCTTATTTATGAAACATAAATATACGATAAGTTCCTCTTTAGAGATTCTTATTGCTATATTTTATTCCTACATGGCTATTAAATTTATAATGTTCGAATATTAGAAAAACTTCTAATATAAAATGAATAACGAATGCCTGAGGTTAAAATGAGCCAATATAACAAAACAATCAGGATGTTATTTGGGGTTATAGCTTTTTACTACTTTCCAGCATCAATACTATGTTAAATGATAATTTACAATACACTCGATTGTCAACTATATGCTTTCTTATCGGCTGTTATCTGTTTTTGTATTTTTTTGTATTCTCTCTTATTGATGCTAGCATCAATAAGAGAGCATCGTTCCATCAGAAATATAACCAAGAAAATATCAAAAACTCATTTCTTAAAAAAATTATTGAAGGAGAGAATCTGGTATCTAAAGGATATAAATTGGCTTTTAATTTAGGTTTTCTAGTTGTGATGTATTTTATGTTAAAAAATGAAATGTAGATAATCTAGAGGGATTTATTATAATGAAAGAAAACAATAATGAACCATCCTTCCCAGGGTCAGTGTCATATAGTTTTGAATACCAGAAAGAACATTTTTAGCGATGCCGTTATACATCCTCAGAAGTAACAAAATTATATTGCAAGATAGTACTCCCGCTAGATGTAAAACCGGTCAGTATTAAACCTGAGCTAATCGCAGGAACCAATAACCTCTATGCTACTGGTTGCTATAAGACAATTTCAGAAGCAAAATATCCCTTCACAGAAGTTGATATAGTCTATGAGCATATAAATAAGGCCCCATGCGCGTGAGCGTCTGGCGATCCGTAGATACAATCCGTCAACACCACTTACAGCATAGCGACCTTCCGCTTTAAGCCTGGAAACGGCTAAGGCGGACAGTTCTCTGGCTTTCTTTGGCATAATCCCCACTATTCTGCCATGCATCCTGTACTGCATAAAATGACGATTTTACGAAAAGATAGCAATACGCCAGCGAACAAAGAATAATGGCAACGCATTGTATATAAAGAAATAATTATGATTAATGCGAATGATAATGAACGTAAATATGGCAGCCCTCTCACCGCCATCTTCAAGAAGGAGCTCGTACGAAAGTACGGGCTTTTTTTCGTATTAAGTCACCTGACCGGGGATAGACAACAAAGCCCGGTCTCCCGGGCTCTGAAAGTCAATGCTATATTAGCTGTATGCGTGAAGCGTTCGCTGACAAAGCGCCGAGCGCACGCAGTCGTCTTTGTTGAAATGCACAATCCCTACCATTTCATCTTCTTCAAAGCGTTCCAACGCATCGCTCAACCCGGAACGCACGCCGCGCGGCAGGTCGCATTGCGTAATATCGCCATTGACAATAACCGTGACATTTTCGCCTAATCGCGTCAAAAACATTTTCATTTGCGCCGCAGTCACATTTTGCGCCTCGTCGAGGATCACGACCGCATTTTCAAAAGTACGCCCACGCATATAGGCGAACGGGGCAATTTCTACCTTACCGATTTCCGGGCGCAAACAATATTGCATAAAGGACGCGCCCAACCGTTTAAGCAGGACATCGTAGACGGGACGAAAATAAGGCGCGAATTTTTCAGCGATATCACCGGGCAAAAAACCAAGATCTTCATCAGCCTGCAATACCGGACGCGTCACAATGATCCTCTCGACGTCCTTATGAATCAATGCTTCTGCCGCCTTTGCCGCACTGATCCATGTTTTCCCGCAGCCGGCTTCGCCGGTCGCAAAAATAAGCTGTTTACTGTCAATAGCGTTCAGATAATGCGCCTGTGCTTCATTTCGCGCCTTAACAGGAGAGGTATCGCGACTATCGCGCGCCATGCCAATGGCTTCTACTCCGCCCATCTGTACCAGTGACGTGACCGATTCTTCTTCACGTTGCTTATGACTACGCGAATCTCGTCTCAACACACGCTTTGCTTCACGACGAGCTTTGATCACTGCTTTTTGTCTTCCCATGGATAGCACCTTGAGTTGTAGGTATACATCACCCGCGTTCTCTTGAACGCGATTATGCGCACACACATCTGAGGGTTGGCTTCCTTGTAAGCCTTAGCTTGCTTTTTGAAACGACGCCACACACGGCTACGCGCACCACATATGACGTCATGGGTATGGACAGTAAGAGAAATGATGAGAGCTTTTAAGGTGACAAGACCACCACCGGAGAGAGAATGTCCGTACAGGGTGTTGTAACTACTGTAAACAATGTGTCCTGGTGCGGACATTACCATTCGCGATCTCCATAGTGAGTGACCATCACTGCCGGGGAACTACCGCTATTACTACTAAGTACAACACAAAACATCAATAATGCAACAATATATTCACCAAGTATTAACCAAACATTATTGCGTCATTGTCAGTCTCTTACAGAAAGATTACACGATTATTTCATCGGCAGGAGACTAAAAAAGATAATCATTAGCTACTGCGGGTATTAATGGTGAAACCACCCATAACCCATTGAATATTCAACATATAAAAGGTTAAAATGGAGTAATTAACGTGTCCTCTCTCCCATCGCTAAAACGGCATTATTTATGCAAAATTTTGTGCGGCATACTTACGCCAGTAACGCTGACTCGTTTTAATTTTTGTCATTACTCTATTGCGTCAAGGCTATTGGTACCATTAACAGGCGATTTCATATATGGCCAGTTAGTGATTACTCGAGACGTATTACGGCCGCGTTAACGGCGCTCAAGGGCTAAAAATAGTTTGAGAGAGCGTCCTCATTTACCTGAACATCTTCAGTCAATCGGTCCGGGACTTATCAGAGGACCAGGCAGGCGTATAACGCCGCCTGGTAAAATATGTCCGATGGCAATAATGCTATCGGACATGTCGGTTATTCCGCCTGTAGCTTCGACGGCGGCGCGGAATGATAATGCGCGTCCGCTTTTGCAAAGCGTTCCTGCATCGCTGCTGTCGGCGCTTTGCCAAGCAGGCTAAAGATTACGATCCCCAGGCTGCCGAAAATGAAGCCAGGGATGATCTCATACAGATCCAGCCAACCATATTGTTTCCAGACGATAACCGTCACCGCGCCAATAATCATTCCCGCCAGCGCGCCGTTACGTGTCATACGCGACCACATCACAGAAAACAGGACAACAGGTCCAAATGCCGCGCCGAATCCAGCCCAGGCGTAGCTCACCAGCCCCAGCACACGGTTATCGGGATTCGCCGCCAGCGCAATGGCGATCAGCGCTACCACCAGCACCATCACTCGCCCTACCCATACCAGCTCTTGCTGGCTGGCGCTTTTACGCAGAAAAGCCTTATATAAATCTTCTGTAATCGCGCTGGAGCATACCAGCAACTGACAGCTCAACGTCGACATCACCGCCGCCAGGATAGCAGACAGCAGAACACCGGCAATCCACGGGTTAAACAGGATCTGCGCCAGTTCAATAAATACGCGTTCTGAGTTTTGGTTCACCGCCCCGGCCAGCGCGGGGTTATTGTTAAAGTACGCAATGCCAAAGAAGCCCACCGCCACCGCGCCCGCCAGACACAGAATCATCCAGGTCATACTGATACGACGCGCATGAACAATACTGTGATGGGAATCCGCCGCCATAAAGCGCGCCAGGATATGCGGCTGACCGAAGTAACCCAGTCCCCAGCCCATCAGAGAAATAATAGCGACAAAATTCAGCCCCTTGAGCATGTCGACATTCTCGATGCTCTTTTGCTTGATCACCTCCAGCGACTCGCTAAAACCGCCTACGCCGACAATAACCATCACCGGCGTCAGGATTAACGCAAAAATCATCAGGCTGGCCTGAACGGTATCCGTCCAGCTAACGGCAAGAAACCCGCCGATAAAGGTATAAATAATGGTTGCCGCGGCCCCCGCCCACAGTGCGGTTTCATAGCTCATACCGAAGGTGCTTTCGAACAGTCGTGCCCCAGCGACAATACCTGATGCGCAATAGATAGTGAAAAACAGCAGAATGACCAGCGCGGAAATAATACGCAGGACTCGGCTCTTATCTTCAAACCGACCGGTAAAATAGTCCGGTAGCGTGAGCGCGTTATTGTTAAATTCGGTATGCACGCGCAGGCGCCCGGCCACCAGCTTCCAGTTAATCCATGCGCCTAACGTCAGGCCAATGGCGATCCAGCTTTCAGAGATCCCCGACAGAAAGATAGCGCCAGGCAGCCCCATTAACAGCCAGCCGCTCATATCCGACGCGCCGGCTGATAAAGCCGTAACAAACGGCCCCAGGCTGCGACCGCCAAGAATATAGTCATCAAAGTTTTTGGTTGAGCGCCAGGCGATAAACCCAATCAATATCATGCCAAAAATATAGACACAGAATGTCACCAACATCGGTGTGCTAATAGCCATCAAGGTTCTCCAAATTTATTTATTGGCACTACCGTAGCGTGCCGTTTTGTACCCTGCCGGAACGTGGCAAGGGTGTTATGTTTACCAGGGCGACCGTATCCTGCCGGAAGCGGTGGTTATTCACAATCGATTTAACACACCATTTACATCAAATTTGATTGCAGAGGGATACTATTTTTCTCCAGGTTGCACTCTCTCACATTTTTTGCGGTTGCACCTTTTAAAAGTGTTAACTACCGCAGAGAAAATAAATCCAGATGGTTTTCCCCGTCAGACTCCCTCTTTCTTTTTTTAACAATTTATTCATTTTTAAGCTTGCAACGCAGGTCACATTTAACGCGGTTGCACAAAGTTGCAACATAGTGGATATTTTCCGCTAACTATTGGTTAGCAGATAGAGCGAATAACAGGAGTAGAGGGTATGGGAACCACCACGATGGGGGTTAAGCTGGACGACGCCACGCGCGAACGGATCAAAATGGCCGCGTCGCGTATCGATCGCACGCCGCACTGGTTAATAAAACAGGCAATCTTTAGCTATCTGGACAAGCTGGAAAATAGCGATACGCTACCGGAGCTACCTGCGCTGTTTGCCGGCGCGGCAAATGAAAGCGAGGAGCCGGTCGCGCCGCAGGATGAGCCGCATCAGCCCTTTCTGGAGTTTGCCGAACAGATTCTTCCCCAATCCGTCTCTCGCGCCGCCATCACCGCCGCCTGGCGCCGCCCGGAAACCGATGCGGTGTCAATGCTAATGGAACAGGCGCGCCTGTCGCCGCCTGTCGCTGAGCAGGCGCATAAACTGGCGTATCAACTGGCGGAGAAATTGCGCAATCAAAAATCCGCCAGCGGTCGCGCGGGTATGGTGCAAGGCCTGTTGCAGGAGTTTTCCCTCTCTTCGCAAGAAGGCGTTGCGCTGATGTGTCTGGCGGAAGCGCTGCTGCGTATTCCCGACAAAGCTACGCGCGATGCGTTAATTCGCGACAAAATCAGTAATGGCAACTGGCAGTCGCATATTGGCCGTAGCCCGTCGCTGTTTGTAAACGCCGCCACCTGGGGGCTGCTCTTTACCGGCCGACTGGTCTCAACGCATAACGAAGCCAATCTTTCGCGCTCGCTGAACCGCATTATCGGCAAGAGCGGCGAACCGTTAATCCGCAAAGGCGTCGACATGGCGATGCGTTTAATGGGCGAGCAGTTCGTGACTGGCGAAACCATTGCTCAGGCGCTGGCGAATGCCCGAAAACTGGAAGAGAAAGGGTTCCGCTATTCTTACGATATGCTGGGCGAAGCCGCGTTAACCGCCGCCGATGCGCAGGCCTATATGGTCTCTTACCAGCAAGCGATTCATGCCATCGGCAAAGCGTCTAACGGTCGCGGTATTTACGAAGGGCCAGGCATCTCGATTAAGCTGTCCGCCCTGCATCCACGCTATAGTCGCGCGCAATACGATCGGGTAATGGAGGAGCTTTATCCGCGCCTGAAATCCCTGACGCTGCTGGCGCGCCAGTACGACATTGGTCTCAATATCGACGCCGAAGAGGCGGATCGTCTGGAGATCTCGCTCGATCTGCTGGAAAAACTCTGCTTCGAACCCGAACTCGCAGGCTGGAACGGCATTGGCTTTGTGATCCAGGCTTACCAGAAACGCTGCCCGCTGGTCATTGATTATTTAGTCGATCTGGCCTCCCGTAGCCGCCGTCGGCTGATGATTCGTCTGGTGAAAGGCGCCTACTGGGATAGCGAGATCAAACGCGCGCAAATGGAAGGGCTGGAGGGCTATCCGGTTTATACCCGCAAAGTGTATACCGATGTCTCTTATCTGGCCTGCGCGAAAAAACTGCTCGCCGTACCTAATCTGATCTACCCGCAGTTCGCGACCCATAACGCTCACACACTGGCGGCGATTTATCATCTGGCCGGGCAAAATTACTATCCGGGTCAGTACGAATTCCAGTGCCTGCACGGCATGGGCGAACCGCTGTATGAACAGGTCACCGGTAAAGTGGCGGACGGAAAACTTAACCGTCCCTGCCGTATTTACGCGCCGGTGGGAACACACGAAACCCTGCTGGCCTATCTGGTACGACGCCTGCTGGAAAACGGCGCCAACACCTCTTTTGTCAACCGCATCGCCGATGCCACCCTACCGCTCGATGAACTGGTGGCCGACCCGGTCGAGGCCGTGGAAAAACTGGCGCAGCAGGAAGGTCAGGCTGGCATACCGCATCCGAAAATTCCGCTGCCGCGCGATCTGTACGGCGAAGGTCGGATAAACTCCGCCGGACTTGATTTAGCGAATGAACATCGCCTCGCCTCGCTTTCTTCTGCCCTGTTAAGCAACGCCATGCAGAAATGGCAAGCCAAACCTGTGCTGGAACAACCGGTGGCCGACGGTGAGATGACGCCGGTTATCAACCCGGCGGAACCGAAAGATATTGTCGGCTGGGGACGCGAAGCGACAGAAAGCGAGGTTGAACAGGCATTGCAAAACGCGGTCAATCAGGCGCCGGTTTGGTTTGCGACGCCGCCGCAAGAACGCGCCGCCATTTTGCAGCGGGCGGCGGTATTGATGGAAGACCAAATGCAGCAGTTGATTGGCCTGTTGGTGCGCGAAGCGGGGAAAACGTTCAGCAACGCCATTGCCGAAGTGCGCGAAGCGGTAGACTTCCTCCATTATTATGCCGGTCAAGTGCGTGACGATTTCGATAACGAAACGCATCGCCCGTTAGGGCCGGTAGTCTGCATCAGTCCGTGGAACTTCCCGCTGGCCATTTTCACCGGCCAAATCGCCGCCGCGCTGGCGGCAGGTAACAGCGTTCTGGCGAAACCGGCAGAGCAGACATCGCTGATTGCCGCCCAGGGCATTGCTATTTTGCTGGAAGCGGGCGTACCGCCGGGCGTCGTGCAACTGTTGCCGGGACGGGGAGAAACCGTCGGCGCCCAGCTTACCGCCGATGCGCGTGTACGCGGCGTGATGTTTACCGGTTCCACGGAGGTCGCGACGTTGTTGCAGCGCAACATCGCCACGCGTCTTGACGCCCAGGGCCGCCCTATTCCTTTGATTGCGGAAACCGGCGGTATGAACGCTATGATTGTCGACTCTTCCGCGCTCACCGAGCAGGTGGTCGTGGATGTGCTGGCTTCCGCTTTCGACAGCGCCGGACAACGGTGTTCCGCGCTCCGCGTGCTGTGTTTGCAGGACGATATCGCCGAACATACGCTGAAAATGTTACGCGGTGCGATGGCGGAGTGTCGGATGGGGAATCCAGGCCGTCTGACGACCGATATCGGGCCGGTGATCGATAGCGAGGCCAAAGCCAACATTGAACGTCATATCCAGACGATGCGCGCCAAAGGCCGCCCGGTTTTCCAGGCCGCGCGTGAAAACAGCGATGACGCGCAGGAATGGCAGACCGGTACGTTTGTTATGCCCACGCTTATTGAGCTGGAAAACTTCGCAGAACTGGAAAAAGAGGTCTTCGGGCCCGTGCTGCACGTCGTGCGTTATAACCGTAACCAACTGGCGGAGCTTATCGAACAGATTAACGCTTCCGGCTACGGGCTAACGCTGGGCGTACATACCCGTATTGATGAAACCATTGCGCAAGTCACCGGTTCCGCCCATGTCGGCAACCTGTACGTTAACCGTAATATGGTGGGCGCGGTCGTCGGCGTCCAGCCGTTTGGCGGCGAAGGCCTGTCCGGCACCGGGCCAAAAGCGGGAGGGCCGCTCTATCTCTACCGCCTGCTGGCACACCGCCCGCCCAATGCGCTCAATACGACGCTGACTCGTCAGGATGCGCGTTACCCGGTAGATGCGCAGCTTAAAACCACGCTACTCGCGCCGTTGACCGCCCTGACGCAATGGGCGGCGGATCGCCCGGCGCTACAGACGCTCTGCCGACAATTCGCCGATCTGGCGCAGGCCGGCACGCAGCGCCTGCTACCGGGGCCGACCGGCGAGCGCAATACCTGGACGCTGTTGCCGCGTGAACGGGTATTATGCCTGGCTGATGACGAACATGACGCGTTGACGCAGCTTGCCGCCGTTCTCGCCGTCGGCAGTCAGGCGCTATGGTCAGACGACGCCTTCCACCGCGATCTGGCGAAGCGTCTCCCCGCCGCCGTTGCGGCGCGTGTCCAGTTTGCGAAAGCGGAAACGCTGATGGCGCAGCCGTTTGACGCGGTGATTTTCCACGGCGACTCCGACAAGCTGCGAACCGTGTGCGAAGCCGTCGCCGCCCGCGAAGGCGCGATAGTGTCGGTACAGGGGTTCGCCCGCGGCGAAAGCAATATACTGCTGGAACGGCTCTATATTGAACGTTCGCTGAGCGTAAACACTGCCGCCGCTGGCGGTAATGCCAGCCTGATGACAATTGGCTAATACTGTGGTTAATTAAGGCTCCGTCAATGGAGCCTTTTTACTCGCGTCAGAGGAGCGTATGAAACGAATTTTCCTTACCTGCGCGGCGTTGTTGTTCAGCAGTCAGGCGTTGGCCGATGAGTGTGCCAGCGCCAGTACGCAGCTGGAAATGAATCGCTGCGCCGCCGCGCAATACCAGGCGGCAGATAAAAAGCTGAACGAAACCTATCAAAGCGCGATTAAGCGTGCGCAACCGCCGCAGCGCGAGCTGTTGCAAAAAGCGCAGGTGGCATGGATTGCACTGCGGGACGCCGATTGCGCTCTGATTCGCTCAGGTACGGAGGGCGGCAGCGTGCAACCCATGATCGCCAGCCAGTGCCTGACCGATAAAACGAACGAACGCGAAGCGTTTTTAGCCTCGCTGCTGCAATGTGAAGAGGGTGATTTGAGCTGCCCACTGCCGCCAGCCGGTTAACGCACGCGAATCCCTTCAATAATAATGCGCTGAACGCTTTCGACCGTTTGGTTAAAAAAGGCTTCATCGCGAAGCGTCGCGCCGGTTACCGCCTCAACCTGAGGGGCAAAATCGGCGTAATGTTGCGTGGCGGCCCAAATCATGAAGATCAAATGGTGCGGGGAGACGGGCGCCAGTTTCCCGCTGTGCACCCATCCGGCAATCAGCGCGGATTTTTCATCTATCAACGCTTTTAGATCGCCGGTCAGTTCCTCCATTAAGAGCGGCGCGCCCGCCAGCATCTCCATGCAGAAGAGCCGCGACGCCTGCGGATAATCACGCGAAACCTCCAGCTTGAGACGGATATACTCTTTGATGGCCTCCAGAGGGGAAAATTCTGCGCGAAACGCCTTGAGCGGCGCCAGCCAGACATCCAGGATCTGTCGCATTACCGCGACATACAGCGCCTCTTTCGAGGGATAATAATAAAGCAGATTGGTTTTGGAGACGCCTGCCCGCTCGGCGACCTGCTCAAGACGCGCGCCATGAATGCCATACTGGGAAAAAACAGCAAGCGCGGCGGTTAAGATAAGCTGCCGTTTTGCACCGGTGGCCTGCGAGCGTTTCCCGATTTTTTTCTCTGTGCGTTGCGACATGCGCCCTCTCCTTTTTGTCAGGACGCAAGCATACCAAATCCGGCTTATAAACAAAAAAACCGCCGGAAATCCGGCGGCGGTGGCGCATGACGCTTTTTAGCGCGAAACGCTCAGCGTCTTGCTGTTGTGACGCAGGCTAGCTATTACGGTTACTGCTTTTGCCCCCTTTTTTGCCTGCTTCGGATGCGCGCTGCGGGTCATTCTTAAAATTGCCCCCGCTGTGCTGGCCACCTTTACGACCTGCTTCTGATGCTCTTTCGCGGTCTTCCGCAAAATTACCGGAACCGCCACGATGGTTTGCCATTACTGACCTCCGTCATAGATTAGACATCATATTGCATAGGTAATGAGGAGTATCTCCTCGCGCAGCGTATGAACGATATCATCAGTAACGCCGCGTAACATTAAGCATAGTGAAAAACGCCGTGGTAGGCCGCTTACCGAAATATTCTGCAACATCGGAAGCCGAATACGCAGAATAATAACCATAAGAAATAAATAAGTTATTCTTATATTTAGAAAAATCAAAGCGCTTAAAAATGTATCATTTTGCAACAAAGGTCGCCAAATTAATTATTGTTATAAATCAAAGAAATGGCGCTGAAATTTGCACTCTTCACAGGAGGGCATATCTTTAAATAGACGTAGCGAATCGCTACACACCTGATTAATCTGAGGAGTAGTACAAATGGCAAAGATTCTGGTGCTCTATTATTCCATGTACGGACACATTGAAACCATGGCGCATGCGGTGGCGGAAGGGGCAAAGAAAGTCGACGGCGCAGAGGTCATTATAAAGCGTGTGCCAGAAACAATGCCGCCTGAAATCTTCGCAAAAGCTGGCGGTAAAACACAAAACGCACCGGTTGCCACCCCACAGGAGCTGGCGGATTACGATGCCATTATTTTTGGTACGCCAACCCGGTTTGGCAATATGTCAGGCCAGATGCGTACCTTCCTGGACCAAACCGGCGGACTGTGGGCATCCGGCGCGCTATACGGCAAGCTCGGCAGCGTGTTCAGTTCTACCGGAACGGGCGGCGGCCAGGAGCAGACCATCACCTCGACCTGGACTACGCTTGCCCATCATGGGATGGTGATCGTCCCGATAGGCTATGCCGCACAGGAACTCTTTGACGTCTCCCAGGTTCGCGGCGGCACGCCTTACGGCGCAACGACTATCGCCGGAGGCGACGGTTCACGTCAACCAAGCCAGGAGGAACTCTCTATCGCTCGCTATCAGGGGGAATACGTCGCCGGTCTGGCAGTCAAACTCAACGGCTAATCTTCAACAGGAGGATTCGAATGCCAACTCAAGAAGCAAAAGCGCACCGCGTCGGCGAATGGGCAAGCCTGCGTAATACGTCGCCGGAAATTGCCGAAGCCATTTTTGAAGTCGCTCACTATGACGAGAAACTGGCAGAAAAAATATGGGAAGAAGGTAGCGATGAGGTGCTGATCAAAGCCTTTGAGAAAACGGACAAAGACTCGCTCTTCTGGGGCGAACAAATCATCGAACGTAAGAACGTATAACACAAACGCCCCCGCCTGCGCGGGGGCATATGGCTATTTTGCAGCAGTGTTCATGACGTTATCGAACTTATCCAGCGGACAGAAGCCGTTCGCATCCACCGGACATCCTTTCAGTTCCAGGGTTACCCTTTGCGCGGGCGATTTGAGCGTTAACGCTTCCGCATTGCGTAACTGCCGGGCGCTCTGGTAGACATACTCGATTTTCATCAAATCCCGGTTAGCGTTGCCGTCATGCCAGCGTTGGAAGACAAGCTGGCCGCCAATCGGCGTTCTCTCATACTGGTCATGGAGCTGATAGGGTTTAAAATCCAGGGCCGTCAGCAGCGACGCGATATTGGAATCATGCCCCACCAGCACGGTAACCTTCGGCGCGCTAACGCGATCGGCAACCAGCACCTTATCGATATATTTCACCAGCGGCGCAGCGACATTGCGCGCCACCGTGGGTGAGGTAAACAGGCTGTCCTGATAGCCGTTTTTCAGTTTTGACAGCACCTTCCACTGCCGATCGGTGTGGATGCCGCCCCAGGCGACCTGATCCATCGGAAACCCTTCGTAATATTGCAGGGTAAACGCATCCACCAGCGAGTTCCCTACTTTCAGCGGCCCCTGCACGCCAGGCTCTTGCTGATAGTTCGCGCTGAAGGTATCTTTCGCGTCGATTAGCGAACACTGATGCTTCTCTTTGCAGGACGGCGAGTCCTGATAATGCGTTATCTGCTCAAGCAGTTTATAACTCTCATCAAGATGTAGCTGACTACGCGCCTTTTCCATCGCCTGTACGGCCTGTTGCCGGAACGCGGCGGAATCATCGGTAATTACCGGATTGAAGGTAGGGTCCATAGTGCCCATTTTTTCCTGATGATGAACAGGAATATCACAGCCGGGGAAAGCGCCGGTAATGAAAAATTGCGCGGTGGCAACGGTGCGCTGCAAACTATTCGCATAGGCATATACCGTGTCGGGCGCCGGACATTCTCCCGACGGTATCAGCCCCTGCGCGACCAGCCATTCACGTGTGTAGTGTCCCATATAGACTTCCAGCATGCCGCCTTTCGTCGTCAGTTGCCCACCGGGAACGTCCCACGCCGGCCAGGCGTTCGGCGTCGACTGCGCCAGTACGCTGCCATTATTCGCCAGCGGCGCCCGCAGATTATGGCGGCTCATTATCAGCACCTGTTGTAATTGATAACCCTCCGGCGTTGTCTGCGCCTGTACGGCGGATGACAACAAAACAGCCCCTGCCACAGCAACAGCGAGTAATGATTTTTTCATCCCTATGACCTCTTGTTGTTATCAAATCGTTCTGAGTGTGACAGAAATGGATCATTTTTCCGGGAACGATTTCGCAAAACGGGGGTTTTTCTTACAGTAAACGCGTTAGCGCCGGGAAACCCCGGCGCATATTCAGAACGTTTTTGCCCACCATAGCCGAAGCTTCATGCCCCAATAGCTGGTCCAGCCGCTGGTGGTGAACACAACCCGACCTTGTGAAACCACCACCAGCGTTGGCGTCACGCTGATTTCCCAGCCAGCGGATAAGGCGCCGTTAGCATCATTGATGACCGGGAAGTCAACGCCCTTGCGCGCCAGCCAGCGGGCAACCTCAGCGTCATCGCCGGAGCGGAGCGCAACGGTCATGACGTTTTCTCCTTCCGCCGCCAGGCGAGCGACCGCAGGCGTAGTAAAGCGGCATACCCCGCACCAGCTGGCCCAAAAATAGAGCAGTACGGGGCGTTCCTCGCTCAATGTCGCCAGAGTTGTCGACTCTCCCGTCAGCGTACGTAATGGTGTCGCGGCAAACGCCGGAGGCGCCTGCGGCGCGCGCCAGACGTCCATGACCACCATTATCGTGATGAGGAGCGCCAGAAAAACCGCGGCTTCACGCAGCCAACGCCGCAGTTTACCCGCCATTGGCAGCCGCCAGTTTTTCTTTCACCACCGCTTCCAGCGTATCCCAGGGCACCGCGCCAGGAATCAGCTCGTCGCCAATGATCGTCGCTGGCGTTCCTTGCACACCGACCAGCCTTGCCAACTGCAAATTAGTGCGTATCGTTTCCATGCTTTTTTCATCCAGAGTCACTGGCGTAGCCCCTGCTTTCTGCTGGGCCTGTTTAATACTGTCATCCGTATGGTAACCGCGCTTTTGCATGAGTTTTTCATGTAGCGCGAGGAACTGTTGCGGATGCTCGCGCCAGGTGGTCAGCGCAATACGCGCCGCCAGTATGGAACTCTCTCCTTTAAATGGCAGCGGTTTAATAATGACCGCAACGTCAGGATATTTCTGCACAATCTTTTCCAGCATCGGATCGAGCTGTTTGCAGTACGGGCAGTTGTAATCCGTAAAGTTCACCAGCGTCAGCTTAGGGTGTTTAGCGCCTATCCGCGGGCTGGCAGGATCGTTAAACAACGCCGCATGGATCAGATTTTCAATCTGCTTTTCCTGATCCGGCGTAAAAGGAGCGGTTTCTTGCGCGATGCTCAGCGTCGAAAACAGCGCCAGCAGCAAAACAATCATGTATTTCATTGGGTTATTCCTTTCGCTTTTTTCAACGTTTGTAATACCGCATCGCGGGTCAGCAAAGTGGGCAATGCCTCCCCTTCCGGCAAGCCGGAGCCATATACCTGATTAAACGGCACGGCGACCTGGCCACGCGTTTTCAGAAAATCTGTAATGGCATCGGACGGCAGCGTCCAGTCTCCCCGCAGCGCCACAACATCCGGCTGTTGCAAGGCGGCCTGCACATCCTCTTTTTGCAGGACGTTGTATTTATTCACTTTACAGGTAATACACCAGTCCGCAGTGACATCGACAAATACCCGCTTATGCTGCGCCAGCGCCGACTGGATTGCCTGTTCACTCAACGGTTGCCACTGAACCGTGTCTTGCGCGCTCTTTGACGCAGTGAAGCCGAAATGCGGCAGGAGTAACGTCGCCAGCCAGATAGCCGACCCCAGCATCATCAGACCGAGGATCCTGCGCAGGACATTCATCCAGCGCCCGGGGCGCGGTAAACGTAGCGCAAGCCCTGGTCGTATCGCGACCAGTAGCCACGGCGCGCTCATCCCCAGGCCTAGCGCAAGGAACAGCCCCCACAGCGTCGGCAACGACGCCGTGAGCGCCACGGCGACCGCCGTGCCCAGAAACGGCGCGCTACAAGGCGTCGCCAGCAGCGTGGCGAATGCCCCCTGCCAGAAATGTCCCGACATACCGTTACCGCCGTAAGTGGCCAGTTTCGTGGTCATAGATGAGGGAAACCTGAACTCAAAAAGCCCGAACAGGCTGGCGCTAAACAACAACATCACCAGCGCCATAAAACCAATAAACCATGCATTCTGGAACTGAACTCCCCAGGCCAGCGCATGGTTTGACAGGCGAAGGAGGGTCATAAACGCCGCCAGCGCCATAAATGACGCAATGATACCGGCGACCGAAGCCAAAAATTGTCGCCTGATGTGAGAGCGGCTTTTTTCCTCTACCAATAAAATAGAGCCAAGTTTCATGCCCAGAACCGGCAGTACGCAGGGCATTAAATTAAGAATCAGTCCGCCGATCAGCGCCATCATTACAACTTGCCAGAAAGGTAGCGCCGCATTGTCCGGCGTTTGCGCTGGCGCAGCGCCAATGGTTTGCGTGCTCTCCTGGGCGATAGCGCCATCGGCTAACACGAGGGTCAGCGATTTGTTGCGCAAATCGGGCGCCTTTTCGCCCCAACTGTCCGTCACCGGCACCGTCGCCTGTAACCTGTCGCCCTCTACGCGCAGGCGAGGCTTCGCAAAATCGACGTCATCTATGGTGTCAAGATAGAGCCCGGGCGATGACCAGCCCGCCGCTCGCGTAGCAGTGACCACCAGTTCTCCCGGGCGATAGCCGACGTC
Organism: Salmonella sp. NW1250; assembly: GCF_051812965.1. Lineage (NCBI taxonomy): Bacteria > Pseudomonadati > Pseudomonadota > Gammaproteobacteria > Enterobacterales > Enterobacteriaceae > Salmonella > Salmonella sp. NW1250. Next base: position 128,240 of record NZ_JAMNDD010000012.1, on the reverse strand, counting down.
AAGCGAGTCCGTTAGTCCACTGCGGAGCGGAACTTTACCCATCGCCCGCGCATAGTCATGGGCAAAATCGGCATTCTGCACAGTGGGCGTCACGGAAAAGGGGTAATCGGTCAACAGACAAACATTGCTGCAGGTTGATAACGTCAACACGCCGCTCAAGGTCGCGGGCGGCGTACCGCGCACGATCATCGGAAAGGTCACCTCGTCGTGATATCCCTGGGTGGTGATATTCGCCACATCAAAGCGCGAGGGGGTTGGCCAGAACCAGCTTACCTCAGGCATGTCGCCTTTCCAGGCGATAGAGGGCGCCACGCCCCCTTCCCCCGGCGCGCGCCAGTAGGTTTTCCAGCCGTTTTCCAGTTTGACATCCAGCAACAGCCGGGTCTCACCGTTAGCGGACGTATCGGCACGTAGCCGTATGCTGGCATGGTCGTTATCGGGCGAACGCAGCCAGCCGCTTTCCGCCGCCCAGGAGACGGGCAGCCAAAGCCATAACAGGCAGAACAGTATCCGCCTGAACAAAATCATCATATTTTTTCTCCGTGAATGAGTAATTAACCGTTAGCAATAACCGGTCTGTCATTCACGGAAGACACAAAATCGTAGATGTACCCGTAATGTGGGCGGCGAAATAGCCCGTGGAGGCGAAAACGGCAGGCGCATGACCCGGACAGGCGCCAGTAAGGAAAGCAGTAGACAAAGCGCAAGGATAGCGCCTTCAAAGAGTACCGGAGGCGCCGCCAGCAGCGACTTGGCGCTTAATTCGCAGGGGGTGACCGGCGAGCCGTCATCTGTCGAGGAGGGAGCGCTGATCACCGCAGCAGAGGCCGTCGCCTGCATCTGCAAGGCGTGCAGGCCCGCCATGCGTTGCGCGGTACAAACCATTACCACGACACATGCAAGGCAAAGAAACCACCAGCCCATCCGTTGTTGTTTCGCCATTGCGCCCTCACTGTTTAACGCGAGTTATCTTAGCCACTGGCGCGGTTTTGGCAACCTTTCCCCTGTAAAGTTATGTCGGCGCGCTGCGCAACCTTCTGATAGTCGAACAACGTAATTTATTCTTACTAATGATATAACTGGTGTTTTCATACGCACTTTTCAGGTTTACCCTACACTTAGTGGAGAAACCTTTTTGGGGTCCCTTCTGTATGTATTGATTTAGCGAGATGATGCTATGGAACTTAAGGATTATTACGCCATTATGGGCGTGAAACCGACGGACGATCTCAAGACGATTAAGACCGCCTATCGCCGACTGGCCCGCAAGTACCATCCAGATGTCAGCAAAGAACCCGATGCCGAAGCCCGTTTCAAAGAGGTTGCTGAAGCATGGGAAGTGCTGAGTGATGAGCAACGGCGCGCCGAGTATGACCAGTTATGGCAACACCGTAACGATCCACAATTTAATCGCCAGTTCCAGCAACACGAAGGCCAGCCGTATAACGCCGAAGATTTTGATGATATTTTCTCGTCTATTTTTGGTCAGCACGGTCGCCATTCGCACCACCGCCACGCCGCACGCGGTCATGATATCGAAATTGAAGTGGCGGTATTCCTGGAAGAAACGCTGGAAGAGCACCAGCGTACGATTAGCTATTCCGTCCCCGTTTATAACGCGTTCGGCCTGGTGGAGCGGGAAATTCCCAAAACATTGAATGTGAAAATCCCGGCTGGCGTCAGCAACGGGCAACGAATCAGACTGAAAGGCCAGGGCACGCCGGGGGAAAACGGCGGACCTAATGGCGATTTATGGCTCGTTATCCATATTGCCCCGCATCCGCTCTTTGATATTGTCAATCAGGATCTGGAAGTCGTCCTTCCGCTTGCCCCATGGGAGGCGGCGCTCGGCGCTAAGGTGTCTGTGCCAACGCTTAAAGAGCGTATTTTGCTGACCATTCCCCCCGGCAGCCAGGCTGGTCAGCGGCTGCGTATCAAAGGAAAAGGATTAGCCAGTAAAAAGCACACTGGCGATCTCTATGCCATCATCAAAATCGTTATGCCGCCGAAACCTGACGAGAAAACAGCTGCCCTGTGGCAACAACTGGCGGACGCGCAGTCGTCCTTTGACCCACGCCAGCAATGGGGGAAAGCATAATGGCTAACATCACTGTCACCTTTACCATCACCGAATTTTGTTTGCACACCGGCGTGACGGAAGAGGAGCTAAACGAAATCGTCGGACTTGGCGTAATTGAGCCTTACGAAGACGATAACGCCGACTGGCAATTCGACGATCGCGCAGCGAGCGTGGTACAACGCGCGCTACGCTTACGCGAGGAGCTGGCGCTCGACTGGCCTGGGATCGCGGTCGCGTTAACGCTGCTGGAAGAGAATTCACGGCTGCGCGAAGAAAACCGGTTACTGCTGCAACGCCTTTCTCGCTTTATCTCGCATCCCTAATCCACGATAAAGGCAATAAACCGAGGGTGGGCTTTCTGCCCACCCCGGATTTACATGCACCCGGTATAATACCAGAATGCCTCTGACATACTTCCCCCAACGGAAGAAATATAGCCTTTCACCGCGCACAACCCGATCAACGAACCGCCAATGTCAGCCATTAATGCGCCATTGCGAAGATCATCGTTTAAATAAAGACCAGCCACACGTTCACATTTTTTAGATACGTCGGTTATTTTTACACGTTAGCGATCATTTATTGCCTGAAGAATATATTCTTTCACTGTTTTGTACTCTCTGGTTGATACGTACCTTCTCCCTGTCAATGCCGGGTAAAATGTACCGCTGCGCTTACAGGTTGCGGTATTTATAAATAAGAAATACAACAGTCACTTACAGTTTAATAATTGAGCGTTATAACATCCACTACCGCCCAATATTTACACCACGCCTAAAATACAAAAATGTAATAGAATGTAAACAAAATAAGAGCATAAAATAAATAACTTATTAAAAAATCAATATAAATAGAGTGGTCAATAAAAAACGATCGTTTTCAACGAGTTATGTTTCTCAGATTTTCATCTATCCTGAATAGGCTTGCGGAAAATGTAATTTACACCATTGACTATTTCACTTAAAAGGTTTCTGTAATGGAATGGAAGGTCGTTGATACAGTTATAAGTCCCTCTACCGGAGTGTCGTTCTCATGCATACATAGCCTAAAAAATCTTAGATTGACCTTATGGTATCAGGCAGATGTTTACATGCCTCCAGGTAGCATTATCATCCCCTTTAATAAGGGGGTCTTAATAAACGATAAACTTTATCCCGTTACTGTTTACAACGTTACCAGGTTTAATCCTGTTCTATGGAAATCGCTTAAAGAAAATAGCCACTGTCCTGGTAACTGCAATCCTAAACCAGAAGCCTGCAGTTATCCTTTCGAGTGTCTGGTATCCGTTTGTCCATTTGGTTTAACCAGAAATATTCAAATAGATAATAAGAAAGTTTAGGAAATAAAGTATGCATTAGCCATACTACTGATTAAGTGTATTCGCGCACGTTTGCAGTATTTTGCAGTTAAATATGTTTGATATAAAAATTGTACAGTTCGGATATTTTTTGATTCGTTTAATCTAACCTTCACTTTGGCAATGAGGAGCCGGTACAGAGGATATTACTGATGGCCGGCAGACAAAGAAACGCATTGCTTTTAACACTGTATAAATTCCATCCGTGACATTCTTATTTAGTGATATTTCACCAGAGCAATCATCTTACCTTTATTGTGCATAAAAATCAGCAAGTAGTGTTTAGAAAAAATAATGTTTTAGACAAAAGCTCTGCGCGTCATGCTGATCGCCAAAAGCATAACGGGCTGACATCATGCCAGCCCGTGGGTTTACCCCTGCCCTGATACTTACGGTACGCTTATCGTCATATTGTCATGACCGACAATGACAGGGCCCGGGTAATTTTTCATGGCTTCCTGTTGCCAGACGTCATCCGCAACCGTCGCAGGCACCAGATGACTTAACACCAGTTTTTTCACGTGGGCCTCGCGAGCAATCTTACCGACATCTTCAATCGTGGTGTGATGCGACGCAATCGCTTCAGCCAGCGTTTTTCCGTTGCCAATACTATTAGCCAGTTTTGCTACCGAAGGGACATGTACCGCCTCATGTACCAGGATATCCGCCCCCTGGGCAAACGTTGCAAGCGGCGGAAACCAGGACGTATCGCCAGAGAAGACGATTCGCTTACCCTGGGTATCAAAACGGTAAGCAAACGCTTCACCGTCCGGGAAAGGGGAATGAGGCACTTTCAGCGCGCTTATTGTAACCAGTTCATCTTTATAGATGACGCCCTGGCTAATATCGGTCGCCTTAACCAGGTTGCGCGGATCGGGTTTCCCCTCTTCTTCCATGCGTAGCGTGATATCCCTGTCAAAGACCTTCCAGCTAGCCTTCGTCATCGCCTGGGTTCCCGGCGGGCCATACACCTGTATGGTATGGTCTTTCAGACCACTTGCCCAGGCATTCATCAGCAAGGAAGGATAATCCAGTATGTGGTCGCTGTGCAGATGGGTGAGCAAAATAGTATTGATGTTGCGCAGTGGAATGCCGTTTTTCACCAGTTGCAGACTGGCGCCGTAGCCGGCATCTATCAGCCATATTTTATCGCCGATAGTGAGCGCCGTCGCTTGCGGTAGTCTGGCTGTATTGAGCAAAGAAGGCCCGCCTTTGGTGCCCAGTAAAACAATGTTGATCTCTTGAGGCGCAGGAGCACCAGCAGCAATAGCAAGGTGGCTTTGCGCCAGCATACAAACCGCCAGCATAGCGACGCTTTTTTTCATCATGTTTTTACTCTTCTTAGTTGAGAAAAGAGGGAACTTCACGTTGGCGAAACTGCGAAGGAGAACAGCCAGCAAGGCGATTAAAGAAACGGGCGAAATAAGCCGGATCTTTAAAACCTAATTGCCAGGCGATCTCGTTGACAGCATTGTCGGAAAAAAGCAGCAGTCGTTTCGCCTCGCGTAATTGCCGATCAAAAATCAGGCGTTTAGGCGGGCGATTAGCAAAACGGCGGCAAATATCGGTCAAACGAGATTCGGTAATATGCAACTCACAGGCATAATCTGGCACCGTCCAGTGCTGATGGAAGTGGTTGTCAATTAACAGGGTAAAGCGCTGAAAAAGTTTCAGTTCACCGCGCATCCCGGTTGCGGCGTGATCGTCCAGCTTCGCATTACGCAACAGCAAGGTAAATACCGCCTGCGCCAGTAGCACCAGGGTATGTTCGCAGCCAGCCAGTTGTTCCGTGGACTCCCGCTCAATTAGCTGCCAGTAATGTTTGAGCGCCGCCAGCTCGTTGGGTTTATCCGCCAGCGACAGACAGATTCCCGGCAGGCCGAAGGCCTCTCTGGTGCCGGGATAAAGTACTTCCAGCAGCGGCCAAACCAGCTCTTCGCGTACCGTCAGAACATGGCCATCGCTATCCGATTCGGTAATAAAAGCATGCGGCACCGAGGGCGGCGTAAGCACAAATAGCGGCGCCTGCACCGAATAGCGATGATCGTCGAGCTGTAGCTCAATCTGCCCGGTATCAAGAAAGTGCATTTGAAAAAACTGGTCGTGGCGATGCGCCTGCATATCACGACCAAAGAAATCCGCCATACGAGCAAACGACTGATAATGCACATCGTTACTGCCCATGCTTTCGTCATACTCTTTGCTGATATCAATATTGGCGATCGCACGTTGGCACATAGTTTCTCCTCAAGGGGTGGCGCGCGGACGCGATGCTTTCATGGGAATGAGCCAGATAATGGCGGCGCCGACGACTAACAGAGAAGCGACAAACCAGAGTCCGCTATTGAAACTACCGGTGATATCTTTTAGCCAGCCAATCATAAACGGGCTGAGCGCGGAGCCAATATTGCCGGTGGCATTGATGACCGCAATGCCTATCGCCCTGGCGCGTAAACTGATCGACTGATCCGGCGTGGTCCAGAAGATCGCCATCGCGCTAAAGGAACCCGTGGATGCCATCACGATCCCCAGGAGCTGGATCAGGTTATGGTCGGTCGCCGACGCCAGCAGCCAGCCCGCGGCGGCAAACAGGAACGGCAACGCCGTGTGATGTTTACGCTCCTGATGTTTGTCCGAATGGCGGCTCCAGTAAATCATGCCCAGAATAGTACAAATCTGCGGGATCGCCGCCAGCAGGCCGATGGTGATATTGCTGCTGCCTTCATTAAAACTTTTCAGGATTTGCGGCGTCCAGATACTAATGGCGCTAAGCGTATTGGTAAGGCAAAAATAGGCCAGCGTATACATCAGTACAATTGGCGTGAATACTTCGCGCCACAGACTACGCTGCTGCATGGCGTTATGGCTGATGGCCCCCTCCGGCTGAACCAGCGTCAGGCGGTCATTATCCATCATCTCCTGCAAACATTTTTTATCCTCTGCCGTCAGCCATTTGGCTTTTGCCGGGGTATCATCCAGGTAAAACCAGACCATAATGCCTAACAAAACTGACGGAAATCCTTCCAGCAGGAATAACCACTGCCATCCATGCAGATTGAATATGCCGTCCAGCGATAAAATATAGCCGGAGACAATCGACCCCAACGCGGTAGTGGCCGGCATGGCAATCATAAATAATGCGTTGGCGCGGGCGCGGAAAAATGCCGGGAACCAGTAGGTTAAATAGAGCAATATTCCTGGCAAAAAGCCCGCTTCGGTAATGCCCACCAGCATTCGCAGCACATACAGGCTTTTCGGTCCCACCGCGAACATCGTGGCGGTAGATGCAATGCCCCATAGCACCATAATGGTCGCAATCCAGCGGCGGGCGCCGACGATGCTCAACATCACGTTGCTGGGAATGCCGAAAATGACGTAGGTGGCGTAAAACAGCGTCGTGGCAAGGCCAAACATGGTGGCGCTTAACCCCAGATCCTGCCCCATCGTCAACCCGGCAAAACCGATGTTGATACGGTCTAAAAACGAGAAGATAAACAACACGAATAAAAATACGATCAGTCGGCGGAACAGTTTATTTATGACGGTTTGTTGACCCGTGCTGAGCGCGTTGTGCGAACGGACAGACTCGGGGCTTTCCGGAAGTGCAGATGATGTGTCGCTCATTTTTTTTCCTCTGATGGGAATTTTTGTAGGGTACTACGGTTGTCCGGTAGCGCTGCGCTTACCGGGCCAGGCTTAATAGACGCCGGACGCACCGGACAGGTTTTTTTCTGCGCCAAAGCGCGCCGCCAGCGCCTCCGCGCCGCGCGCCAGCAGCGTGGTGTCAACGCCGACGGCGACAAATAGCGCTCCCAGTTCCAGATAACGTTTCGCCAGTGCTTCATTGGCCATCAGAATCCCCGGCGCTTTCCCCGCCGCACGTATCTGCACGATGGCGTTCTCAATCGCCGCCTGCACTTCCGGGTGCTGCGGATTGCCGGCAAAGCCCATATCGGCGCTGAGGTCCGCCGGACCAATAAACACGCCGTCAATGCCATCCACGTCGAGAATTGACGCCAGATTGCTCATCGCCTCACGCGTTTCAATCTGCACCAGTACACACATGGCGTCGTTGGCCTGGTGGAGATAGTCCAGGATGCGATTCCAGCGCGATGCCCGCGCCAGCGCGCTGCCCACGCCGCGAATACCGGCAGGCGGATAACGCGTAGCCGCCACGGCGTTTCGCGCTTCATCAGCATTCTGCACCATCGGTATCAGCAGCGTTTGCGCGCCGACGTCGAGCAGTTGCTTTATCTGTACCGGATCGTTCCATGACGGACGCACCACCGGCTGGCTGGGATAAGGCGCAATCGCCTGCAACTGGGTCAACACCGTCTGCACGTTGTTTGGCGCGTGTTCACCGTCGATCAGTAGCCAGTCGAAGCCGGCGCCCGCTAACAGTTCAGCGCTGTAACTGTTGGCAAGCCCCAGCCACAAACCGATTTGCGGACGCCCCGCTTTTAACGTGTCTTTGAAAGCATTTTTCATCGTTTTTTCCTTACACAAACCGGCAACTGATCGCGCCCATGTTGCCGTAATCGACATGGAAGGTGTCGCCCTTGCGCGCCGGCACCGGGCGGGTGAACGAGCCGCCGAGGATGATCTGCCCGGCTTCAAGCTGGACATCGTAGGGGGCAAGCTTGTTCGCCAGCCACGCCACGCCGTTGGCCGGATGATTCAGCACGCCTGCGGCGACGCCGGTTTCTTCGATCACGCCGTTGCGATAGAGCAGCGCGGAGATCCAGCGCAGATCCAGCTCGTCTGGTTTGATGGGACGACCACCGAGGATCACCCCGGCGTTGGCGGCGTTGTCGGAAATGGTGTCGAACACTTTGCGCGGACGCTGGGTTTCCGGGTCGATGTTGTGGCTGCGGGCGTCAATCAGTTCTAGCGCCGGAATCACATAATCCGTGGCATTGTAGACGTCGAACAGCGTGCAGTGAGGGCCGCGCAGCGGTTTCGCCAGCACGAACGCCAGCTCCACTTCAATACGCGGGACGATAAAACGGTCGGTGGGGATATCGCCGCCGTCATGGAAGAACATATCGTCAAGCAGCGCGCCGTAATCCGGTTCGCTGATTTGCGAACTGGCCTGCATCGCTTTTGAGGTCAGGCCGATTTTGTGGCCTTTGAGCGTGCGCCCTTCGGCAATTTTGATATTGACCCATTCGCGCTGTACGGCATAGGCATCTTCAATAGTGATGTTGGGATAATCCAGCGACACTGCGCGAATCTGTTCACGCTGTTTTTCAGCCTGATTAAGTCGCTGGGCGATCAGGGTATGGGTCTGTTTATCGAGCATAGTTGCTTCCTGTTACGTCATTCGGTGCTGCTGCGCCGGGTAGCGACGCGGGTGCGTCTTACCCGGCCTACGGTTCGGTATTGCTTCGTGCATCGTTTTTTTGTAGACCCGGTCAGCGCAGCGCCACCGGGCGAAAGAGTGTGCTATTTAAATAACGCGTGTACGTTGTTTTGTTTGTAATTGAGCGTCGGATGTAGCTCGGCAATCTCAAACGACAGCGCCAGATAGCGGTTCTCCATCAGGTCGGCGAAGTGGGCTTTAATCAGCCCAAACAGCATTTCGCCGACTTCCTGACGGCTCTCCAGGCTGCGCCCGGCGCCGATTTTCAGCGTCATATGCACAAACGCGTAATCATGCTTACCGTCAGCCATCTGCCAGGTATCCAGCCAGTGGGCGCGACTGCGGATACCGCCGATGGGGAAAATCCCGCTGGCGGCCAGCGCCTCGTTTACCTTGCTGAACAGGCCGGGTAAATCAGCCTGCTCGCGAATATTTTCAGTACATTCAGCAATAAAGTGCGGCATAAACACCCCTTACACAGGCAGCGGGAAAACAGCGTTCACCTGGCCAGTACCGGAGCTGGCGAACAGGTCGGTGATGAACTCCACCTTGCCGTCGTATTTGTCCCAACCCAGCATTCCCAGCAGCATGACCGTGTCGTGCATGTTGCCTTCGCCGTAGCAGTAGTCGGCGTACTCCGGCAACATGGTGCAAAACTCCTTGAATTTTCCTTCGCGCCACAGCTTGACCACACGCTCGTCCATTTGATGATCGAACTCGCGGGTGTAGCTGTTCATCCCCTCTTCCGCCCGTTGGTCGTCAATAAAACGGTGCGACAGAGAACCACTGGCGAATACCGCTACGGTACCGTCATATTTCTCAATCGCCTTGAGAATGGCTTCGCCCAGTCTGCGGCTGTCGGCAAAATCATGCACAGTGCAGAACGCCGAGATGGAGACCACTTTGAAGTGCTTGTCGCTGTTCATGTAGCGCATCGGTACCAGCGTGCCATACTCCAGCTTCAGGCTCGGGATGTTATGCGCTTTAGCGCGCACGCCCAGTTTGACTGCCTCGTCGGCGATCAGGTGGCCGAGCTCCGGATTGCCGTCATAGTCATAGGTCATGTCGCGAATAAAGTGTGGCAATTCGTTGCTGGTATAGACGCCCTGGAAATGGTCGGCACAATTAATGTGGTAAGCGCTATTCACCAGCCAGTGGGTGTCGAATACGATAATGGTGTCAACGCCCATTTCGCGGCAACGCTTGCCAATTTCAATATGCCCATCAATGGCTGCCTGACGACAACCGTGATTTTTTCCCGGCAGTTCAGAAAGATACATCGACGGCACGTGGGTAATTTTTGCTGCTAACGCTAACTTGCCCATATCAAACTCCCCATTTTGGGATAGGATGGTCGCCCATTGAGATGCAGACGTTTTTCATTTCCGCAAACACTTCGAAGCTATATTCGCCGCCTTCGCGCCCGGTACCGGAGGCTTTCACGCCGCCGAACGGCTGGCGCAGGTCGCGGACGTTCTGGGTGTTGACGAAGACCATGCCGGCTTCAATCCCACGCGCCAGGCGCAACACTTTGCTCACGTCCTGGGTCCAGATATAAGAGGCCAGACCGTATTCGACGTCGTTCGCCAAACGTAACCCTTCCGCCTCGTCTTTGAATGGCAGCAGGCAGGCGACCGGCCCAAAGATCTCTTCCTGCGCAACGCGCATACGGTTGTCGACATCGGCCAGCACGGTTGGGCGCAGGAAGTTACCGCCTTTCAGATGCGCAGGCAGGTCAGTGGGTTTTTCCGCACCGCCCGCCAGCAGCGTTGCACCTTCTTCAATGCCGAGGCGAATATAACCGGAGACTTTTTCCCAGTGCTGTTGGCTAATCAGCGCGCCGACCTGGGTGTTCGGGTCGGTCGGATCGCCGACACGCAGGCGATTCGCGCGTTCGGCAAAGCGCTTCACGAACTCAGGGTAAATGCTCTGCTGGATAAAGATGCGCGACCCGGCGGTGCAGCGTTCGCCGTTGATCGAGAAGATGGTGAACAGCGCGGCGTCCAGCGCGCGCTCAATGTCGGCATCTTCAAAAATCAGCACCGGCGATTTGCCGCCCAGCTCCATCGAGTATTTTTTCAGGCCAGCATTTTTCATGATATTGCGACCGGTGGCGGTCCCGCCGGTAAACGACACCGCACGCACGTCATGGTGGCGTACCAGCGCATCGCCCGCCGTCGCGCCATAGCCCTGCACCACGTTCAGCACGCCTGCCGGAATTCCTGCCTCCAGCGCCAGCTCGCCCAGCCTGTCGGCAGTCAGCGGCGACAGCTCGGACATTTTGAGCACCGCCGTGTTGCCCAGCGCCAGGCACGGCGCGACTTTCCAGGTCGCGGTCATAAACGGCACGTTCCACGGCGACACCAGCGCGCAGACGCCGACGGGCTGCACCAGCGTATAATTGAGCATTTTATCGTCAACCGGATAGGTCTTGCCGTTCATCTGCTGGCACACTTCGGCGAAGAATTCGAAGTTATGCGAGGCGCGCGGGATCAGCACGTTTTTAGTCTGGTGAATAGGCAGACCGGTGTCGGCGGTTTCCATCGCCGCGATTTCCGGCACATGCTGGTCAATCAGGTCACCCAGACGACGCATCAGGCGCGCGCGCTCTTTCATCGGCAGGTTGGCCCACTTCGGGAACGCCTCTTTGGCCGCCGCGACAGCCTGGTTCACTTCTGCTTCACCGCCGGAGGCCACTTCCGCCAGCACGTCACCGGTCGCCGGGTTAGTGGTCTGGAAGTAGTCGTTACCTGCAACGTTTTTGCCGTTAATCCAATGATTTATTTTCTTCATTTTGCACTCTCCTCACTGACGATTCGGTTAACCAGGCGACCCACGCCTTCTACTTCCACGACAACTTCATCCCCCGGCACCACATCGGACAGCCCTTTCGGCGTACCGGTGGCAATCATGTCGCCCGGTTGCAACGTCATAAATTCGCTCAGATAAGAAATCAGGAACGGGATGCTGAAGATCAGATCGGCGGTCGTCCCTTCCTGGCGCAGCTCACCGTTAACAAAGGTGCGTAACGTCAGGTTGTGCGGATCAGAAACCGCCTCTTTATCCACAATCCACGGGCCTATCGGCGTCAGGCCGTCGCGGCTTTTTACCCGCAGATTCGGACGGTAGTAGTTTTCCAGATAGTCGCGGATCGCGTAGTCGTTACAGACGGTGTAACCGGCCACATACTCCATGGCTTCGGCTTCGCTCACCTTACGCGCCGTTTTGCCAATCACCACGACCAGTTCGGCTTCATAGTGCATATATTCGACGTTGTTCGGGCGCACCGACGTTTGGTGATGTTCGGTAAAGGTGTTTGGCGCTTTGATAAATACCAGCGGCTCTTTCGGCGGCGTAAATGCCAGCTCGCTGGCGTGATCGGCGTAGTTCAACCCCAGCGCAAATAGCGTTCCCGTCGCTGACAGCGGCCACGTAAACGTCTGGTGGCGGGCGAATTCATCTTCTGCGACAACCGGATTTTCCAGAGCGGGTAAACCTTTCGCCAGAATACGCACCCGATCGCCGGGACGCAGCGCAACGCGATTCTGCGGCGTACCAAGTAAGATCGCATCGCCAGGGTTAAGCGTAGCGAACTCACTTAACGCGCTAAGCAGTTGTGCGGCGCTACGCTGTAAATCGGCAGTATTCCAGTGGTCCGCTTCTCGTCCGTTGATTTCAGTGATAATGGTGAGGTTATCCACATCACTCAGCGGCGCCATTTCACCCAGCGGGCAAAAGCCATCGCGACATTTCGCTTTAATCGCCGGGCGATAAAAGCTCTCTTCCGGCAGGCTGACCTCGTTAGCCAGCGCATACCCGGCGATATAGTCCGCCGCCGCTTCAGGGCGTATCCGGCTGGCGGTTTTCCCCACAATGAGCGCCACTGTCGCGCCGCTCAGTACCTTTTCTCCCTGCGGATAAGGAATGGGTTCGCCGTGACGAATCACCGTATTACGCGGCTTGATGAACCACACTGCGGTTTTAGGCGGCGCATTATAGGGAGGCTGAGAGAAAGCCTCTTGCCAGGCATCAAGCTGACTGCGATGGTTTAAGGCAACGGCGAAAACAGTACCCTTCATACATAAACTCCTCAGGCCGATTTAACGGGCTGTGATTTCATTAATATATTAATGATTAGATTTATGCTTTCGCTGTACATTTAGCAAGCTGAAGTAAAGTATTTGTGATGTGATTAACAATATTTTCACAAATTTATTATTAAATGCATACATATCAAAGAGTTAAATAAAACTGCTTGTTTCTGTTAAACTTTGGACATAAAACAGATGTCATAGCTCACATCGGTAAACACGATTATTCAGGTATTAATAATTCTGCAAAAGAGAAACGCTTATGCATGATTCATTAACCATCGCCTTGCTTCAGGCGCGCGAAGCGGCAATGACCTATTTCCGCCCCATCGTTAAAAGCCACAATCTGACCGACCAGCAATGGCGCATTGTGCGAATCCTGGCCGATAGCCCCTCTATGGATTTTCACGAGCTGGCCTTTCGTACCTGCATTTTGCGTCCAAGTCTGACCGGAATATTGACGCGCATGGAGCGAGACGGACTGGTGTTGCGACTCAAGCCGGTTAACGATCAGCGTAAGTTATATGTCATGTTGACGGAGCAGGGACAAACGTTGTACGCCCGTGCCCGGAGCCAAGTTGAAGAGGCTTATCGAAAAATTGAGGCCGATTTCACGCCCGAAAAAACACAGCAATTGATGCTGCTGCTGGACGATCTTATTGCTCTGGGGCGCCAGCATCCTGATAGCGAAGCGGAAGCATAGTATTCTTACCTTCCCACGCCGCCGACACGGGAATCCCCTCCCGCTTACAACGTTGACGGCGATCGCATTTTACTCTTCTTCTTCGACGTTCATCTGAAAAGTACCCGCCGTTGTCCTGAAAGTCTCTTCACAGTTTACGCTTCTGTCTATTCAATTAAACAACAAATAAGAAACATATTATTAACAAAGCATTCCGATTAACGAGGAAGAGGCCGCAATGAAACCTGAAGATTTTCGTACTGATAACAAGCGTCCGTTAACGGGCGAAGAGTATTTAAAAAGCCTGCAGGACGGGCGGGAAATTTATATTTACGGCGAACGCGTTAAAGATGTTACAACACATCCGGCATTCCGCAATGCCGCAGCCTCTGTCGCACAACTGTATGACGCATTACATAAACCGTCGATGCAAGATACCCTGTGCTGGAATACTGATACCGGCAGCGGCGGTTATACGCATAAATTTTTCCGCGTGGCGAAAAGCGCTGACGATCTGCGCCAACAGCGTGATGCTATCGCCGAGTGGTCACGCCTGAGTTACGGCTGGATGGGACGCACACCGGATTACAAAGCCGCCTTTGGTTGCGCTCTGGGCGCTAACCCAGCCTTCTACGGCCAGTTTGAGCAGAACGCCCGCAACTGGTACACCCGTATTCAGGAGACCGGCCTGTACTTTAACCATGCAATCGTCAACCCGCCCATTGACCGCCACAAACCTGCCGACGAAGTGAAAGACGTCTATATCAAGCTGGAGAAAGAGACGGACGCCGGGATTATTGTCAGCGGGGCGAAAGTCGTCGCTACTAACTCCGCCCTGACTCACTACAACATGATTGGTTTCGGCTCAGCCCAGGTGATGGGCGAAAACCCGGATTTCGCTCTGATGTTTGTCGCGCCAATGGATGCCGAAGGCGTAAAACTTATTTCGCGCGCCTCGTATGAAATGGTCGCGGGCGCGACGGGCTCGCCGTTTGATTATCCACTCTCCAGCCGCTTTGATGAAAACGATGCCATTCTGGTGATGGACAAGGTGTTGATCCCGTGGGAAAACGTGTTGATTTACCGTGATTTCGATCGTTGCCGTCGCTGGACGATGGAAGGCGGTTTTGCCCGTATGTATCCACTGCAAGCCTGTGTTCGTCTGGCGGTTAAACTTGATTTCATTACCGCGCTGCTGAAAAAATCGCTCGAATGTACGGGTACCGTAGAGTTCCGGGGCGTGCAGGCCGATCTCGGCGAAGTCGTAGCCTGGCGCAATATGTTCTGGGCATTGAGCGATTCTATGTGTTCTGAAGCAACCCCGTGGGTAAACGGCGCCTGGCTACCGGACCACGCCGCGCTGCAAACCTATCGTGTGATGGCCCCAATGGCCTACGCGAAAATTAAAAATATTATTGAACGTAACGTTACCAGCGGCCTGATTTACCTGCCTTCCAGCGCCCGCGATCTGAATAATCCGCAAATCGACCAGTACCTGGCGAAATACGTACGCGGCTCTAACGGAATGGACCATGTTGAACGTATCAAAATTCTTAAATTGATGTGGGATGCCATCGGCAGCGAGTTTGGCGGTCGCCATGAGCTGTACGAGATTAACTACTCGGGCAGCCAGGATGAAATTCGTCTGCAGTGTCTGCGTCAGGCCCAGAGCTCCGGCAATATGGATAAGATGATGGCAATGGTCGATCGCTGCCTCTCCGAATACGATCAGAATGGCTGGACGGTTTCGCATTTGCACAATAACGACGACATCAATCAACTGGATAAGCTGCTGAAATAACGCGGCAGGAGGTTCTCATGCAAGTAGATGAACAACGTCTGCGTTTTCGCGATGCGATGGCAAGTCTGGCGGCAGCGGTCAACATCGTAACCACGGCGGGTCACGCCGGACGCTGCGGTATCACCGCAACAGCGGTCTGTTCCGTCACCGATACGCCGCCCTCCGTGATGGTATGTATTAATGCCAATAGCGCCATGAACCCCGTCTTTCAGGGCAACGGCAGGCTGTGCATTAATGTACTTAACCATGAGCAGGAGCTGATGGCGCGCCACTTTGCCGGTATGACGGGGATGGCGATGGAAGAGCGTTTTCACCAGCCATGTTGGCAAAACGGGCCGCTGGGCCAGCCGGTACTTAACGGCGCGCTGGCCGGTCTTGAAGGCGAGATCAGCGAGGTACAAACCATTGGCACGCATCTGGTGTATCTGGTGGCGATCAAAAATATTATTCTTAGCCAGGATGGGCATGGCCTGATTTATTTCAAACGCCGTTTTCATCCGGTCAGACTTGAGATGGAAGCGCCTGTTTAACCGTCACTCATGCCCACAAGCGGGATAACCACCGCTTGTGGGAGAAGAGTCGATACGCTGAAGATTTTTATTCCCGCCGCGATGTTTGCTCGCCATAAATCGCGGCGATTAATACAATCTAAGAGCCTATCCCACCAGGCGTTATTGGCGCAGCCAGTTTGGACACGGACAGCGCGCAAAAACCGGAGCGTACACGTAGTACGTGAGGTTTGACTCGCTACGCTCGCCCTTCGGGCCGCCGCTAGCGGCGTTCAAAACGCTAACGCGTTTTGGCGAGCACTGCCCAGGTCCAAAATGGCAAGTAAAATAGCCCTAATGGGATAGGCTCTAAATTAGCTCCCGCGATAGGTTGAATAACCATACTGACTTAATAACAGCGGCACATGATAGTGCTCATTCGTTTTGCTGATATGAAACTCGACGGGAATCTCCGGGAAAAACGTATCCAGTTTTTTACTTTCAAAATACTGGCCGGTTTTAAAAATAACGCGATAATCCCCCGGCGCGGCAGCTTTTTCGGGCCACAGTGCTTTAATACGTCCGTCCTGGTCGGTATGCCCGGTGTTTAATTGCGTCCATCCGTTATCCTTTTTCTGCTCCAGTACCACCTCCACGCCGGGCGCCGGTTTGCCTGTTTGCTGATCGAGAATATGTACGCTGAGAATATTGTTGCCAGCGGCCAGCGCCATTGCCGGGGCTGCAACAAGAGACGCTATCGCGGTAGCCAGTATATATCGTTTCATGCTTCACTCCTTTACGGTATTGATGCAGGAAAATATATCTGGCGCGTCCAGGATTAACCTTACACGGACATGACAATTATGTCATCTTGTTGGAGATTTACGGATTCGCTAACAAGCCTATGGCATACTGCGTTGATGAAGATTTTATTGATTGAAGATAACCAGAAAACCATTGAGTGGGTACGTCAGGGACTCACGGAAGCAGGCTATGTGGTTGATTATGCCTGTGATGGACGAGACGGATTACACCTGGCCCTTCAGGAACATTATTCATTGATTATTCTTGATATTATGCTGCCGGGGCTTGATGGATGGCAGGTTTTACGCGCGTTACGCACTGCGCATCAGTCCCCTGTTATTTGCCTGACGGCGCGCGACTCGGTTGAGGATCGCGTCAAAGGTCTTGAGGCGGGCGCTAATGATTACCTTGTTAAGCCTTTTTCCTTCGCCGAACTGCTGGCCCGGGTGAGAGCTCAACTCAGACAGCATGTCCCTGCCTTTACTCGACTGACGATCAATGGTCTGGACATGGATGCCACAAAGCAATCAGTGTCACGAAATGGCAAACCGATTTCCCTGACCCGCAAAGAATTCCTGCTCCTCTGGTTACTGGCGTCCCGGGCAGGAGAAATCGTGCCCCGAACCGCGATCGCCAGCGAAGTTTGGGGAATTAACTTTGATAGTGAAACCAACACCGTTGATGTCGCGATTCGTCGGCTGCGCGCCAAAGTAGACGATCCATTTGAAAAGAAGCTCATTATGACCGTCCGGGGGATGGGTTATCGATTACAGGCGGAAACGTCGCAGAATGGTTAAGTTATCAATGACGCTGCGCCTGACAATTTCTTTTATCGCCATCCTTATCCTCGCCTGTACCGGCATTAGCTGGACGCTCTATAACGCGCTGAGCAAAGAATTAACGTATCGGGATGATATGACGCTAATAAATCGGGCGGCGCAAATGCAGCAACTGTTACTGGATGGCGCCAGGCCGGAAAATCTGCCGCTCTATTTCAATCGGATGGTGGATACGAAGCAGGACATCTTATTGATCCATTCAGCAACAGGCCACAATGTTGCGATTAATCATAGCGGCATCCCCGACCAACGCTTTAACGAGATTCCGCTGACTAAAAACATCACCCACGAAACCTTATTTCGCCAGGCGGTACAAGGCACGGAGCTGACCGCGGTACGAGTAAACGCCAGAAGCGGCAATGACCCGCTGACCCTTACTATCGCCAGGCTGGCGACGGAAAGGCGGCAAATGCTGGCGCAATATCGCCGTAACAGTTTGCTGATTAGCCTTATCGCGATCCTCGTCTGTTCGGCGCTCAGTCCATTAGTCATCAGAAACGGGCTGCGGGCCATTACGTCGCTCAGCCGACTCACTGCGGCGACAGATAGCGGCACACTTCGCCAGCCGTTGGCGGAACAGGCGTTACCCGTTGAGCTCAGGCCGCTTGGACAAGCGCTAAATACCATGCGCCAGAAGCTTTCCGACGATTTTGAACGCCTGAACCAATTTGCCGACGATCTGGCGCATGAGCTGCGCACGCCGGTTAATATTTTACTGGGGAAGAATCAGGTGATGCTGAGTCAGGAACGCAGCGCCGAAGAGTATCAACAAGCCCTTGTCGATAATATTGAAGAGCTGGAGGGACTGTCGCGACTGACAGAAAATATTCTCTTTCTGGCACGCGCGGAGCACCAGAATATAGCGGTAAAAAAACAGCCTGTTTCGCTCAATGCGCTGGTCGAAAATATGCTGGATTATCTTAGCCCCCTTGCCGAGGAGAAGCGCATCTGTTTTATAAATCAATGTCAGGGAACGGTATGGGCTGACGAAATATTATTACAAAGAGTGCTCTCAAACCTGCTGACGAATGCCATCCGTTATTCTGATGAAAACGCCGTGATACGTATTGAAAGCGCTTATGATGATAACGTTGCAGAAATTCGGGTCGCTAATCCGGGCAGCCACCCCGCCGATGCGGATAAGCTTTTCCGGCGTTTTTGGCGAGGAGATAATGCCCGCCATACTGCCGGTTTCGGCCTGGGGTTATCGTTAGTTAACGCGATTGCTCTATTACACGGTGGTTCGGCATCTTACCGCTATGCCGATGAACATAATATCTTTTCGGTTCGTCTGCCTGATAGCGCTGATAGCTAAGGTCAGTACAGGTTCTGTTCCCCTTCCCTGCCACAGGGCTGTGGTTATCAATACAACCTCAATAAAGAGAAAATAAAGGATGCCGGCAAAGAATATTGCTGGCTCGATCACTTTCTCGGTTTCCAATCCAGGGTCAATTCATCCCATAACGCGTTATTCAGTGGGAACCTTTATGAAAAAGTATCTTGCATTCGCCGTTACGCTGCTGGGTATGGGTAAAGTCATCGCCTGTACTACCCTTTTGGTAGGCAATCAGGCTTCGGCTGACGGCTCCTTCATTATCGCGCGCAACGAAGATGGCTCGGCAAATAACGCCAAGCATAAGGTTATTCACCCCGTCGCGTTTCATCAACAAGGCGAGTATAAAGCACATCGGAACAATTTTAGCTGGCCGCTTCCGGAGACAGCGATGCGCTATACGGCGATTCATGACTTTGATACTAACGATAACGCCATGGGTGAAGCCGGTTTCAATTCGGCGGGCGTCGGAATGAGCGCAACGGAAACCATTTATAACGGCAGAGCGGCGCTGGCTGCCGATCCTTACGTGACAAAAACGGGAATCACGGAAGACGCCATTGAGTCCGTGATCCTGCCAGTGGCGCAATCGGCGCGTCAGGGCGCCAAATTACTGGGAGACATTATTGAACAAAAAGGCGCGGGCGAAGGTTTCGGCGTCGCGTTTATTGATAGCAAAGAGATATGGTATCTGGAGACGGGAAGCGGCCATCAATGGCTGGCAGTACGACTTCCGGCAGATAGCTATTTCGTTTCCGCCAATCAGGGACGTTTACGGCATTACGATCCGAATGATAATGCGAATTATATGGCGTCACCAACGTTAGTAAGCTTTGCGAAAAAGCAGGGATTATATGATCCGGCCCGCGGCGAATTCGACTTTCATCAAGCCTATTCGCAGGATAACAAAAACGATACCACCTATAATTATCCGCGCGTCTGGACGCTACAACATCAGTTTAATCCGCATCTGGATACGGTCGTTAGCGAAGGGGAAACATTTCCTGTTTTTTTAACGCCAATAACGAAAATTAGCGTGGCGGCAGTAAAAAACGCGTTACGCAATCACTATCAGGGAACGTCGCACGACCCTTATGCCAGTCATAATCCACAAGAACCATGGCGACCTATATCCGTTTTTCGTACCCAGGAGTCGCATATTTTACAGGTCAGACCGAAATTACCGCAGGCTATCGGTAACGTAGAATACATCGCCTATGGAATGCCATCTCTTAGCGTCTATCTCCCCTATTATCAGGGAATGCGTCATTATCAACCCGGAGATGATAAAGGAACCGATCGGGCGAGCAACGACTCTACCTACTGGACATTCCGCACGTTGCAAACGCTGGTTATGCAGGACTACAATGCGTTTGCGCCAGATGTGCAACACGCCTGGAAAACATTTGAACAGCAAACAGCTAAGCAGCAGTATAAGATGGAGCAGAGCTATCTGAGATTATATGCGTCGCATCCGAAAGAAGCGCAACGCTTACTGCAAAATTTTGAAGATAAAACGATGCAAAATGCGCAGACGCTCGCCCGTCGCCTGACCAATAATATTATTACGACAATGGCTTACCGCACAGATATGAAATATCACTTTTCAAGTACGCAACCATAAATTCAATGACAATCTATTAGCCACTCATACACAATAAGATAAAGCGGCACCAGAATTAGCCAGATATAAAAGACAATAATTATTATGGATTCATAGAGAGGATAGTTTATGACACTCCAGGCAAATATCAGCAGAGAGACAAAAGCGGCAAAAACCCAGGAGGTATATAAGCACGTTGTTCTTTTCAAAATGGCCGCCTCCTCTCACATAAAACGACAACTACAGCTTATGTCCCGTGTTACATAACTTTTCCCGACAGGCCTCTTTTACCCATGCTGAAAAATTCCGCGTCTTTTCAGATTTCAACGCGAATTCTATCTGTTCAAGCATGGAATAGGAAAAACGAATATTCTTCGTCACGGTCTTACTTGTCCGGGGCTTTGCTGGCATACACACACCTGTATAACATTTGATGTAACGCCGTTACTTTACGCAGGAGTAAATCGGTGAATTTGATCTGAGTCAAGAAGGTGGTTTTTCAATAAAAGTTGTGCCCTAAATTGTGAAGTTTGTAGATTTTATGAACATTTGGTGTACCGATCTCCCCCCATGATCGCCACTACGTATGGACGTCAGGATGCCTCCCCGCCTGATCAGAAGCGTTTCCTCATTAAAAAGGACATTTTTTTAAAGTTCCTGGCGCATAAAAGTCACATCCTTTTAAAGGGTTGTTAACCCTGTTGAATGTTCCCACTCCCCTATTCAGGAATATTAAAAACGCTATGCAAATACAGAGCTTCTATCACTCAGCTTCACTAAAAACCCAGGAGGCTTTTAAAAGCCTACAAAAAACCTTATACAATGGAATGCAGATTCTATCAGGCCAGGGCAAAGCGCCGGCTAAAGCACCCGCCGCTCGCCCGGAAATTATTGTCCTGCGAGAACCTGGCGCGACATGGGGGAATTATCTACAGCATCAGAAGACGTCTAACCACTCTCTGCATGACCTCTATAACTTACAGCGCGATCTTCTCAACGTCGCGGCAACCGTTCTGGGTAAACAAGACCCGGTTCTAACGTCAATGGCAAACCAAATGGAGTTAGCCAAAGTTAAAGCGGACCGGCCAGCAACAAAACAAGAAGAAGCCGCGGCAAAAGCATTGAAGAAAAATCTTATCGAACTTATTGCAGCACGCACTCAGCAGCAGGATGGCTTACCTGCAAAAGAAGCTCATCGCTTTGCGGCTGTAGCGTTTAGAGATGCTCAGGTCAAGCAGCTTAATAACCAGCCCTGGCAAACCATAAAACATACACTCACGCATAACGGGCATCACTATACCAACACGCAGCTCCCTGCCGCAGAGATGAAAATCGGCGCAAAAGATATCTTTCCCAGTGCTTATCAGGGAAAGGGCGTATGCAGTTGGGATACCAGGAATATTCATCACGCCAATAATTTGTGGATGTCCACGGTGAGTGTGCATGAGGACGGTAAAGATAAAACGCTTTTTTGCGGGATACGTCATGGCGTGCTTTCCCCCTATCATGAAAAAGATCCGCTTCTGCGTCAGGTCGGCGCTGAAAACAAAGCCAAAGAAGTATTAACTGCGGCACTTTTTAGTAAACCTGAGTTGCTTAACAGAGCCTTAGCGGGCGAAGCGGTAAGCCTGAAACTGGTATCCGTCGGGTTACTCACCGCGTCGAATATTTTCGGCAAAGAGGGAACGATGGTCGAGGATCAAATGCGCGCATGGCAATCGTTGACCCAGCCGGGAAAAATGATTCATTTAAAAATCCGCAATAAAGATGGCGATCTACAGACGGTAAAAATAAAACCGGACGTCGCCGCATTTAATATGGGTGTTAATGAGCTGACGCTCAAGCTCGGCTTTGGCCTTAAGGCATCTGATAGATATAATGCCGAAGCGCTACATCAGTTATTAGGCAATGATTTACGCCCTGAAGCCAGACCAGGTGGCTGGGTTGGCGAATGGCTGGCGCAATACCCGGATAATTATGAGGTCGTCAATACATTAGCACGCCAGATTAAGGATATCTGGAAAAATAACCAACATCATAAAGATGGCGGCGAACCCTATAAACTCGCACAACGCCTTGCCATGTTAGCCCATGAAATTGACGCGGTGCCCGCCTGGAATTGTAAAAGCGGCAAAGATCGTACAGGGATGATGGATTCAGAAATCAAGCGAGAGATCATTTCTTTCCATCAGACCCATATGTTAAATGCGCCTGGCAGTCTTCCGGATAGCGGTGGACAGAAAATTTTCCAAAAAGTATTACTGAATAGTGGCAACCTGGAGATTCAGAAACAAAATACGGGCGGGGCGGGGAACAAAGTACTGAAAAATTTATCGCCAGAAGTGCTCAATCTTTCCTATCAAAAACGAATTGGGGATGAAAATATTTGGCAGTCAGTAAAAGGCATTTCTTCATTAATCACATCTTGAGTCTTGAGGTAACTATATGGAAAGTCTATTAAATCGTTTATATGCCGCGTTAGGCCTGGATGCGCCAGAAGATGAGCCACTGCTCATCATTGATGATGGGATGCAGGTTTATTTTAATGAATCCGATCATACACTGGAAATGTGCTGTCCCTTTATGCCATTGCCTGACGACACTCTGACTTTGCAGCATTTTTTACGTCTTAACTACGCCAGCGCCGTCACTATCGGCGCTGACGCAGACAATACTGCTTTAGTGGCGCTTTATCGCTTGCCGCAAACCAGTACCGAAGAAGAGGCGCTCACTGGTTTTGAATTATTCATTTCAAACGTGAAGCAATTGAAAGAGCATTATGCATAATTTAATACGTCAACATACTTTCTTAATGAGATAAAACGCGATACGTATGCCCTTTACAAGAGATAAAACCAGAATCTTTGGTGGAAATGTAAGGGGCAAACGTTCCTCTTTCTCATTTTGCTCTGTTTGCGGGAGCATTTTTAGTGTGTAAGTATTCCTGCTCATCAGGTTTTTACGCCATCTACGCACATTTATTCTGCTATAAGTTGAAATGCTGCAAAAAATATTGGTACTTATTATTTTTTCTTTAAGTAAATTTTCGCTCAACAAACTTAATTGTTTATTCAATGATGATGAAGCGTAAGCTATGCTGGAAATGAAGGAAGTCAATAGCAAGGATAATCTGATTATTCATGGGTGATATTATGAGACATCGTATATTTTTACCATTGCTTCTGGTGTTGTCGGCTACAGCCTTTTCGGCATCGGCGATGGCTGCCAGTGATTCCCCCCCACCACCAGATAATACAAAACACGCCTCCCGTGACTGGCCACCAGACCCCGAAGCATTGATTCGCCCACGCTGGTGTGACAACTGGCCATCAGATATAGAGATACCAGATTTTTGGTGTCAAGTATGTGGTTGTTAATTTTTTACAGAAAACTATAACAACCATATCAGAACTGAGGGTATATCTGGTCATGTATGTTTCATCAGTTCCTGGTGAACTGAATATGACTTCAGGCTGGCGTGTTTTATTAACGTCAGCCTGATTTTTTACAACATCATATGACTGGCTCACAGGCACAGCCAGCGCGTTCTATATCTAAGCTGGTGATTGTAACGACCCCGACAGTACTCTTTCACCGTTATGGCAGAAATCATCGCCTCTTGTCAGGTGCCTGACACCTACTCATACTCAACCAAAGCTCTAAATACAAAAATCACCTTATATCCTTTTTTATTATTCCTTGTATAAATGTGACTTGACTCACACCTATAAGGAATCGACTCACATCTATAAGAAGGAATCAAAATGCCAATAACTAACGCGTCCCCAGAAAATATATTAAGATATTTGCATGCGGCCGGTACCGGTACGAAAGAAGCAATGAAAAGTGCAACTTCACCACGCGGTATACTGGAGTGGCTTGTCAATTTTTTTACCTGTGGTGGAATAAGAAGAAGCAATGAAAGATGCTTTCGGGAGGTAATTGGAAAACTGACCACATCATTATTATATGTAAATAAAGATGCTTTCTTCGATGGTAATAAAATATTTCTGGAGGATGTCAACGGGTGTACTATATGTCTGTCATGTGGAGCAGCATCCGAAAATACGGATCCCATGGTCATTATTGAAGTGAACAAAAATGGAAAAACTGTAATGGATAAAGTTGATAGCGAGAGATTTTGGAATGTATGTCGAATGTTAAAGCTGATGAGTAAACATAATATACAACAGCCTGATTCACTTATAACCGAGGATGGTTTTCTGAACCTGCGCGGAGTAAACCTGGCTTATAAAGATTTCCAGGGGGAAGATTTGTCAGAAATAGATGCTTCTGATGCAGATTTCCGTGAAACAACTCTTTCTAATGTAAATTTAGTCGGTGCAATTTTGTGTTGTGCAAATCTACACTCTGTAAATCTAATGGGTTCAAACATGACTAAAGCAAACCTGACTCACGCAGACCTGACTTGCGCTAACATGTCCGGTGTAAACTTAACCGCTGCAATTCTATTCGGCTCAGACTTAACTGACACCAAACTAAATGGTGCAAAATTAGATAAGATAGCTCTAACTTTAGCGAAAGCATTAACAGGAGCCGATCTGACAGGTAGTCAACATACCCCTACTCCACTCCCGGATTACAATGATAGAACTCTTTTCCCCCATCCGATATTTTAGTCGAGATAAAGGGATTTTATAAACAAGAAGTATTCAAACAGAGGCCCCCTTGTTTTATTAAATAAACCCCGCCCCTAAGTTTCATTATAAATAACATTTTCAGCGTATTACTTGTTGGCTTTGTCTGAATCATAGCGTTATCTGTATGTGGCACATTAACTAAAAACACTATTATTGTTTAATTTAAATAATTCATAATTGTAGTCAGGAAATAAGAAGTTATGCTTCCGGTCACCTACAGATTAATACCTCAAAGCGGAGTATCCACATATGGATTAAATACCGCAGATACACCTGTTTTCCCCGATATTCCCGAACATGCACCAAACCCCTCACGGCTACGCCTTGCTCATGACAGCCTTGCCATAAACAGTGAATTCCGTCTGGAGCCAGAGTGTGTGGTGGAGTACCTTATCTCAGGCGCGGGTGGAATAGACCCTGATACAGAAATTGATGACGACACTTATGACGAATGCTACGATGAACTATCCTCCGTACTTCAAAATGCGTATACCCAAAGCGAAACATTCCGCAGACTGATGAATTACGCATATGAAAAAGAACTACATGATGTGGAGCAGCGCTGGCTACTGGGGGCAGGCGAAGCCTTTGAAACTACCGTGGCTCAGGAACACTTCAAACTTTCAGAAGGCAGGAAAGTTATTTGTCTCAATCTGGACGATTCTGATGATTCATATACCGAACATTATGAAAGTAACGAAGGACCACAACTTTTTGACACAAAACGTTCATTTATTCATGAAGTTGTACATGCACTGACCCATCTTCAGGATAAAGAAGAAAATCATCCAAGAGGCCCTGTTGTCGAATATACCAACATTATTCTGAAAGAGATGGGGCATCCTTCACCTCCCAGAATGGTCTACATCTTCAATAAATAGACACATCGGGAAACGAAAAGAAACTAAAAACCCGCGTAGTCCGTTTTTTCGGGAAATGTTCTAGCAGTATTTTCTAACTATATTCTAAGCGCCAAAAAACAAAGGGGTTACCTTTCGGTAACCCCTTGTTTAATCTGGCGGAAGCGCAGAGATTCGAACTCTGGAACCCTTTCGGGTCGCCGGTTTTCAAGACCGGTGCCTTCAACCGCTCGGCCACACTTCCGGAATGAGGCGCACTATAAACATCCCGGTGCGTCATGTAAAGACCGAATGTGTTCGTTTGCGTGAAAAACAGGCAAAATTTCGTTAATTGACTGAAATAGCGGCACATTGACCATTTCTTCAACACAAAAACTGGCTTAATACGTGTTGATCGTCCCCACTGTTTTACCGCTGTGATTATCAATTTTTTATCGGTAACGCGTGGTTGGCGCTGCCGCCTGTTTTATGGCGTAGCGCCAGGCATGAGCAGACCGTTTTAACGACGGTAATCACCTGAAATCTCTTAAGGAAACTAAACGTAAACGAATGCGTAAAGATGGGTAAAACCACTGGGTGACAGTGACTGTTTTTATTATTCTCCTTTATTAATTACATCTGTCATAAGAGAGTGACTAATGGATCGTATCATTACATCATCGCGTGATCGTAGCTCGCTACTGAGTACGCACAAAGTACTGCGCAACACCTATTTTCTGTTGAGCCTGACGCTGGCTTTCTCCGCAATTACCGCGACAGCCAGTACGGTACTGATGCTGCCCTCCCCCGGCCTGATTCTGACGCTGGTCGGTATGTATGGGCTGATGTTCCTGACCTATAAAACCGCCAATAAGCCGGTCGGTATCCTGTCTGCTTTTGCGTTTACCGGCTTCCTCGGCTATATCCTGGGCCCGATTCTTAACGCCTATCTGTCAGCAGGCATGGGCGATGTCATTGGCCTGGCGCTGGGTGGGACCGCGTTAGTATTTTTCTGCTGCTCCGCTTACGTTCTGACCACCCGTAAGGATATGTCTTTCCTGGGCGGTATGTTAATGGCCGGGATCGTCGTCGTGCTGATTGGTATGGTGGCGAATATTTTCCTGCAACTGCCTGCATTGCACCTGGCGATTAGCGCGGTGTTTATCCTGATTTCCTCGGGCGCTATCCTGTATGAAACCAGTAACATCATTCACGGCGGTGAAACCAACTATATTCGTGCGACCGTCAGTCTGTACGTTTCGCTGTACAACATCTTTGTCAGCCTGCTCAGCATTCTGGGCTTCGCCAGCCGCGACTAATCGACATTCCCCTCTTCCAGCCCTGCTTATGCAGGGCTTTATTTTTTGCTACACTGCCGTCCGTGTTGATTACGCAGTGAAACGTTATGTTGATCTTTGAAGGTAAAGAAATCAGTACTGATAGCGAAGGCTATCTGAAAGAGACGACGCAGTGGAGTGAAGCGCTGGCAGTCGCTATCGCCGCCAATGAAGGCATTGAGCTCTCTGCGGAACACTGGGAAGTCGTGCGCTTCGTGCGCGAATTTTACCTGGAGTTTAACACCTCTCCCGCCATCCGAATGCTGGTAAAAGCGATGGCGAATAAGTTCGGCGAAGAAAAAGGCAACAGCCGCTATCTGTATCGTCTGTTCCCGAAAGGCCCGGCAAAGCAAGCGACCAAAATCGCCGGTCTGCCCAAACCGGTAAAGTGTATTTAATACCGAATACTAAAGCCTGTTAGCGTCTCGCGAGGGCTGTGCGGTTCAGTGAGGATTTTGTCCACACGAGCAGAGCGCGGCCCGCCCTCTTTCAGCCACTTGATGAGTTTTTCCACCTGCGCCGCGTCGCCACAGGCCACCACTTCTACGCTTCCGTCATCCATATTCTTCGCATAGCCGGTTAACCCCAGCCGCTGCGCCTCATGCTGCGTGGTATAGCGAAACCCGACGCCCTGAACGCGACCATAAACCCAGGCGATAATGCAGACGTTCGACATGATGGTTCTCCTTTCATAATCAGTGGTGGAGGCTCATACAGGACATACTTAACGTACCTGACTGGGCAGACACCCATAATGTTGGCGGAATCTGGCCGTAAATCTCGACCCCGACAGGTAGCCGCACCGTAGCGCTATTTCGCCGATCGGCAGCGTCGTCGATTGCAGTTGAGAAAGCGCGCAGGACATGCGCACCTCTTCAACAATTTGTCGATAACTCTGCGATTCACGCTGCAAACGCCGACGCAGCGTCGATGTTCCTATAGCAAGACGGCGGGCTATCTCCTGGGCTGTCCATAGCTTAGCAGGCGAGAGCATAATCAGTTGCCGCACCTGCTCCGTGAGGGTGTAACGCCGTTCAATAAGCAGCGGTCCCGCCGCGCCATCATGTAAAAGCGCTAACAGTAACCCCATCGCCTGATGTTCCTGTAGCCCAACGGGTAAACCCTGGCGCACAGCATCCAACACGTTCTCCCACATAAATGTCAGGCTACGGCTCATCGGCGTACACAGCGATGTCAGGTTTGCCGGTGGATAATCCTGAACGTACATCGTTTTAAAGCGAGCAATAATCTCCGGTGAAAGTAACAACAGGTCGGAGCGAAAACCGTTCTGCGCAGGCTGATTAATAATCTCCAGCGGCGTGTTCGCCGGAATAATAATCAACTCGCCCGGCCCGGCGACAAGGCGGCTATCATCCTGAATGATGACTTTACTGCCCTGCGTAATATGGCAGATAGCGGCGGAAAAAAGCGTAACACGATGCAAACGATGCAGATGACTGGAACGCACCTCTGCCGTCGTAAGATCCTGATGTCGAATATGCATCTCCTGCACCGTGCCGTCCTCTATTTTATCTTCCGTATGTGGCCGTGAATTGTGCTTTCGCAATCACATGCGCGTTAAGCATAAACCCTACCAACGCGCCACTCGACTCACTGTCGAGCGGCAGTGTTGCCGTATTCAGCGCCCACACAGTAAACTGATAGCGATGAGGCTTATCGCCCGGCGGCGGACAGGCGCCGCCAAAGCCAGCATAACCGAAATCATTCCGTCCCTGCACCACTCCAGCGGGTAACGTTTTTTTATCAGCCCCCGTCGGCAGGTCGTGAATCTGCGCAGGAATATTCACCATCGTCCAGTGCCACCAGCCGCTTCCGGTGGGCGCATCAGGATCGAAGACGGTAATAGCGTAGCTTTTGGTTCCGGCAGGCGGATTGCGCCAGCTCAGCTGCGGCGAAATATTTTCTCCGCTACAACCAAATCCTTTAAAGACATGCTGTTGCGTTAAACGAAAATCCGCCGGAATATCCGCGCTACTGAGGCTAAACGCCGACGCGGCAGATACGCCGCCACTCAATGCCATCATTGCGGCTGCGGTCAAAGAGAAGACTGTTTTCATTGTATTTCCTTCTTCATGTAAAGAAATAACACTATAAAAAGCGCCCACTGAAGAAACTGTGCCTTTACGATTCTATTTTGTGCAGAAACGCTCACCGCCATACGCTGGTGATTGCCTCTCTCATCTGTGCTACCCTACGCGCCATTTCGTTTTCACGGTCCCTGGCTGGAGCTATCATCCGGCTCGCGTCACTGTTTGTGAGAGGTTACTCCGCATGACTGAATCTACATTTCCGCAATATCCCCGTTTAGTCCTCAGCAAAGGGCGAGAAAAATCTTTACTCCGCCGCCACCCATGGGTCTTTTCCGGCGCCGTCTCCCGCCTGGAAGGCAAAGCCAACCTCGGTGAAACTATCGATATCGTCGACCATCAGGGAAAGTGGTTAGCACGCGGCGCCTGGTCGCCAGCATCCCAGATCCGCGCGCGCGTCTGGACATTTGATAAAGCAGAATCCATTGATATTGCGTTTTTCACCCGCCGCCTGCGCCAGGCGCAGCAGTGGCGCGACTGGCTGGCGAAAAAAGACGGCCTGGATAGCTATCGTCTGATCGCCGGTGAGTCCGATGGCCTGCCTGGCGTCACTATCGATCGTTTTGGCCATTTTTTGGTGCTGCAACTGCTCAGCGCCGGGGCCGAATATCAACGCGCCGCATTAATTAGCGCGCTGCAAACATGCTATCCGGATTGCGCTATTTACGATCGCAGCGACGTCGCCGTGCGGAAAAAAGAAGGGATGGCGCTGACGCAAGGCCCGGTCACTGGCGAACTGCCGCCTGCGCTTCTGCCAATTGAAGAACACGGTATGAAATTGCTGGTCGATATCCAGGGCGGCCACAAAACCGGTTATTATCTTGATCAGCGCGACAGTCGTCTGGCGACGCGCCGCTACGTGGAAAATCAGCGGGTACTGAACTGCTTCTCTTATACCGGCGGTTTTGCCGTGTCGGCATTAATGGGCGGTTGTCGCCAGGTTGTCAGCGTGGATACCTCACAGGATGCGCTGGATATCGCCAGGCAAAACGTTGAACTGAACCAACTGGACTTGAGCAAAGCCGAATTCGTGCGCGATGACGTGTTTAAGTTGCTGCGCGCTTACCGTGAACACGGCGAAAAATTCGACGTCATCATCATGGACCCGCCCAAATTCGTCGAAAATAAAAGCCAGTTAATGGGTGCCTGCCGGGGCTATAAAGACATTAACATGTTAGCGATTCAACTGCTCAATCCGGGCGGCATACTGCTGACATTCTCTTGCTCCGGACTGATGACCAGCGATTTATTTCAGAAAATCATTGCCGATGCCGCAATAGATGCCGGTCGTGATGTACAATTTATAGAGCAGTTCCGTCAGGCCGCCGATCACCCGGTGATCGCCACCTACCCGGAAGGGCTGTATCTGAAAGGGTTTGCCTGTCGCGTCATGTAACTTGAAAAGTGGAATAGTATCCTCATATAAAGGGTATCTATTTCCCGGGAGGTGACTATGATAGCCAGCAAATTCGGTATCGGCCAACAGGTCCGCCATTCCCTGTTAGGTTACCTCGGAGTGGTCGTCGATATCGACCCGGAATATTCGCTTGATGAGCCGTCGCCTGATGAACTGGCGGTTAACGACGAACTTCGCGCCGCTCCGTGGTACCACGTGGTAATGGAAGATGATGATGGTCAGCCAGTGCATACTTATCTGGCCGAGGCCCAGTTGCGAAGCGAAATGCGGGACGAGCATCCAGAACAGCCATCGATGGATGAACTGGCGCGTACCATTCGCAAGCAGCTTCAGGCGCCGCGACTACGTAACTGATTGTATTTAAAAGGCCGGAAAGCGATATCCGGCCATTTAAACTTTTATTTCGCCAGCCCCAGGCGAGGGATCTCAATCGCCGGGCAGCGATCCATCACCACGGTCATGCCTGCATCCCGCGCCAGTACCGCCGCCTGTTCGTTGATCACGCCAAGCTGTAGCCACAGCGTTTTTGCGCCGATGGCGATAGCTTCCTGCGCGACGCCCCATGCAGCTTCAGAGTTGCGAAAAACATCCACCATATCGACTTTTTCGGGAATATCCGCCAGCGTGGCATACCCCTGTTGCCCCAGCAATGTCTTACCCGCGACTTTTGGCGCAACCGGAATCACATGGTAGCCCTGTTCAAGCAGGTATTTCATTACCCGATAACTTGGACGATCGGGTTTATCGCTCGCACCTACCAGCGCGATAGTGCGAGTGGACGTCAAAACATCAGCAATATCGGTCTCTTTCATCATCTTTCTCCTGGCTGTTTTGCAAAGTGTACGACAAACCTGACATAGCAACCATTCATCCCATACCGATGTATGAGAGCAAAACGCCAAAATATGTCTATATGTTAGTAAACATGATCTAAGAAAAATTTCGATACATTATTAGCCAGACGGCCTTTGGACAGGAGAACCTTATGAAAACCGGCGCGCTAGCCACCTTCCTTGCTCTCTGTTTGCCGGTGACTGTTTTTGCCACAACGCTCCGTTTGTCTAATGAGGTTGATCTGCTGGTGCTGGACGGCAAAAAGGTATCCAGCTCTTTATTACGCGGCGCAGAGAGCATTGAACTGGAAAACGGGCCGCATCAACTCGTTTTCCGGGTGGAAAAAACCATCCGCCTGCCCGGTAATGAAGAGCGGCTTTATATTTCTCCGCCGCTGGTGATAAGTTTCGATACCCAACTGATAAGTCAGGTCAATTTCCAGCTCCCGCGGCTGGAAAACGAGCGCGAAGCCTCGCATTTTAACGCGGCGCCGCGTCTGGCGCTTTTGGACGGCGACGCCATGCCCATTCCGGTAAAACTCGATATTCTGGCCATTACTTCTACGGCTAAAGTGGTCGATTATGAAATAGAGACCGAGCGTTATAATAAATCGGCGAAACGCGCCTCGCTTCCTCAGTTCGCCACGATGATGGCAGACGACAGCACATTACTTTCCGACGTCTCAGAGCTTGATACCGTACCGCCGCAATCACAAACTCTGACAGAACAGCGGCTGAAATATTGGTTCCGACTGGCCGACCCGCAGACACGCCATCATTTTCTGCAATGGGCGGAAAAACAGCCGCCCTCTTGATATGAGTTGTCCCAGCACGCAATTTTTTTGTCTTTCTCTTGCAGCATCAAGCGCTTCCAGTAATCTGTAGACAGGTTAACTACGGAATCGAATTATGGAACTGACGACTCGCACCTTGCCGACGCGCAAACATATCGCGTTGGTTGCTCACGACCACTGCAAACAGATGTTAATGAACTGGGTGGAACGCCATCAGCCGTTGCTGGAAAAACACGTTCTTTATGCAACCGGCACCACGGGGAATCTGATCCAGCGCGCAACCGGTATGGACGTTAATGCGATGCTGAGCGGCCCGATGGGCGGCGACCAGCAGGTTGGCGCGCTCATTTCAGAAGGGAAAATCGACGTGTTGATTTTCTTCTGGGACCCGCTTAACGCGGTACCGCACGACCCCGATGTCAAAGCGCTACTGCGTCTGGCCACCGTATGGAATATCCCTGTCGCCACTAACGTCTCAACGGCGGACTTTATCATCCAGTCCCCGCATTTTAATGACGCTGTAGATATTCTTATTCCGGATTATGCGCGTTATCTGGCCGAGCGCCTGAAATAACCGCTACGCGGGCGGGATGCTGTACCGCCCGCGCTTTAGGGCTTCCTCGCCACTGGCACATCCAGCTGTTTAAGCGCCTCCACAAAGCGCGAGGGATTATCTTTATTAAAAAGCAGCCAGACCCGCGCGCGCGCGCGCGTCAACGCCACATATAACAAACGCCGCTCTTCAGCGTCCGGAAAATCCTCAACCTGAGGAAGAAGCGCACTTTCCATAATGGATTCGCGCGCCGGGGCGGGGAAACCGTCGTTACCCTCCTGCAATCCGACAAGAATCACGTAATCGGCCTGTTGGCCTTTGCTGGCATGGATAGTCATGAAGTCTATCTGTAACTTCGGCCAGCGAGTCGCCGCTTTTTGTAGACTCGCGGGTTTCAGATGGTGATAGCGCGCCAGCACCAGGATACGTTCATCTTCCTTCGCATAGCCGGATAATTTATCCAGTAACGCGTCCAACTGGCTTTCATCCAATAACGTCACCGCTTTTTTATCGCCTGGGGTCAGACTATTTAACGGTTTTTTAAGCTGGTGCGGATTCTGCTGTACAAAGCGATTGGCAATATCGCCAATCCGACTGTTAAAGCGGTACGTGGTGTCCAGGTGGCAATGCTCGCCCTCGCCGAACGTCTGATGAAACGCCGTCGTTAAGGAGAGCTGCGCCCCGCTAAAACGGTAAATCGCCTGCCAGTCATCGCCAACGGCAAACAGCGTAGTCTGGCTATTCTGCTTGCGCAGCGCCTCTAACAGCGCCGCCCGTTGCGGGGAAATATCCTGAAATTCATCGACCAGAATATGCTTCCACGGGCTGATAAAACGCCCTTTTTCGAGGATCACCATTGCCTGATGGATCAGCCCGGAGAAATCAACGGCATTTTCCGCTTTCAACGCGCTTTTCCAGGCCTTTAGCAGCGGCGCCATCAGCTTAATGCGTTTGCCAAACAGCTCGCGGCACTCCTCTGGCGCGCCAGCGATCATTTCTGCCTGCGCGCCGCCGTGCATACGCATCAAACTGACCCAACGATCCAGGCGAGGGGCCAGACGCCGCTGTAATGTCTCATCGTCCCAGAAATTACCTTCCGGCACCGCCCACTGCATCTCCTCTTCCAGCCACTGACGCCAGCCTTTGGCCTGCGCTTTTTTCTCGCTACACTGCTGACGCCAGGTGCGCAGAAATAGCTGATGCCGCGCGGTGGCGTCACTTTCCAGCTTACTGACAACCGGCGCTTTTTTACTGCCTTGCTGAATAATATACAGCGCCAGCGAATGGAACGTACGGGCAGTAATCTCTTCCGTATGTAAGCGCTCGCGGATACGCTCATCCATCTCCTCTGCCGCCTTGCGACCAAACGCCAGTAAAAGAATTTGCCCCGCATCTGCTTGTCCGCGCGCCAACAGCCAACCCGCGCGCGCCACCAGCACCGAGGTCTTACCGCTTCCCGCGCCCGCCAGTACCAGTAACGATGATTCGCCGTTAACCACCGCCCTGGCCTGGGAAGGATTAAGCGGAGAAGATTCTATCTGCGTAAAAAAGTCGGCATGCGCTTCCAGCATGGCATCAGCATACGCCTGATTATGCTGCTGCCGACTTCCCTCGCTATCCTGTAACCAGGCCAGACACTTACGCCATATCTCGCGACAGTGAGCAAACTCCTCCAGACGTGAGACCGGCAGCGGCAAGGCGGCAAACGTCTGGCGAATTTCGTGTTCCAGCCCCCGAACGCGTTCACGGGTAAGCCATTGGTTTTCGCCCGTTCGCTCACTAATACGCGCCCATTGCTCTTGTAATGCCTGCGCGGCGACATCACTCATCTCCTGGCTCCAGCGACGCCAGTGCGCGTCCAGATAGCGATGGAATTGCTGGGTTTCCGACCACTCGGTACCGTGCAAACGCACGACTTTATCCTCCGGCAGGACAAACTCCAGCTCGCCCCATACCAGCCCACGCTTACAGTGAATCGCCAATAACTGATTGAATGGAATAAGATATTCATGCCTGTCGCCAGACACTTTCACCCCAGCGTTGAGGATCACGGCACGATCATACGGGTGTTGCGCCAGACGTTTTCCAAGAGAAGTAGCTTTCAGTTCCATGACTCAGCGAATCCAGACGTAAAGATGTGCTTATCAGTGTAACCGCCAGAGAAAACGTGCTCCAGTCTAAAAAAACGTTACAATTGCCCGCAGTGATAGAAAACCGGAATGAACTGAGGGTTTATGCGTACCGTTCTGAATATTTTAAACTTTGTACTGGGCGGCTTTGCCACTACGCTGGCCTGGCTGCTGGCGACGCTGGTCAGTATTGTGCTTATTTTTACCCTGCCGTTGACCCGCTCCTGCTGGGAGATAACCAAACTGTCCCTGTTCCCTTACGGTAATGAAGCCATTCACGTTGACGAACTTAATCCGGCGGCGAAAAGCGTATTAATGAATACTGGCGGTACCTTGCTGAATATTTTCTGGTTACTTTTTTTCGGCTGGTGGCTATGCCTGATGCACATTGCCTCCGGTATCGCGCAGTGTGTCACTATCATCGGGATACCTGTCGGTATTGCGAACTTTAAAATTGCCGCGATTGCGCTTTGGCCTGTCGGTCGCCGCGTCGTCTCTGTAGAAACCGCTCGCGCCGCGCGAGAAGCTAACGCGCGCCGCCGTTTTGAATGATCGGGACAAATAGCCTTTATGTTAAGTCCGTTGATTCGCCGTTATACCTGGAACAGTACCTGGCTGTATTACATCCGCATTTTTATCGCTCTGTGCGGCACCACCGCCCTGCCCTGGTGGCTGGGCGACGTCAAACTGACCATCCCGCTCACGCTCGGTATGGTTGCCGCGGCGCTAACCGATCTCGACGACCGCCTTGCCGGACGCTTGCGTAATTTAATCATTACCTTAATTTGCTTTTTTATCGCGTCGGCTTCTGTGGAGCTGCTCTTTCCCTGGCCGTGGCTATTTGCGTTGGGCTTAACGTTATCCACCAGCGGATTTATTCTGTTGGGAGGACTAGGGCAACGCTATGCCACCATCGCGTTCGGCGCGTTACTCATTGCCATCTATACGATGCTGGGTACCTCTTTATATGCGCACTGGTATCAGCAACCACTGCTCCTGCTAGCAGGCGCAGTATGGTATAACCTACTGACGCTAACCGGGCATCTGCTATTTCCGATCCGCCCGTTGCAGGATAATCTGGCACGCAGTTACGAACAGTTGGCGCACTATCTGGAACTGAAATCACGTCTGTTTGATCCTGATATTGAAGATGAAAGCCAGGCGCCGCTCTATGATTTAGCGTTAGCGAACGGGCAGTTAATGGCGACGCTGAACCAAACGAAAGTGTCGTTGTTGACTCGACTGCGCGGCGATCGCGGTCAACGCGGTACGCGCCGCACCCTCCATTACTATTTTGTGGCGCAGGATATTCATGAACGCGCCAGTTCTTCGCATATTCAATACCAGACGCTGCGCGATTATTTTCGCCATAGCGACGTCATGTTCCGCTTTCAGCGTCTGATGTCGATGCAGGCGCAGGCCTGTACGCAGCTGGCGCGCTGTATCTTACTGCGTACGCCGTACCAGCATGATCCGCGTTTTGAACGCGTCTTTACCCACATTGACGCCGCGCTTGAACGTATGCGCGCCAGCGGCGCTTCTTTAGAGCTGTTAAATACGCTTGGATTCTTATTAACCAACCTACGCGCCATTGATGCGCAACTGGCGACGATCGAGTCGGAGCAGGCCCAGGCAATGCCGCGCAATGAGTCAGAAAACCAGTTGGCTGATGATAGCCTGCACGGGTTTAGCGACATCTGGCTGCGTCTGAGCCGTAATTTTACCCCGGAGTCCGCTCTCTTTCGCCATGCGGTACGCATGTCACTGGTATTGTGCATCGGTTATGCTCTCATCCAAATTACCGGGATGCGCCACGGGTACTGGATATTGCTCACCAGCCTGTTCGTTTGTCAGCCTAACTATAACGCGACCCGCCATCGCCTTGCGCTCAGGATTATCGGCACGTTGGTAGGCGTTGCGATCGGCCTGCCGATTTTATGGTTTGTCCCTTCGCTTGAAGGACAGTTAGTTCTGCTGGTGATTACCGGCGTGCTTTTCTTCGCATTCCGTAATGTGCAGTATGCCCATGCGACGATGTTCATCACCCTGCTGGTATTACTCTGCTTTAACCTCCTGGGCGAAGGCTTTGAGGTAGCGTTACCGCGCGTCGTCGACACGTTAATTGGCTGCGCTATCGCCTGGGCTGCGGTCAGCTTTATTTGGCCGGACTGGCGCTTTCGCAACCTTCCCCGGGTACTCCAGCGCGCCACCGATGCTAATTGCCGCTACCTTGATGCGATCCTTGAGCAATATCACCAGGGACGGGATAACCGCCTGGCCTATCGCATTGCCAGACGCGACGCGCACAACCGCGATGCAGAACTGGCATCCGTGGTTTCTAATATGTCGAGCGAACCCGACGTCACGGCTGAAACCCGGGAGGCGGCGTTCAGGCTGCTTTGCCTCAATCACACTTTTACCAGCTATATCTCCGCCCTCGGCGCGCACCGCGAAAAGCTCAGTAATCCGGACGTGTTGGGGCTTCTGGATGACGCGGTCTGCTACGTTGATGATGCGCTCCATCATCAACCTGAAGACGAACAGCGCGTACACCAGGCGCTGGAGGGTTTAAAGCAGCGAGTTCAGTCGCTGGAAACACGTCCGGACAGCAAAGAACCTCTGGTTGTT
This sequence comes from Salmonella sp. NW1250, assembly GCF_051812965.1. Classification (NCBI taxonomy): domain Bacteria; kingdom Pseudomonadati; phylum Pseudomonadota; class Gammaproteobacteria; order Enterobacterales; family Enterobacteriaceae; genus Salmonella; species Salmonella sp. NW1250. Next base: position 90,501 of record NZ_JAMNDD010000012.1, on the reverse strand, counting down.
CAACAAATTGGTTTGCTCATTGCCTTACTGCCCGAGATTGGACGCTTGCAACGGCAAATTTCACCGCCGACTTCTACATTAATTACCCAGCCGTAAGCGAATGAGCCCAGTCGGCAAGCTCCTGGCGACGACTCGCCGGGAGCGCCGCTTCATGTACGCCGACAATTGCGCCTTCCAGGGCATACAAAACTTTCACCGTCAGCAAGGGATTGCTTTGTCGCAACCTTAGCCAGCACATTTTCGCGCCCAGTATGCGTAACATATTTTCGTCCTTTATCCCTGACTCATTGAGCAATGTTTCCAGATGGAAGGTCATATTGGGGAGATCTTTGAGTCTGTGCTGTAAAATACGGCTGTGTTTTTCCTTCATTGCCGCGTCAAGAGAATACTTCGATAAACGTACCAGCTGCTGCTGATCGCGCCACAGGCTTTCATCCACCCGGTAATAGTTGAGCATAACGGGACGTCCACATTTCATAAACATGAGCCAGGCGGGAGGATGCTTCACACAGTAGGGTACGCTTTCTTCACAGGCGCGGAGATAAAGCTCGCCATTAGCCACCATCGCAAAGACGGTATCCTCCACGGTCAGACTATAGCTACCGAATAAAGATCGATACTGGATCGTCCCCAAAGAGGCCAAATATTCTTGCGATTTATAGATCCTGTCATAAGAGAGTGCTCTCATAAAATTCCTTTTAAATCATAAAGTAAAAGAATGATTTGCAGTAACGGATCCGTTAATGACGAAAATAGGCAACTTATACTCCGCGAGCAAGATGATTTTTATTTTTGACGCCACTAAGAATAAAAATTGCGAGACAGTTTCCGAAAATAGAGTTGATCTTTCATCGCCACAGGGGTACTGTATGAATATACAGTAACTCACAGGGCTGGATTGATTATGTACACTTCAGGTTATGCAAATCGTTCTTCGTCATTTCCTACCACTACCCACAACGCTGCGCGCACCGCTACGGAAAATGCCGCGGCAGGACTGGTCAGTGAAGTTGTCTACCACGAAGACCAGCCCATGATGGCGCAACTCCTGCTTTTGCCTTTACTCCGTCAGTTAGGCCAACAATCACGCTGGCAGCTCTGGCTCACGCCGCAGCAAAAGCTCAGCCGTGAATGGGTACAGTCTTCAGGTTTGCCATTAACGAAAGTGATGCAAATTAGCCAGCTTGCGCCTCGTCATACGCTGGAGTCGATGATCCGCGCTTTGCGTACAGGAAATTACAGCGTGGTAATTGGTTGGATGACTGAAGAACTGACAGAAGAAGAACATGCCAGCCTGGTTGAAGCAGCGAAGGTAGGTAATGCGGTAGGGTTTATCATGCGCCCTATACGTGCGCACGCTTTACCCAGGAGACAGCATTCCGGGCTAAAAATTCACTCTAATTTGTATCATTAAGTAAAATTAGGATTTATCCTGGACTTTTTTTTACGCGAACGTATCTCCTTTGAGTGCTAACGTTTTTTTTGTGAGAACGCTTGTCAGAAGCGGTTTCCGCAATTTTTGCTGTACGATTTATCATCTGAAACTGTTAAATGATGTGTATATCCGTCATGTTTTTTTCACATGTCTGACGGAGTTCACACTTGTAAGTTTCCAACTACGTTGTAGACTTTACATCGCCAGGGGTGCTCAGCATAAGCCGTAGATATCGGTAGAGTAACTATTGAGCAGATCCCCCGGTGAAGGATTTAACCGTGTTATCTCGTTGGAGATATTCATGGCGTATTTTGGATGATAACGAGGCGCAAAAAATGAAAAAGACAGCTATCGCGATTGCAGTGGCACTGGCTGGTTTCGCTACCGTAGCGCAGGCCGCTCCGAAAGATAACACCTGGTACGCTGGTGCTAAACTGGGCTGGTCTCAGTACCATGACACCGGCTTCATTAACAATGATGGCCCGACTCATGAAAACCAACTGGGCGCAGGTGCTTTTGGTGGTTACCAGGTTAACCCGTACGTTGGCTTTGAAATGGGCTACGACTGGTTAGGCCGTATGCCGTACAAAGGCGACAACATCAATGGCGCTTATAAAGCTCAGGGCGTTCAGTTGACCGCTAAACTGGGTTATCCAATCACTGACGATCTGGACGTTTATACCCGTCTGGGTGGTATGGTATGGCGTGCAGACACCAAGTCTAACGTCCCTGGCGGCCCGTCTACTAAAGACCACGACACCGGCGTTTCCCCGGTATTCGCGGGCGGTATCGAGTATGCTATCACCCCTGAAATCGCAACCCGTCTGGAATACCAGTGGACTAACAACATCGGTGATGCCAACACCATCGGCACCCGTCCGGACAACGGCCTGCTGAGCGTAGGTGTTTCCTACCGTTTCGGCCAGCAAGAAGCTGCTCCGGTAGTAGCTCCGGCACCGGCACCGGCTCCGGAAGTACAGACCAAGCACTTCACTCTGAAGTCTGACGTACTGTTCAACTTCAACAAATCTACCCTGAAGCCGGAAGGCCAGCAGGCTCTGGATCAGCTGTACAGCCAGCTGAGCAACCTGGATCCGAAAGACGGTTCCGTTGTCGTTCTGGGCTTCACTGACCGTATCGGTTCTGACGCTTACAACCAGGGTCTGTCCGAGAAACGTGCTCAGTCTGTTGTTGATTACCTGATCTCCAAAGGTATTCCGTCTGACAAAATCTCCGCACGTGGTATGGGCGAATCTAACCCGGTTACCGGCAACACCTGTGACAACGTGAAACCTCGCGCTGCCCTGATCGATTGCCTGGCTCCGGATCGTCGCGTAGAGATCGAAGTTAAAGGCGTTAAAGACGTGGTAACTCAGCCGCAGGCTTAAGTTTCCGTCTGATAAAAAACCCCGCGTCGCGGGGTTTTTTGCTCTGGTCTGGATGACAACGCCTTTCAGCGTTACTTCTTGCCTAATAACGCCTGTAAGTCCTGCTTTAACGTGGTCATTTGCGTGGCATATTTCTCTTTATGCTCCGCGTCTTCTATCAGTTGCACTATCGTTTCGGATAATGTTTTACCGCGTCGCTGCGCAAGGCCCGCCAGACGCTGCCAGACCATAAACTCTAAATCGATAGATTTTTTGCGCGTATGCTGATGTTCCGCATTGAAGTGTCGTTTGCGTCTTGCCCGAATGGTTTGTTTCATCCGATTAAGCAAGGCAGGATTCATATGCCTGTCTATCCAGACATTTACCCGCACCGGTTCATTTTCGAGGGCCAACAACAAATTGACGGCTTCCTGGGCAGCACTGGCTTCCACGTAGCGGGTGATCAACTCCCCTTCGCGGTGCTTTTTCACCAGATATTTCCATTTCCAACCGCTTTCAAGATTTTCAAGTTGTTGATATTTCATTGTGATCCCAATGTTACCGTGTAACTGTTATCAGAATATCAGTTTTTTAGCCATCTGAAGAAAAGAATCTCGAACCTGTGAATGGTTACACGTCTTCATATTACTTTGCATTCGCTTTCCGCGTGTGCAGCGTGACGGGTTAGGCTATAATCCCCCCTTTTACAACAGACTAAAAAACCTCAACTTTGACCATTACGAAACTTGCATGGCGTGATCTGGTTCCGGATAGCGAAAGCTATCAGGAGATATTTGCACAGCCACACGCGACTGACGAAAACGACACTTTACTCAGTGATACTCAGCCACGACTGCAATTTGCGCTTGAGCAACTTATACAGCCGTGGAGCTCATCCTCTTTTATGCTGACTAAAGCGCCTGAAGAGCAAGAGTATCTCACTTTACTTTCAGATGCCGTCCGCGCTCTGCAAACCGATGCCGGACAATTAACCGGCGGACATTATGACGTTTCCGGGCATACTGTTCATTACCGCGCCGCGCAGAATGCGCAAGACAACTTTGCCACCGTCACACAAGTCGTCAGCGCGGACTGGGTCGAAGCCGAACAGCTCTTTGGTTGCCTGCGGCAGTATAACGGCGACATTACCCTGCAGCCGGGACTGGTTCATCAGGCGAACGGCGGCGTGCTGATTATTTCCTTACGAACCCTTCTGGCGCAGCCGTTACTGTGGATGCGTCTGAAAGCCATCGTTAGCCGCGAGCGTTTTGACTGGGTGGCCTTTGACGAGTCGCGTCCATTACCGGTCTCCGTGCCATCCATGCCGCTCAAACTAAAGGTGATTCTGGTTGGCGAACGTGAATCACTGGCTGATTTTCAGGAGATGGAACCGGAGCTCGCGGAACAGGCTATCTACAGTGAATTTGAAGACAATTTACAGATAGCGGACGCAGAAGCTATGACCCTGTGGTGTCAATGGGTGACGCGTATCGCTTTACGCGATAATTTGCCCCCTCCGGCACCGGACGCCTGGCCCGTTCTGATACGCGAGGCTGTGCGCTATACCGGCGAACAGGATACGCTGCCTCTTTGCCCACTGTGGATAGCCCGCCAGTTTAAGGAGGCGTCGCCTTTATGCGAAGGCGATACCTGCGGCGCAGAAGCGCTCAGCCTGATGCTTGCCCGACGCGAATGGCGAGAAGGCTTTCTGGCGGAACGGATGCAGGATGAGATTCTGCAAGAGCAGATCCTGATTGAAACCGAAGGCGAACGCGTTGGACAAATCAATGCGCTTTCCGTCATTGAATTTCCCGGGCATCCGCGCGCCTTTGGCGAACCGTCGCGAATTAGCTGTGTTGTGCATATCGGCGATGGCGAATTTAACGATATTGAGCGCAAGGCCGAACTTGGCGGGAATATCCACGCTAAGGGAATGATGATTATGCAGGCCTTCCTGATGTCGGAGTTGCAGCTGGAGCAACAAATTCCCTTCTCTGCCTCGTTAACCTTTGAGCAGTCCTACAGCGAAGTGGATGGCGATAGCGCCTCAATGGCGGAATTATGTGCGCTCATCAGCGCGCTGGCCAATGTGCCAGTGAATCAAAACATTGCGATTACCGGCTCGGTCGATCAGTTTGGTCGCGCGCAACCGGTGGGCGGGCTAAACGAAAAAATTGAAGGTTTCTTCGCCATCTGCGAGCAGCGGGAATTAAACGGTAAACAGGGCGTAATTATCCCTGCCGCCAACGTCCGCCATCTCAGTCTTAAATCTGAACTGCTGCAAGCGGTTAAAGAAGAGAAGTTCACTATCTGGGCGGTAGACGACGTGACCGACGCCTTACCGCTACTGTTAAATCTGGTGTGGGATGGCGAAGGTCAAACGACGTTGATGCAGACTATCCAGGAGCGTATCGCGCAGGCGACGCAACAGGAAGGCCGTCATCGTTTCCCGTGGCCATTACGTTGGCTGAACGCTTTTATTCCGAACTGATCGGACTTGTTCAGCGTACACGTGTTAGCTATCCTGCGTGCTTCAATAAAATAAGGTTTACATAAAACATGGTAGATAAACGCGAATCCTATACAAAAGAAGACCTTCTTGCCTCTGGTCGTGGTGAACTGTTTGGCGCTAAAGGGCCGCAACTCCCTGCACCGAACATGCTGATGATGGACCGCGTCGTTAAGATGACCGAAACGGGCGGCAATTTCGACAAAGGCTATGTCGAAGCCGAGCTGGATATCAATCCGGATCTATGGTTCTTCGGATGCCACTTTATCGGCGATCCGGTGATGCCCGGTTGTCTGGGTCTGGATGCTATGTGGCAATTGGTGGGATTCTACCTGGGCTGGTTGGGCGGCGAAGGCAAAGGCCGCGCTCTGGGCGTGGGCGAAGTGAAATTTACCGGCCAGGTTCTGCCGACAGCCAGGAAAGTCACCTATCGCATTCATTTCAAACGTATCGTAAACCGTCGCCTGATCATGGGCCTGGCGGACGGTGAGGTTCTGGTGGATGGTCGTCTGATCTATACCGCACACGATTTGAAAGTCGGTTTGTTCCAGGATACTTCCGCGTTCTAAGTGTTGAATTGATATTCCGCGCTATCGGTATCATGCTTGCAAAACCAATAAAGGCGAAACCTCCGCACTGCGGAGGTTTCTTTTTCTAAAGAGACAGAATCAGGCCATTACCGCCCTGTCCTCCATGGCTTGTCGCCAACCTCCCAACCAGTATGACCGTTGATTCAGCGTCTGATAGGGACACATTTCTTTTGATCGTCCGGCGATGCCGGCCTGATATCCACGTTGATGTGCCCGTTCCAGGCGATCTCGTTTTTGTCTCTTCATGCCTCGTTTCCCTCATATTTGTATCTGGTGGAAAAGAAAACAGTGATTACAAAATGTGCAATCACACTACACGAATACCTCTAAATGGATCGCCCGTCAATGCGCAAAATTCACACCAATGTCATATTTGTGAGCTATACGGTAAATCATTTGTACAAAAAATGTGAGCCATAACAACTATTTTTCCGGCGTCAAAAATAAAAAACCGCCTCAGGCGCACGACCTGAAGCGGTTAAATTTACATTACTTTTATCTCAGGGAAGGCGCTTTATCTCATCTGCGATAGCGGCTGCTTCCTGACTCCATGCGCTTGCCAGTACTTTGACCATCTCATCATAGCCATCTTTCTGCTGGCTGGCTTCGATATGGAAAGGCCGCTTAATCAGTTGTCCGTTGTGGTTTAATAGCCACTCCCCGCTGACGATAACCTTACCATCGTAACGTCCATGGAATCCGGTTACGGTAACGTTTAACGTATCCTGGGTGGTTCCCAACGGCTGGGAAGCGACGACCCAGCCAGGAAGCCGGGCGCTAAGATTCGCCACCAGCGTGTTACGCAATTGCTGATCCAGCGGGCTGGCCCACAGATTGTTATTGGCAATCACATACTGAACATCACTGGTTTGATACACCACGCCGTTACCTGCCAGATAGTCAGGTACGGAAACCTGCTCTACCCATAAGAGACGGTTGCCCTGACTTGCGGTGCTTTGCACACCGCTTTGCGCTATCGGGAGCTGATAATAGCTTTTATTCTCTCCGCCGGAGCTACATGACGCCAGCCAGAACGCCATTATCACGACTAGCCATTTTTTCATTGTTTCGCCCTCTTAGGCTCAGGATCTTTTTTATCCTTCGCTTCAAATACCAGCGCGTTGCTCTTCTCGTTCAGAGTTTTCAACACCGGTTGTAACTCACGAAGCACCTGATCGAGACGCTGCATATCCGCCACCATTTTGTTATACGCCGCCGATCCAGGCTGGAAGCCTTGCATACTGCGGTTAAGTTCGCGTAACGTCGTTTGCATATCCGCCGGAAGCTGCTGCATCGACTGACTGGAGGTAATCTTGTTCATATTATCCAGCGTGGTTTGCAGCCGACGCATAGTACGCTGGCTTTCAGACAGCGTATTGGTCGCTTGTTCAATCATCGGATTCAGCGGCAGGTTGTTGATCTTATCCAACGTTTCCACCAGTCGCTGTTGAATTTGCGCCAGGCCGCTGCTGACGGTGGGAATAATTTCATAACCATCAAATTCGCGTAGCCCGGTAATCGGCGGCTCCTTAGGATAAAAGTCCAGATCGACATACAGCGCCCCGGTCACCAGGTTACCGGTTTTAAGCGAAGCGCGTAAACCGCGCTTAAGCAGTTCCGTCAAATGCGCGGCAACATCCGCATTTTCTCCCAGTTGCGCTTTCAGACGCTCCGGTTCAATGCGCACCAGCACAGGAATACGGTAATCATCGTTAAATACCTGGCGCATTTTAGACGCAAAGAAAGGCACTTTGCTTACCGTCCCCAGACGAATACCGCGGAACTCCAGCGGCGCGCCAGGTTGTAATCCGCGCACCGAATCTTTAAAGAACATCAGGTAATCGATATGATCGGTGTACAGCGAATCCTGAATACTTTTTTGATCGTCGTAGAGGTTAAACGCCGTTTTTTCGGCGACGGGTTGCCCCTGCTCAAGTCCTTCCGGCACATCAAAACTCACGCCGCCGCCAAACAACGTCGTCAACGATCCCATTTCCACGCGCATTCCCGCCGATGTCAGATCCACAGCGATACCGCTATCTTTCCAGAATCGGACATTACTGGTGACCAATCGATCGTTTGGCGCCTTAATGAACAACTGATAACTCATTGTCCGTTTTTGCGGATCGAAAGAGCTGGTTTCAACGGATCCTACCCGATAGCCCCGGAACAGAACGGGATCGCCAGGACTGAGCTGACCGGCCTTTTTGCTGTCCAGAATCACACGAATACCTTTGGCATCGGGCGGCGCCAACGGCGGTGAGTCAAGAAGCTGATAGCTTTCCGGCTGACTGCCCTTACTTCCTGGTTGTAGTTCAATATACGCGCCTGATAGCAGCGTCCCAAGCCCGCTGATGCCTTCACGCCCCACCTGCGGTTTTACGACCCAAAATACCGAGTCTTTATGCAGCAACTTCTCCATACCGGAATGAAGCCGCGCTTTGATTTGTACATGGGTCAGATCGTCAGTCAGCGTCGCGCTTTCAACCACGCCGACATCCACGCTGCGACTTTTGATCGTCGTTTTTCCGCCTTCAATGCCTTCCGCATTGGTGGTAATTAAGGTAACTTCCGGTCCCTGGTGGCTGTAGTGATAAAACAGAATCCAGGCTCCAATAAGCGCAGTAACAATCGGAAATATCCAGACAGGCGACCAATTTTTCACCTTTTGTACTTTGGCTTCCCCTTTTTTAGGTTCCATGCTATCAGGACTCCTCATGGCCTGGTTCGTATTCACGATCCCACGACAGACGCGGGTCAAAGGTCATCGCAGAAAACATTGTCATTATGACGACTAAAGCAAACATCAACGCACCCATCGCAGGATAAATATTCATCAACCCTCCCATGCGCACCAGCGCAGAGAGTACGGCAATGACAAAGACATCAATCATTGACCAGCGCCCCACAAACTCCACTACTTCATAAATAAAATGCATCCGTTCACTGTCGCGCTTACCGTGGCCTTTCGCATCCCAACAAAGCCAGGCAATGGCGATCATTTTTAGCGTCGGCACCATAATACTGGCGAGAAAGATAACCGCCGCCACCGGATAAGACCCCTCGCTCCACAGCAAAATCACGCCAGCCAGAATGGTCGACGGCATTTTCGAGCCCAGTAAGTCGGTAATCATAATCGGCAAAATATTGGCGGGCAGATAAAGCATGATCGAGGTAAATAATAACGCCAGCGTCCACTGCAAACTGTTTTTACGCCGGACATAGCCTTTCGTATGGCAACGCGGACAGACGAGACTCTCCGCAGGCAGGATCGCCGTACAGCAGGCGCAAGAACGCAACGACTGCCGGATACCGGTAATCCCCGGCGTTAACGGCTGCGCCAGTACAGGCTGCGGGGCGATATCATCCCACAACCAGCGGCGATCGACACACTGGAACGCCCGCAGTTGAACGAGACAAAATAAGCACCAGGGAATAAAACTGCTGCCGATGCCGATATCGCCGTAGGCCATCAGCTTAACAAAACTGACCAACACCCCGGCGAGAAATATTTCCGCCATTCCCCACGATTTGAGGAGGAAAAAGATCCTTGCCAGCGTTTTTTTTACCGACAACGGCAGACTGGCGCGGTTGACAAGTAATAGAATGGTCACCAGGCAAAATGCCGGCACCAGTTGGACAAATAACAAAAAGAACGTGCCGAGGCTGGCGTAATCTTCAGAAAACATGACGCCGGGGATTTCCAGAAGCGTGACTTCGCTGGTGACGCCCGCGACATTCATATTCACGAAGGGAAAAAGGTTAGAAAGCAGCAACATAAATAGTGCCGCTAACGCATAGGCGGTAGGACGCTGCCGGGGCGCGTCCCACTCGGTCGTTAACGTTGCGCCGCATCGTGGACATGCTGCTTTTTGCCCATGCGAGAGGCGGGGTAAAGCCACCAGCATGTCGCATTGCGGGCACAATATGTGCTTCGCAGCATGGTGATGTTCACACATAGGCGCTCCTTTCGTTATGCCCCGTTTTTCAGGCCTTCAAGATACTCCCAACGTTCGAAGGCTTGCTCAAGTTCTTGCTCCGCCTGACTTAAATCGGCCAGAACTTTTTGCGTTTGCTCATGGGGTTGGCTAAAAAAGGCCGCATCCGCAACCTGCGCCTGTAGCGCTTCCAGCTTCGCTTCCAGGTCTTCAAGCTGACCGGGTAACTGCTCCAGCTCGCGCTGCAGTTTATAGCTTAGTTTGCTACTGCCACGTTTTACAATTTCTGCTTTAGGGGCAATAACTTCCTCATTTTTTCTCGCCATCGGCTGTTTCGTCGCCAGATGCTGCTCTTGCTGCGCGCGCGCATCATGGTAGCCGCCGATATAACGTCCGATTTTGCCGCCGCCCTCAAAAATCCAGCATTCCGTCACGGTATTATCGACAAATTGCCGATCGTGGCTGACCAGTAGTACCGTGCCCTGATAGCCATCAATTAATTCTTCTAATAGTTCCAGCGTTTCGACGTCAAGATCGTTCGTTGGTTCATCGAGAATTAAAAGATTGCTCGGCTTGAGGAACAGTCGTGCCAGCAGCAGACGGTTACGTTCGCCGCCGGAAAGCGCGCGGACGGGTGTCATCGCCCGTTTGGGGTGAAACAGGAAGTCCTGCAAATAGCCCAGTACATGGCGCGGCTTACCGTTTACCATCACCTCTTGCTTGCCTTCCGCAAGGTTATCCATCACGGTTTTTTCCGGATCCAGTTCGGCGCGATGCTGATCGAAGTAGGCGACTTCCAGCTTCGTTCCTACGTGGATGCGCCCGCTGTCAGCCTGAAGCTGTCCCAGCATCAGTTTTAGTAGCGTGGTTTTACCGCAGCCGTTCGGGCCAATTAACGCAATCTTGTCGCCGCGCTGTACCTGAGCGGAGAAATCTTTTACCAGTTGTTTTCCTTCTACCTGGTAATCGACGTTTTCCATCTCAAAAACGATTTTACCGGAGCGCGTCGCCTCTTCGACCTGCATCTTCGCCGTGCCCATCACTTCCCGGCGCTCGCTGCGTTCACGACGCATCGCTTTTAACGCCCGCACGCGCCCTTCATTACGGGTGCGGCGCGCCTTGATACCCTGGCGAATCCAGACTTCTTCCTGCGCCAGTTTGCGATCAAATTCCGCGTTTTGTAATTCTTCTACGCGCAGCGCTTCTTCTTTCTCCAGCAGGTATTGATCGTAATTTCCCGGATAGGTGACCAGTTTGCCACGATCGAGATCGACAATGCGGGTTGCCATATTGCGAATAAACGAACGATCGTGAGAGATAAAAATAATCGTTCCGTTAAAGGTTTTCAGAAACCCTTCCAGCCAGTCGATAGTTTCAATATCCAGATGGTTAGTCGGTTCATCCAGTAACAATACGCGCGGATTGCTGACCAGCGCCCGACCCAGCGCGGCTTTACGCAGCCAGCCGCCGGAGAGCGACGACAGCGCGGCGTTAGGATCGAGTCCAAGCTGCTCCAGCACTTCATTAATACGGTTTTCCAGCTGCCACAGATTATGATGATCGAGCTGTTCCTGTACGCGCGCCATTTCATTGAGGTTTTTCTCGCTGGGATCGGTCATCACCAGACGGGAAATCTCATGATAACGCTTGAGGTATTCCGCTTGTTCTTCGATACCTTCGGCGACAAAGTCATAGACGCTGCCCGCAATATTACGGGGCGGGTCCTGTTGCAGACGCGCGACGATCAGATCCTGCTCATAAATAATACGCCCATCGTCCAGACCCTGTTCGCGGTTAAGAATCTTCATCAAGGTGGATTTCCCGGCGCCGTTACGCCCCACCAGACAGACGCGTTCGTTATCTTCGATATGCAACTCTGCGTTATCGAGAAGCGGCGCGTCGCTGAACGACAGCCATGCGCCATGCATACTGATTAATGACATTTACTTTTCCTTTCAGGCGGCGCGGATCAGCCAGCAGTTATGAATCTGACGGTTACGGGCAAAATCCGGGGAGAGCGTTTTTTGCGTAATTTCTTGTGCGGTAAGCCCCAGTTCCGCCAGCCCTTCTAGATCCATACGGAATCCGCGCTTATTATTTGAGAACATGATGGTGCCGCCTTTACGCAGCAGGCGTTTTAAATCTTTCATTAACGCGACATGATCGCGCTGAACATCAAACGACTCTTCCATACGTTTTGAGTTAGAGAACGTCGGCGGATCGATAAAGATCAAATCGAACTGTTCATTCGCCTCGCGCAGCCAGCCCAGGCAGTCGGCCTGAATCAGGCGATGCGCGCGGCCGCTCAGTCCGTTCAGACGCAAATTACGTTCGGCCCACTCCAGATAGGTGCGGGACATATCCACCGTTGTGGTGCTGCGTGCGCCGCCCAGACCCGCATGTACACTGGCGCTGCCGGTATAAGAAAAGAGATTCAGGAAATCTTTGCCTTTGCTCATTTCTCCCAGCATTCTGCGGGCAATACGGTGATCGAGGAACAGACCGGTGTCGAGATAATCCGTCAGATTTACCCATAAGCGCGCATTATATTCGCTGACCTCAAGGAACTCGCCCTTCTCGCTCATTTTCTGATACTGGTTTTTTCCTTTTTGCCGTTCACGGGTTTTTAACACCAGTTTATTCGGCGGAATACCGAGCACTGACAAGGTTGCCGCAATAATATCGAACAGACGTTGCCGCGCTTTTTGCGCATCCACTGTTTTCGGCGGCGCATATTCCTGAATCACCGCCCAGTCGCCGTAACGGTCTACCGCCACGTTATATTCCGGCAGGTCGGCATCATACAAGCGATAGCATTCAATCCCTTCCTGGCGCGCCCATTTCTCCAGCTTTTTAAGATTTTTACGCAGGCGATTAGCGTAATCTTCCGCCACCGTCGCCGGCTTACTGTCCGCCGTGGTTTCCGCAATATGATAGTTTTTCTGCACGCAGTCCAGCGGGCCATTCTTGGCTTTAAACTGTTTGTCGGCACGTAATTGCAGGCTGCCCAGCAAATCGGGCGAAGCGCTGAACAGCGACAGGTTCCAGCCGCCAAACTGATTTTTCATGGTACGGCCCAGCAGGCTGTGCAACGCAATCAGCGCCGGTTCGCTGTCCAGACGTTCGCCGTAAGGCGGGTTACTGATCACCGTACCATACGGGCCTTTCGGCAATGGATTACTCAGTTGCGCCACATCTTTCACTTCAAAGGTGATAAGCTCGCCGATACCGGCGCGACGGGCGTTGCTGCGCGCCCGCTCAATGACGCGCGCATCGCTGTCGGAACCGTAGAAATGAGAGGAATACTCCGCCAGTCCCTTACGCGCCCGGGTCTGCGCTTCGGCTTTCACTTCCTGCCAGATAGTTTCGTCATGCTGTGCCCAGCCGCTAAATCCCCAGTGACCACGGTGCAGGCCCGGCGCGCGATCGGTCGCCCACATCGCGGCCTCAATCAACAGTGTCCCCGAACCACACATAGGGTCGAGCAGCGGCGTACCTGGTTGCCAGCCGGAACGCATAACAATCGCTGCCGCCAGCGTCTCTTTAATTGGCGCCAGCCCGGTGCGATCGCGATAACCGCGCAGGTGCAGGCCATCACCACTGAGATCCAGCGCAATGCTGGCAGTTTCTTTATTCAGCCAGACGTTAATACGGAGGTCCGGCGATTCGCGGTCCACATTTGGCCGCGGAAGATTTTTCCGCGTAAACGCATCGACAATCGCGTCTTTAACTTTCATCGCGCCATACTGACTATTACGGATGGTGTCGTTCAGGCCGCTGAAATGCACCGCAAACGTCGCGCCAGGATTAAAAATCTCTGTCCAGTTTATCGCCTGAACGCCGAGGTAAAGATCGAGATCGCTGTAGACCTTGCACTCACCCATCGGCAGGATAATACGCGAGGCCAGGCGGCTCCACATCAGGCTCTGGTAAATAAGCCGCGTGTCGCCCTGAAAATGGACCCCACCCTGAACAACCTGACACCCTACGGCGCCCAGTTTTTCCAGTTCAGTTTTTAACAGCTCTTCCAGCCCGCGGGCCGTACTGGCAAACAGAGAATTCATATTGTCACTTTTACGCTAAGAAAATTGTTGCGCATTATAGCTAATCTCACGCCCATGTCATAAAGTTGAAGGCTTATTTTCATTTGAGGGACTGTACGGTGGCGACGTTATCACGGCTCTTTATTCATCCGGTCAAATCCATGCGCGGCATTGGCCTCACTCATGCGCTGGCAGATATCAGCGGCCTGGCTTTTGATCGCATCTTCATGGTGACCGAGCCTGACGGCACATTTATTACCGCCCGCCAGTTTCCACAAATGGTACGTTTTACCCCCTCTCCCTTACACGACGGCCTCCATTTGACCGCGCCAGACGGCAGTAGCGCGCTGGTTCGCTTTACGGATTTCACCCCGCAGGATGCGCCGACCGAGGTCTGGGGAAACCATTTTACCGCTCGCGTTGCCCCGACGGCGATTAATCAATGGTTGAGCGGCTTTTTCTCCCGCGATGTCCAGTTGCGCTGGGTTGGGCCGCAGTTGACGCGCCGGGTTAAACGGCATAACGCGGTGCCGCTGGGATTTGCCGATGGCTACCCGTATTTATTGACCAACGAAGCCTCGCTGCGCGATCTGCAACAGCGTTGTCCGGCAGGCGTACAAATGGAACAATTTCGCCCAAACTTAGTGGTTTCCGGCGTAGCGGCCTGGGAGGAAGATAGCTGGAAAGTGCTTCGCATTGGCGATGTGATTTTTGACGTCGTGAAGCCCTGTAGCCGCTGTATTTTTACAACCGTCAGCCCTGAAAAGGGGCAAAAACATCCTTCCGGAGAACCGCTGGCGACACTGCAAGCTTTTCGTACCGCCCAGGACAATGGCGATGTGGATTTCGGTCAGAATCTGATTGCCCGCAATAGCGGCGTTATTCGCGTCGGCGATGAAGTGGAGATTCTGGCGACAGCCCCGGCAAAAGCTTATGGCGCCACAATGGTCGACGACAGCGTTACGCCAGATAAACACCCGGACGCGAGTGTAACCATCGACTGGCAGGGGCAAACCTTCTGCGGGAATAATCAACAGGTACTACTGGAACAGTTGGAGAATCAGGGGATTCGTATTCCGTATTCTTGCCGGGCTGGTATCTGTGGTTGCTGCCGGATACGTTTGCTGGAAGGCGAAGTAAGTCCGCTGAAAAAATCGGCTATGGGTGACGATGGTACGATTCTGAGCTGTAGCTGCGTGCCTAAGACCGCGTTACGACTGGAAAATTAAACCGCTTGTTCAAGGCTGAAACTGTGACAGTGAACCTGCGGTTTCAGCCTGTCGTTCATAATTTTAATCGCATCGCCAAGCTGCATGGTTCGGCCTGCTATCACCACGCCCGGCTGGGCCAGCAGACACAACGCGGCATTTTCTCCCGGCTCAACGACCAGCAAATTAACCTGTTCCGCCGTATCGCTTAACCAGACGCTTGCGGCATCGCCCGTTCCCGGGGCCCACATTTCGCCATGCGCCACAAAATGCCAGCTTTTTGGCATCTGCGGTTTGAGATAGCGAATCGCCACCAGCGCATTCAACACCAACTCCGCGCGTTGCTCTTTGGTTAATTCGAAATCCCGGCATTTTTCTTCAAAGGAAAAATAGAGCGCGGCGTCATCCACACAAAAACCGGTCGGGCAAAACGCGTCCGGCGTAAGCATTTTACGAGAGAAGCGCGAGCGAAAAAGCATGCCATTGGCGAGATCGAGCATCATACGATCGTGCTCTTCATCATAATACCAGCGCCAGTTATCGTCAGGTTTAATTCGCATTACCTCTCTCCCGCTTTTAAGCAACTCGTAACAGCATTGTCCTTTTGCCGCTTCGTTTATTACCCCAATAATAAAAGCCTAAAATGTCTAAATAAGCAACAGTGGAGAAATATAAAACAACCAGCGCCGGAAATAAAGCCCTGGTTGTCTGATAAAGGGTAAAGTTTAGATGTGCGTTACGATTTCTTTAATCAATGGCGGGCCTTTAAAAATAAAGCCGGAATAAATTTGTACCAGCGTAGCGCCTGCCGCTATCTTCTCGCGCGCGGCGATAACTGAGTCAATGCCGCCGACGCCGATAATAGGCAATTGTCCTTTTAACTCCTGGGATAAACGGCGAATAATTTCTGTGCTTTTTAATTGTAATGGCCGGCCACTTAATCCCCCCGTTTGCTGGCAATTTTTCATTCCTTGTACCAGAGAACGATCGAGGGTGGTATTTGTCGCAATCACCCCATCAATATTATGACGAAGCAGGCTATCGGCAACCTGGATCAATTCCTCTTCACAAAGATCCGGCGCGATCTTTACTGCCACCGGCACATATTTATGGTGGATCGCCTGAAGATCGTTTTGCTTATTTTTAATGGCAGTTAACAGATCGTCCAGCGCATCGCCATACTGGAGCGTACGTAGCCCTGGCGTATTCGGCGAAGAAATATTAATGGCGATATAACCCGCATAAGCATAGACTTTTTCCATACAAATCAGGTAGTCATCTTTGCCATTTTCGACAGGCGTATCTTTATTTTTACCGATGTTAATTCCCAGAATACCATCAAAATGGGCTTTTTTAACATTCTCGACCAGGTTATCGACGCCCAGATTATTAAAGCCCATCCGATTGATGAGACCTTCAGCATCCACCAGACGAAAAAGACGCGGCTTATCGTTACCCGGCTGTGGGCGCGGCGTCACGGTGCCGATTTCCAGAGAGCCAAACCCCATCGCGCCTAACGCGTCGATGCACTCCCCGTCTTTATCCAGACCGGCAGCCAGCCCCAGTGGATTTTTAAAGGTAAGTCCCATGCAGGTAACCGGCTTTGTCGGTACTTTCTGGCGCACCAGCGCTTCCAGTGGCGTACCTGTAATGCGGCGTAATTGTTGAAATGTAAATTCATGAGCGCGCTCTGGATCGAGCTGGAAAAGGGCTTTACGAACGAAGGGATAGTACATGAACTCTCCTGGATTCCCGGTGTGCAAACCGGGGGCGTATTATGGGCGATAACAAGGCAAAAGGGAATTGACCTACGGCAATAAATAGCAATCGTTTTCCTTCATTCTCACTTCACGTTTCGCCAGCGAGCGTCATCGTCCGGCAAAAAAATGCCCGGCAGCGCTAACGCTTACCGGGCATGTCTTACCTCTTTATAACGGATACTGTCAGGCTAACGCTTTAGTTATCTTCTCGTACAGATCGCCGGAAAGATTCTCCAGCCCTTTTAACTGCTCCAGCGCCGCGCGCATTTTCTCCTGACGCTTATCATCATAACGTTTCAGACGAATCAGCGGTTCAATGAGGCGAGATGCTACCTGCGGGTTACGGCTATTCAGATCGGTCAGCATTTCGACCAGGAACTGGTATCCGCTACCGTCTTGCGCATGGAACGCCGCCGGGTTGCTGCCAGCAAACGCGCCAATTAATGAACGGATGCGGTTCGGGTTGCTCATACTGAAAGAACGGTGTTTGAGCAGGCCGCGTAC
This sequence comes from Salmonella sp. NW1250, assembly GCF_051812965.1. Taxonomy (NCBI): domain Bacteria; kingdom Pseudomonadati; phylum Pseudomonadota; class Gammaproteobacteria; order Enterobacterales; family Enterobacteriaceae; genus Salmonella; species Salmonella sp. NW1250. The sequence continues at coordinate 73,147 of NZ_JAMNDD010000012.1, read as the reverse complement.
GGTTTCCAGTACATTTTCCGCCGGGCTTGTGGATTGCAGGATAAACCATTTATCCATCACCAGGCCGTCCTGATGCCACTTATCGTCATACTCCTGCATCAGCATATCGCGGCACGGCAACTGCGCCGCCACCGCAGCAGACAGGGCCGCCAGCGCATCGGTCATATTATTAGCGTCGCGATACTGTTTGCTGACCAGCGTATTAGCCAGCTCCGTCTCGCCGAACGCCAGGAAGCGCAGGCAAGCATTGCGCAGCGTGCGCTTACCGATATCGCCGTGATCAACACGATACTCATCCACATGATTGGCGTTATAGATAGCCAGGAACTCATCCGCCAGTTCTGCCGCCAGCGTACGCGTTAGCGCTTCACGAACTTGCGCAATGGCGATCGGGTCAATGACCTCAAACAGCTCCGCAATTTCATTGGCCGAAGGCAGCGTTAAAATTTCTGCGGCCAACGCCGGATCGATTTTCTCATCCAACAGTACTGCGCGGAACGCATCAGCGACATGCACCGGAAGCGATAGCGGTTGCCCCTGCTGATGACGCGCCACATTCAGTTTAATGTATGTGGCCAGCAGGCTTTGAGCCGCATCCCAACGGGAGAAATCATTGCGCGCATGGCGCATCAGGAACGTCAACTGCTGATCGCTCCATTTATATTCCAGTTTCACCGGCGCTGAAAACTCGCACAGCAAGGCCGGAACAGGCTGGAAGTAAACATTATCGAAGGTAAATGTCTGCTCCGCCTGCGTGACGTTCAGCACGGCGTTGACCGGATGACCACCTTTTTGCAACGGAATGACGTTGCCTTCGTTATCGTACAGTTCGATGGCGAATGGAATATGCAGCGGCTGCTTCTCCGCCTGATCCGCCGTCGCCGGAGTGCGCTGGCTGATGGTCAACGTGTACTGCTCGGTTTCCGGATTATAATCATCTTTTACCGTTACAATCGGCGTGCCGGACTGACTGTACCAGCGGCGGAAATGGGACAAATCGACATTAGAAGCATCTTCCATCGCCTGTACGAAGTCATCACACGTCGCGGCGCTGCCGTCATGGCGCTCAAAATAAAGCTGCATCCCCTTCTGGAAATTTTCCTCACCCAGCAACGTGTGGATCATGCGAATGACTTCCGCACCCTTTTCATAAACGGTGAGGGTGTAGAAGTTATTCATTTCGATTACTTTATCCGGGCGGATAGGATGCGCCATCGGGCTGGCGTCTTCCGCGAATTGTAAACCGCGCATGGTACGCACGTTACTGATGCGGTTCACCGCGCGTGACCCCAAATCAGAGCTAAACTCCTGATCGCGGAACACGGTTAGCCCCTCTTTCAGGCTCAACTGGAACCAGTCGCGGCAGGTGACGCGGTTGCCGGTCCAGTTGTGGAAATACTCATGACCTATCACGCGCTCAATATCGAGATAATCTTTATCCGTCGCGGTATCGGTTCGCGCCAGCACGTATTTGGAGTTAAAGATATTGAGACCTTTATTCTCCATCGCGCCCATATTAAAGAAATCCACCGCGACAATCATATAGATGTCGAGGTCATATTCGAGCCCAAAACGCGTTTCATCCCATTTCATGGAATTTTTCAGCGAGGTCATTGCCCACGGCGCGCGATCCAGATTGCCACGGTCAACGTACAGTTCTAATGCGACTTCACGCCCGGAGCGGGTGGTAAAGGTATCGCGCAGCACGTCAAAATCACCGGCCACCAGCGCAAACAGATAACACGGTTTCGGGAACGGATCTTGCCACTGAACCCAGTGACGGCCATTCTCCAGTTCCCCCTGCGCAACACGGTTGCCATTGGAAAGCAGGAACGGATATTTGCTTTTATCGGCAATAATTTTGGTGGTAAATCGCGCCAGTACGTCCGGGCGGTCAAGATACCAGGTAATATGGCGGAAGCCCTCCGCTTCACACTGGGTACAGAGCGCATCGCCGGACTGGTACAATCCTTCCAGCGCCGTATTCGCCGCCGGACTTATCTCGTTGACAATGCGTAACGTAAAACGCTCTGGCAGGTCGCTGATGATAAGCGCGCCCTCTTCTTCCTTATATGCTGTCCACGGCGCATCGTTGACGTGGATAGATACCAGCGTTAAATCTTCCCCATCAAGGCGAAGAGGCGCATCAGGCGCGCCATGACGAACAGCCTGGCTTATTGCGGTGACCACGGTTTTTTCGGCATCGAGGTCAAAGGTCAAGTCAATATCAGTAATCTGGTAATCCGGCGCGCGATAGTCATGGCGGTATTTGGCTTGTGGCTGTTGTGTCATAAAAAACCTTTCGCATCTTTGTGTAGAGTGTCGACTCCAGTCTATTCCTGTTGCGCAAATCGCGCTACGCAGAATGTTCATCTTTTCAGGCACAAACGGCCTATTTGCTACATTTTTATAACATGGGGCACGAAATGCGCTCGACCCTAAAGACAGCTTATGGTGTGATCGGGGTTCAATAAATCGCTAAACAAGGTATACTCCAGCGGTTTTCTTAGTTGTTTATTGTACTAAACGCTCCCGTGAGAGGACGCAACAGCGCACCTATGACACAATTCGCTTCTCCTGTTCTGCACTCGTTGCTGGATACAGATGCTTATAAGTTGCATATGCAGCAAGCCGTTTTTCACCACTACTATGATGTGCAGGTAGCGGCTGAGTTTCGTTGCCGTGGCGACGACCTGCTGGGTATTTATGCCGATGCTATTCGCGAGCAGGTGGACGCGATGCAGCACCTGCGCCTCCAGGAGGACGAGTTCCAGTGGCTCTCCGGCCTGCCCTTTTTTAAACCGGATTATCTGAACTGGTTACGCGAGTTTCGCTATAACCCGGCTCAAGTCTGTGTCACCAACGATAACGGCAAGCTGAATATTCGCTTAACCGGCCCGTGGCGTGAAGTCATTATGTGGGAAGTGCCGCTGCTGGCCGTGATCAGTGAGCTGGTTCATCACTACCGCTCGCCAAACGCGGGGGTTGATCAGGCGCTCGACGCGCTGGAAAGTAAGCTGGTTGATTTCACTGCGTTAACCGCCAATCTCGATATGTCCCGCTTCCACCTGATGGACTTCGGCACCCGCCGCCGTTTCTCTCGTGAAGTGCAGCAGGCGATAGTTAAACGTCTCCAGCAGGAGTCATGGTTCGTCGGCACCAGCAACTATGATCTCGCGCGTCGCCTGGCGCTGACGCCGATGGGCACTCAGGCGCACGAATGGTTCCAGGCGCATCAACAAATCAGTCCGGACCTGGCGACCAGCCAGCGTGCCGCGTTGGCCGCCTGGCTTAACGAATATCCGGACCAGCTTGGTATCGCATTGACAGATTGCATTACAATGGATGCGTTTTTACGCGATTTCGGCATTGAATTCGCCAGCCGTTATCAGGGGTTACGCCACGACTCAGGAGACCCTGTCGCATGGGGCGAAAAGGCGATTGCCCATTATGAAAAGCTGGGGATTGATCCGCTGACAAAAACACTGGTCTTTTCAGATAACCTTGATCTGCAAAAGGCGGTCGAGCTCTATCGCCATTTCGCCTCTCGCGTGCAGTTAAGCTTCGGCATCGGTACCCGACTGACCTGTGATATCCCTCAGGTAAAACCGCTCAATATCGTGATTAAGCTCGTGGAATGTAACGGAAAGCCGGTGGCTAAACTTTCCGACAGCCCCGGTAAAACGATCTGTCATGATAAAGCGTTTGTGCGCGCGCTGCGTAAAGCGTTCGATCTCCCGCAGGTGCGTAAAGCAAGTTAACCATGCCTGTGCGAAGCGCCCGGAAAGTGGGCGCTTTGTTACTCTTCTGACCATCTTACCTGTTCTGGCCGCGATGGTTACTCCTCTTTCCCTTCACTCTTCGACATATTTACGTGCGTGATTTGCGTTGTTTTTACAGAATTAGTGTCCCGCTGTGTACGCGTTCTGAATATATTGAATTCGCTAATAAATTCTTTACGCAGCAAGAACAGAGCAATTACGTTGGGGATAACCAGAAAACCGACAGCAATATCAGCCATTAACCAGATTACCGGGATTTCCATATTAACGGCAATCAGTGGTGGCAAAAAATATAGCCATTTAATGATGCGTTCTAGCTTATCGCCAAAGATATAGTTTATCGAAGTGCGAAATTTAATATATGAACCAAGATAAGAAGTAAACAGAATCAACGCCACACCGAGACAGAGAACCTGAACAATAATCGGATGCCATGTTTCTTTTAAGGCGGCAAAGATAATCTGAATACCTTGATAACTGGCGTCTGTCCACATACCAGAAGCAAGTACAGCAAATGCGGTAAAGTTACAGGTAATCATTGAGACAAAAAATACTTCCACTGCCCCCCACATTCCCTGACGGAAAGCATAATCCACGTTGGCAGTAGCATGTACTGTGGCCGAGGTACCCATGCCGGCTTCGTTAGTGAATATTCCGCGACTGGCTCCTTTACTGATGGCCATCATGATGGTTGACCCGACAAAGCCACCGGCTGCTGGCGCAGGGGCAAAGGCATAATAGAAAATACTTTTTATAACCTGTGGGATAGCCTCGATATTCAATACCACTACACCAGCGGCACCAATGAAATAGGCAATGGTGATCGGTGGAAGTGCAATCGTACAGAATTTACCAAGACTGGAGAGTCCTTTTAAAATAACCAACGCGCCTACGATGACAATAAATCCCCCGATGACGCTTGTTGGGATTTCAAACGTATAGTGAATGACCGCCGCCATCGTATTAGTTTGCACAAAACAGGCATCCGTAATAACCAGAATCATTAATGCAAACGCATATAATCCTGCCAGGGGATGCCATTTTTTATTGAGCCCTTTCTTAATATAATGCATTGGGCCGCCATAATATTCGCCATTCTCACCTTTACTTCGGTATTTCACCGCCAGCGTCACTTCAACCATTTTGGTCATCATACCCACGACCGCAATGATCCACATCCAGAAAATTGCCCCAGGTCCGCCAACCGCAATAGCCGCAGCAACACCTGCGATCGTTCCCGCGCCTAATGAGCCGGATAGCACAGTGGCAGCCACTTCTATTGATTTTAAGGATTTTTTAGACGCTGCCTCGCCAGTAGTGTTTTGTTTATTTTTTCCGGCAAGTGTACCAATTGTATTACGGTAAATTTCTTTTAAATTGATAATCTGGAAAAATTTGAGGCGTACTGTAAAATAAAAGCCAATGCCGATAACACACAAAAATAATGGGCCACCCCATAGAAATTCAAAGAGTTGTGAAAGTTGCTCTAACATAATGACCTCGGATTTAAATTAATTCGTTCAGTCTCAGAAATAATCTTTCCAGTTCAGCGTATTCCTGAATTTTGCCAACAAAACTAAACTGGAAAGTCAGCGGGTAGGAGCATCCCTTACTCACTAAATGCCGTTTCAATGGTATATTGTTATGAAGTTTTGCTTCCTGCATTAGGTTTATTATGCGTATAAAAAACGCGATTTTTACATGCTGCCTTTATTATCTAATTTTTTAGTCGTAATGTTTAAGCACTGCGTCCGTTCCAGACTATATCTTCATAAATATCTGGGGACGTATCGCCTTCGGTGCTAATAAGCAGAACATGAGCACTGGCATCAAGCTGTAAGCGATTAGCAAGATCCTGATAATGCATATTGTTCATTAACTCATAAAGTAACCCTACGCCAATAGCTCCGGACTCGCCGGAAATAAAAGGCGTATCAGTGCCTGGACGCGGCGCGGCAGAAATGCGCATACCCTTAGCCGCCAGACAATCATCAGCGGAAATAAAACAACTGGTGTTGTCCCGAATAATAGGCCAACTGATAATATTCGGCTCCCCACACGCAAGCCCGGCCATTATCGTCGCCATATCGCCAGTGACGCAGTGAGGTTGACCATCATTCATAACTGCGGATTGATAAAGACAGTTGGCCTGATGCGGCTCAACCACAATAATGTTAGGGATATTTTCCTGCATTTTTTCAACAAAATAACCCATAACACTGCCAGCAAACGATCCCACCCCCGCTTGTAAAATAAGATGGGTTGGCAACGGACTGTTTGTTTCTGCGAGCTGCTCATAAGCTTCAACCGCTAGTGTCATATAGCCTTGCATAATCCATGTTGGGATCTCTTCATACCCTGTCCAGGCTGTATCCTGCAAAAGCACCCAGCCTTTTGTTTGCGCCATTCTATGGGCCAGTCGCACTGCATCATCGTAGTTCAGATCGGTGATGGTGCATTCAGCTCCATGATGGCGAATATTCTCTGCCCGGATTAACGATGATCCTTTAGGCATATAAACGACGGCTTTTAGACCTAATTGCTCTGCCGCCCACGCCACACCACGGCCATGATTGCCATCCGTCGCGGTAACAAAAACACAATCTTTAATTTTTTCTTTAATCTCAGGAGTGTTAAGGGCAGCAAAACTTAACGAGTTAATATCACATTGCAATTTATCAGCGAGATATTTTCCTACAGCATAAGAGCCGCCCAGACCTTTAAAAGCATTCAAGCCAAAACGCCAGGACTCATCTTTAATATGGATGGACCCCAGTCCAAGCCGCCGGCTTAGATGCGCCAGATTATGTAACGGCGTGACGGCATAATTGGGTAATTTTTTATGAAATGCTAACACCTCATGCCCAACATTTCCGTTAAGCAAACTTAAGGCCGCTCCTGTACCATATTTTTTCCGACGTGTATTAAACTGATATTTAATAAGCTCATGCATAATGATACCTTTTGTTAAAGTTTATTTATTGAAATAATATGTTTTTGTCAATTATTGAGTAGAAACAAGCAAAGAACTCGCGTTTTGTGGCTGTAGTAGTGGTTATCCTCACTTTAATAAACGTACTGATAAAAGAGTCGCACAATATCTATTACGTCCTTTTCTTTATTCCACTGATTATGATAGTACTATGCTTATTGCTGTTAAATGGCGCGAAAATGCCCATCGTCGTGCAATTTTCACCTTTTTTTAACGACCTGGACGCGGCAAAATTGCGCACAGTGATAGTCATCACATTAAAGAGGTTATTTGCGATATGAAGCTTGACGCCTGGGATAAAAACATTCTGACATTATTGCAGCGCGATAATCGTCTTTCTCAGCGGGAAATCGCCGAACAGGTCAATCTTTCACCTTCGGCAGTGAATCGTCGTATCGCGGCACTGGAGGAGGCGGGCATAATTAAAGGCAATGTTAGCCTTATTGATGCTGGCAAAGTGGGACGCCCGGTCACGATTGTGGTGCAGGTGGTGATCGAAAACGAGCGATTCAATTTACTGGAAGAGGCTCGTCAACGGTTTGTCAGTTGCCCGCAGGTGCAGCAGGTCTACTACGTAACGGGCGATTTCGACTTTTTACTGGTGCTCAATGTTCGTGACATGGCGGAATATGAAGCGCTTACCCGTGAGCTTTTCTTTTCCTCAGGCAATATTAAGTCTTTTAAAACGATTGTCGTGATGCAAAACGCCAAGCAAGAGATGCGCGTCCTGATCGAGTAACGTGCGCAAAGCTTGCAAAACCAGCCTAAATTCTCAATGGTTCGCGAGCAGGTGCGAACTTTTTACAGGTTTCTTTCTGAAAACCTGCTTCCAGATGCGATTTCTGCTTGTCTGATTGCAGATGCCAGGTAACATAGGAATACCCCCATTTCGGGTGGACAAGTGTTTATTTTTTCCGACTATTAACTAGAGAGAATATTATGAGCGTTGTGCCTGTAGCCGACGTACTCCAGGGCCGCGTAGCCGTTGACCAAGAAGTCACCGTGCGCGGATGGGTGCGTACCCGCCGAGATTCAAAAGCTGGCATCTCCTTCCTCGCCGTTTATGACGGCTCCTGCTTTGATCCTGTACAGGCTGTCATTAATAATTCTCTGCCCAATTATAATGAAGAAGTATTACACCTGACGACAGGCTGCTCCGTGGTAGTAACAGGTAAGGTTGTCGCGTCGCCGGGACAGGGGCAAAGTTTCGAAATCCAGGCCACGAAAGTAGAGGTCGCAGGCTGGGTGGAAGATCCGGATACCTACCCGATGGCGGCAAAACGCCATAGCATTGAGTATCTGCGTGAGGTCGCGCATCTGCGCCCGCGCACCAACCTGATTGGCGCGGTAGCGCGCGTCCGCCATACTCTGGCGCAGGCGCTGCATCGCTTCTTCGATGAGCAGGGTTTCTTTTGGGTCTCTACCCCGCTGATTACCGCTTCCGATACCGAAGGCGCTGGCGAAATGTTCCGCGTTTCAACGCTGGATCTGGAAAACCTGCCGCGTAACGACCAGGGCAGAGTAGATTTTGACAAAGACTTTTTTGGCAAAGAATCATTCCTGACCGTCTCCGGCCAGCTCAACGGTGAAACGTATGCCTGTGCGCTGTCCAAAATCTATACTTTTGGGCCGACCTTCCGCGCGGAAAATTCCAACACCAGCCGCCACCTGGCGGAGTTCTGGATGCTGGAGCCGGAAGTGGCGTTCGCCGATCTGGAAGACAACGCCCGTCTGGCGGAAGCCATGCTGAAATATGTCTTCAACGCGGTTCTGGAAGAGCGTGCGGATGACATGAAGTTCTTTGCCGAACGCGTGGATAAAGACGCAATCGCTCGTCTGGAGCGTTTTGTCTCCACCGACTTCGCTCAGGTGGATTACACCGATGCGGTCGCCATTCTGGAACGCTGTGGTAAGACATTTGAAAACCCGGTGTTCTGGGGCGTCGACCTCTCTTCCGAACACGAACGTTATCTGGCGGAAGAGCATTTCAAAGCGCCGGTAGTGGTGAAAAACTATCCGAAGGAAATTAAAGCATTTTACATGCGCCTTAACGAAGATGGCAAAACCGTGGCGGCCATGGATGTGCTGGCGCCGGGAATCGGCGAAATCATCGGTGGTTCCCAGCGTGAAGAGCGTCTGGATGTGCTGGATGCCCGTATGGCCGAAATGGGGCTGAATAAAGAGGATTACTGGTGGTATCGCGACTTGCGTCGCTACGGTACTGTACCGCATTCCGGCTTTGGCCTGGGCTTTGAACGCCTTATCGCTTACGTCACTGGTGTGCAAAACGTGCGCGATGTTATTCCGTTCCCACGGACCCCACGCAACGCCAGCTTCTGATTTTTACGTCACACTCAAGGCCAGCTATGCTGGCCTTTTTTTTCGCCTGAATGTCAGTTTTATTATCAATAAGTAAATAAATTTAATTACAACCCTCTGAATTACCACATCTTGTTACTGTATATTTCACGAAAATATTTACACATAAAAATTAATCCTTAATTTTATTGCGGATTAGATTTTTCTGCTCTAATAGCACAATTTTTCACCACAATTTCGGACATCAAGACTTCTAAATGGCTATTTTTATGAAATAGCTCGTCTGCTGCTTTTTCAGGCACAACGGTTCTACAAGCCAATAATTACAATAAAATCATAGTGATAAAAGAAAAACGATCAAATCAAAGCGAGAACTCAGGGGAAGTTTGACGTTGTTCACAAAGTTCCTCAAAAATAACATTTGTTTACATATTTTTTCCTTTCGAAACAAAATCTTTATATTTGTAGCACTTTCACGGTAGCGAAACGTTAGTTTGAATGGAAAGATGCCTGTCAGACACATAAAGACACCAAACTCTCATCAATATTTCTGTAAAGTTTTATTGACGGAATTTATTGACGGCAGTGGCAGGTGTCATATAAAAAAACCAATGAGGGTAATAAATAATGATGAAGCGCAAAATCCTGGCAGCGGTGATCCCTGCCCTGCTGGCTGCTGCAACCGCAAACGCAAACGCAGCAGAAATTTATAATAAAGATGGTAATAAGCTGGATCTGTACGGTAAAGCCGTGGGTCGTCACGTATGGACAACGACCGGCGATAGCAAAAATGCCGACCAGACTTATGCCCAGATTGGTTTTAAAGGGGAAACGCAGATTAACACCGATCTGACCGGTTTCGGTCAGTGGGAATACCGTACTAAAGCAGACCGCGCTGAAGGCGAACAGCAGAACTCGAATCTGGTCCGTCTGGCTTTCGCGGGTTTGAAATACGCGGAAGTGGGTTCAATCGATTATGGTCGTAACTACGGTATCGTTTACGATGTTGAATCCTATACCGATATGGCCCCCTACTTCTCCGGCGAAACCTGGGGCGGCGCCTATACTGATAACTACATGACCAGCCGTGCTGGCGGTTTGTTGACCTACCGTAACTCTGACTTCTTTGGTCTGGTGGACGGTCTCTCTTTCGGTATTCAGTATCAGGGTAAAAATCAGGACAACCACAGCATTAACTCTCAGAATGGCGATGGCGTAGGTTACACCATGGCATATGAGTTCGACGGCTTTGGCGTCACCGCAGCATACAGCAACAGCAAGCGTACTAACGATCAGCAGGATCGCGATGGTAATGGCGATCGCGCAGAATCGTGGGCCGTTGGCGCGAAATATGATGCAAACAACGTCTACCTGGCTGCCGTATATGCTGAAACCCGCAATATGAGCATTGTTGAAAATACGGTTACCGATACCGTGGAAATGGCAAACAAAACGCAGAACCTGGAAGTGGTCGCTCAGTACCAGTTTGACTTCGGCCTGCGTCCGGCAATCTCGTATGTGCAGAGCAAAGGTAAGCAGTTGAACGGCGCCGACGGCTCGGCCGATCTGGCGAAATATATTCAGGCGGGCGCGACTTACTACTTCAACAAAAACATGAACGTATGGGTTGACTACCGTTTCAACCTGCTGGACGAAAACGACTACAGCTCCAGCTACGTTGGCACCGACGATCAGGCGGCTGTCGGTATTACTTACCAGTTCTGATCAGCAGACCCCTTTGTTTTATGCCTCAAAAACAGGACTTCGGTCCTGTTTTTTTATCTCTCTTAGAGAAAATGTGCGTCTTTTAAAAACAGGCGGGCTTTTTAGCGCTAACGGTTGGCATTTTGTAAATCTGCCGTTAACCTGATAGCGGATTTCCCTTCTGTAACTATAATGGAACCTCGTCATGTTTGAGAACATAACCGCCGCTCCTGCCGACCCGATTTTGGGCCTGGCCGATCTGTTTCGCGCCGATGACCGTCCAGGGAAAATTAACCTTGGCATTGGCGTATATAAAGATGAAACCGGCAAAACACCGGTGCTCACCAGCGTTAAAAAAGCCGAGCAGTATTTACTGGAAAATGAAACGACGAAAAACTATCTCGGCATTGACGGGATTCCGGAATTTGCTCGCTGCACTCAGGAACTGCTGTTCGGCAAAGGCAGCGCGCTGATTAACGATAAGCGCGCACGCACGGCGCAAACGCCGGGCGGTACCGGCGCGTTACGCATTGCCGCCGACTTTTTGGCAAAAAATACTCCGGTAAAACGGGTGTGGGTGAGCAACCCCAGCTGGCCGAACCACAAAAGCGTGTTTAACGCTGCCGGCCTGGAAGTTCGGGAGTACGCTTACTACGATGCGGAAAATCACACGCTGGATTTTGAAGCGCTACAAGCCAGCCTGAGCGAAGCACAGGCCGGCGATGTGGTTCTGTTCCACGGTTGCTGTCATAACCCAACCGGCATTGACCCTACTCTGGAACAGTGGCAGGTTCTGGCTGAGCTTTCCGTTGAAAAAGGGTGGCTGCCGCTATTCGATTTCGCTTACCAGGGCTTTGCCCGCGGCCTGGAAGAAGATGCGGAAGGTCTGCGCGCCTTTGCCGCGCTGCATAAAGAGCTCATTGTCGCCAGCTCCTACTCCAAAAACTTCGGCTTATATAATGAGCGCGTCGGCGCCTGCACCCTCGTTGCCGCCGATGCGGAAACCGTGGATCGCGCTTTTAGCCAGATGAAATCCGCCATTCGCGCTAACTACTCCAACCCGCCAGCGCACGGCGCGTCCATCGTCGCGACTATCCTGAGTAATGACGCCCTGCGCGCTATCTGGGAACAGGAACTGACGGACATGCGCCAGCGTATTCAGCGTATGCGTCAACTGTTCGTGAATACCTTGCAGGAAAAAGGCGCGAACCGTGACTTCAGCTTTATTATCAAGCAGAACGGGATGTTCTCATTCAGCGGTCTGACCAAAGATCAGGTGCTGCGTCTGCGTGAAGAGTTTGGCATTTATGCCGTGGCTTCTGGTCGCGTGAACGTGGCGGGCATGACCCCGGATAATATGGCGCCGCTGTGCGAAGCCATTGTTGCGGTACTGTAAAAAACTGTCGACTGGCGTGACCGATAAAAAAGCCTGCAATGTGCAGGCTTTTTCATTCCGCTTACCAGACCGGCATCTCATCTTGCAGGAAGGGATTATGCAGACGCTCGTACCCGAGCGTAGAGAGCGGGCCGTGGCCAGGAATAAAGGTCACATCATCGCCAAGCGGCAATAATTTACGCTTAATGGCGTCAATCAACTGGGTGTGATCGCCGCGAGGAAAATCGCTGCGCCCGACGCCACCTTTGAAAATCACATCGCCGGAGATCAGCAGTTGCGACTGTTCATCAAAGAAAACCACGTGTCCCGGCGTGTGTCCCGGACAATGTAACACCTGTAACGTCACATTCCCCACGCTGACGCGATCGCCGTCGTTCAACCAGCGATCAGGCGTCAGCGGCTGACACTCATCCAGACCAAACATGCGGCTTTGCGCCGGCAGTCCTTGCAGCCAGAACTCATCTTCTTTTTCCGGACCGATAACAGGAACGCCGTAATGCTGCGCCAGTTCACTCGCCGCGCCGACATGATCGAGATGCCCATGCGTGAGTAAAATTTGCATCAACGTCACGCCGCTGGCGTCCACTTCCTGTTTAATTTTTTCCGCGTCGCCGCCCGGATCGACCAGCGCCGCCAGCCGGGTTTGTTCGCACCAGATTAATGAACAGTTCTGGGAGAACGCGGTGACCGGAATAATACGATAGTTCATACTGCTCCTTTGATTAAGCCTCGCTGATTACCAGTGCCGCGCCGGCCCGGTATCAATATGCACAAAGTTACTACGTGGGTAATATCCTACACCACCTGCGCGCATAGATAACGCCGCTTTGCGAATATTGCTCAGCGCCACGCCTTCAATATGAAAATCCATCGCCTGCCCTTTTGTATGGTAGCTTTTTTTCGCTACGCCGCTGCTACGGGCGCGTAATTCATTATTGGTATCAAGAGAACGGTAGCCTGAGATGAGCTGCACAGGTTTACGCGTCCCTAACAGCCCCTGAAGTCGGTAAAGTTGGTCAAACAGGCGGGGATCGATTGATCGGACTTTATTCGCGCGATAGTCACGGAAAAAATGGTTTAACTTTGCTAATTCATCCTGAATGTAAGCTCTTCCATCGAAAAACTCCGCCTTGATTGACTCTCCGGTATGGAGATTGTTTAACGTCAAAATGCGCGGGCGTGGGGTCGAGAGTGTGGCAAACGCTGGCGCGGGCAGGATGGCGGCGCCGAGAGCGACACCACCAAGCGCCAGCAGCTTGCGGCGATTAGCGTCAAATTTGTCCATGATAATCAGGTCTACAGGTCAATGTTATCGTTAATACACTTCTACCTTTAAGCAGACATGATACCGGCTGGCACAGACTTCTGAACGGCCCGGTCGACTTAAAGGTTGTTGTATATGCACTTCTGGCGCACGAAAGGCACCTTAACTGCCGATAAAGCCCGCGTCAAGATGGCCCTCCCCCAGCCACAACGGGGGTCTACAGCGAAACGCCCCGTTGAAGCCAAACATTAGGACAACATATTTACCAGAACTTCTTCATTTACCTGATTAATTGTTCAACCTTTGGCACAATTTGTGCGCTGGATCGCGCTGTGAGATCGTAATTGTAAATATCTGTACGATATTGCATACGTCCATCTGCGCCGACAAACGCGGTCAGATAGTAAAGATTTACTGGAATGTTCTGCCGGATATTGACATACCGCGTGTCGCCTTGCTTCAGGGCGCCTGAGATCCGCGCATCGTTCCAGCCAGCATCCTGCAAGAGCATATTCGCCAGTTCAGAGGCCTTATTGACCCGCACGCAGCCGGAACTTAACGCCCTGGCGTCACGCTGAAAGAGATTATGGTTAGGCGTATCGTGCAGATAGATCGCATCTGAACTCGGCATATTAAATTTATAACGCCCCAGCGAATTGTGCGCGCCTGGCGCCTGCTGGAAACGGAACGGAAGATTCGATGGCGTAATGGTGGCCCAGTCAACCTGCCACGGATCGATCGCTTCTTTGCTGTTCCAGCCGCGCATCACGGTGTAGCCATGGCGCTCCAGATAGCCTGGGTCATTCCACACCTTCGGTAAAATGTCTTTACGCGCAAGCGTGGGCGGAACGTTCCACGGCGGGTTCACCACCACATTATTCAGCGCGCTGCTCATCATCGGCGTTTTACGATCGGGACGCCCGACGATCACCCTTGAAGCCAGCACCTGGTTGCCATTCTGATAGTAGACCAGCGAATAAGCGGGAATGTTTACCATAATACCGGTAGAGAGTTCCGCCGGCAGCAGGCGTAAACGTTGGATATTCAGTGCCAGTACGCCTGCGCGTTGCGCGGGAGTCATATTAAGCCAGTTACGCGTCGCCGGGCCAATAACGCCATCCGCCCCCAGCCCTTGCCATGCCTGAAAACGCTTTACCGCCTCGACCAGTTCACGATCGTAGGCGCGTGCCGCTGGAGCCGGCTTACTACGGCGGGCCGTTTGTTCGTCGACCGGCTGCGCCACCGATGTTTCGTCGACCACGGCGGAGGGGCTGACGACGGCGCTATCAGCAGTGTTATCGCCGGGTAAGGCTATCTTTGGACCGCCATCCAGCATCCCCGTACGCTGTAATATTTCGCGCAGCGCAGGCACATCGTTACTCCATTGCCCCGGGCGCAGCGTTGCGGTATTGGCCAACTGCGGCCACGGGCGAGAGTCCGCCACCAGCTTCAGTAGCGCGTCATGCATGGGCGCATACTGTGGATGCTGCGGCGCCAGGCTGGCGACAAACATCGGCAACTGGCCCTCTTCCAGCGCGATTTGCCACTGGTTAATCACCGAGACTGGCGGCGTCGCCAATGCGTAAGGTTTGTTGCTATATAACCAGCGCTGGCCTTTGACGGGGATATTCGCAATGAAATGGAGATAGCCCATCATGGCGTCTGACAACACAACATCGCGCGCCATACCGTTTACGGCGGGATCGGTCAACAATGCCACCCAGGCGGTAAACTGCGGCTGGAATCCGGCAATCGCCACCTCCGCCAACTGTTGCTGAAAGGCTTTCACCGCATCGCGATTATCCCACATGGGCTTCATGTCGCGCGCGGCATACAGCAATGTCAGCTGGCTCATATAGACCGGCGTATAGCCGGAAGGAAGCTGCGACTGTAAATCAGCCCGGACTTTCTCGGCTGAAACGCCCTCCGGCAGCGGCTGAATCCCGGCCATAATCGCCGTCGCGGCGGATTGCTTCTGCGGCCCAGCCTGATCCGTCGCGGCAACGGCGCTATCGCCAGGTATCATTTCAGGCTCATCGGCCTGCGCATTGAACAGTGGAGCGAATGTTACGGCCAGGCATAAACTGATTGCCGACAGACAACGACCACACATCTTGTTAAGCAACATCCCTTGCCCCCTGTTTTCGTTATCATACTCCGCATGACTGTGCTGCCCGCAGCGCGGGTCAACCGCAACCAATGCTTTTGTTTAGTATGACGAGTCAGCCTGCTCACTCGTCAGGCTTAACTCCAGTATATAAAGTTCGTTACGTTTTTGCCTAACCTAATGTAAAGAAGTTTAAAGAAAATGCACTACCCGGAGAGATTTTTCAGATAAAGAAAAAGGCGGCTTTCGCCGCCCCAGGCTAATGATAAAACAGAACTTGTTGTACCGGATGGCGGCGTAACCGATTTATCCGGCCTTGCCTGATAAGCGAGGCGCCATCGGGCACTTCATCATTTCTGCCGTGTTTAACTCGCTTCTGAAGGCGTATCTTCCGTCTGCGTACCGGGAAGCGTTTCCGGAAGCTGCGGCGCAAAGCCACGCAGCCCAACAACATGAACATGCTCAGTATTCTGAAACACTTTACGCACCAGTTTATACGTCGTGCCCTTCTCCGGACTGATGTTTTCCGGCGCAGCGATGATGAGCTGCATCTGCAAACGTTCGCATAGTTCAAACAGCGTGGCGATAGAGCGCGCATCCAGACGCGCCGCTTCATCGAGGAACAGCAGGCGACATGGCGAAATATCTTTCCCGCGCAGTCTGCGCGCTTCGTCTTCCCAGCTTTGCACCACCATCACCAGAATTGACATCCCGGTCCCGATAGCTTCCCCCGTTGATAGCGCGCCGGATTCCGCACGCAGCCAGCCGTCGGACCCACGGTTAACTTC
Source organism: Salmonella sp. NW1250 (assembly GCF_051812965.1). Classification (NCBI taxonomy): domain Bacteria; kingdom Pseudomonadati; phylum Pseudomonadota; class Gammaproteobacteria; order Enterobacterales; family Enterobacteriaceae; genus Salmonella; species Salmonella sp. NW1250. The sequence continues at coordinate 56,795 of NZ_JAMNDD010000012.1, read as the reverse complement.
AACTTCCATTTCCAGATAGTTACGGTAGTCCAGCAGCTCCTCGCCGATGGTCTGCGGCGTGCGTTGCCCCATATCGATCTGCGGATTCAGACGCTGGTACAGTTTCGCCAGCGCTTCGGAGAAGGTCAGACGATTGCTGTTAAACAGATCCTGGTGCTGCTCCTGCTGTTCTGAAAGCACATCCAGCAAGGTGGCATGCGTTTCACGCACGTTGACGTTTAACCGCACGCTATTCACCTGGCCAAACGAGACGCTTTGCAACCCCTGGTTCAGCATACGGATACGGTTCTGCTCACGCTGGATAGTCTTGCGGATAATGTTTGCCACGCTGCGGGAACTGATCGCCAGCTTTTGCTCACGCGATGTCAGCTCTTCCGTCAGACGACTCAGCTCAATCTCCATTTGTTCAATGGCTTCAACCGGATCGTCGGTACGAATAATATCCTGACGAATACGTTCGCGCAGATGCTGGTAAACGGCCACAAAGAACTGGATTTTACGTTCCGGGCGTTTCGGATCTTCCGACAGGCGCAATACGTCGCGCAGATGTTCGTTATCCGCGACGGCCAGGCGCAGCGCGCCCAACGCCTTATCCGACATGGAGCGCAGTTCATCCGCCGACAGATAAGCCAGCTCACGACGGTGCAGACGGCGTTCCACGCCATTGTCTTTCACCATCCGCATGACTGCGCACCAGCCGGCTTTCGCGGTCACGACCTGCTCGCGCATTTCATGATAATCGCGCTCCAGCTTGCGCAGCTTACGGGTCAGGTTCTCCATCTCCGCTTCGCAGAAGGTGAGCGCTTTCTCAAGCTGATTGCGACGCGAACGGTTATTGCTCAACTGGGCGTGCAGTTCATCGCGACGCTGGCGGGCGCGTTCTTCCGCCCCGCTGTCGGCGCGAACGCCAATATCCTGTAATTCACGCTGCAAATCGTTAAGCAGCTCTTTTTTCGTGTCGTAAGAGCTTTTTAGCGAGGCCAGAACCTGGCTGTACTGACTTAACTGCGCGGCATGGCTGCGCAACGCTTCGCGGGCGCGGGTACGCTCGGCTTCCGCCTGCTCCAGCCGCTGGCGCAGCTTTTCATTGAGATCGCTGTTGCCGCTCAGCATTTCCGCCGAGTCGGAATAGCTGAAATGCGCCCGACGTTCGACGACTTCAGCCAGCGCAAAAGCCTGCTGGCGCGCGTCACGCTGCATTTGCTGCGACCAGGCATAGTCTTCTTTTAACTGCTCAAACTGTTCCGGATCGCTTTGCAGAACGGAAACCACCGGCTCCAGTTTGGCTAACTGGTTGCCATATTGCTGCACAAATCGCGCCGCTTCCTGCGCCTCATCCAACCGTTCCTGAATTTCATCGACCCGATCGGCCAGCGTTTCATCGGCCAATAAATTCAGCCGCGGCAGCAAACGGTTAAGCGCGGAAACGCCCTCTTTCGCCTGCTCAAACTGAAGGCGCTGCTGCTGGTTGTCGTTTTCATGCGTCGCCAGCGCGCGCTCCAGTTCGACGCGACGCCCGTTCAGTCGGCGAATTTCCGCTTCCGGATCGTCCTCAAAGGCAACGGAAAGGTGGCTGCCGATAAAACGGCTGAACGCCTGGTGCAAACGCTGGGTTTTCTGCACGTCAAACGAGAGCGTGGCAAAACGCTCGGAAAGCACTTCCCGTTCCGCATGGAGACTTTCAATACGGTTCTCGCGCGCCGCACGGCCAAAAATAGGCAGCGACGGGAAACGCGAATAACGCCACTGACGGTCGGCAATTTTCACGACCACCGCCTTTTCCAGCTCGTCAACGCTGAATACGCTGTCATCAAAAGACTGCGGATCGCCTTCGATCAGGTACAGATCTTCCGGGCAGTCGGTCAGACCTTCAAGCTGTTCGGCTATTTGCGATAAATCCGGTACGACGATCGCATGGCGCGACGGGCCATACAGTGCGGAGAAGTACGGCGCATCTTCAAGACTGACATCGTCGTAGATTTCCGACAGCAGTACCCCGCCAAAACGCTCCGCCAGCGCATTCAAACGCTGATCTTCCGCGCCGCCCGGCTGGCTTAAACGTTCGATCTCTTCATCAACCGCATTTTTACGCGCGCCCACTTCGTCGCGTTCGACAATGGCTTCGCGCTCACGCTCCAGTAGCTGTTGCAGGTATTCGGTCACTTCCTGGCTGGACGTAAACTCCTCGCCGCACTGTTCGCTAAGCTGGTTCAGACTGTTTTGCGCCGCCAGCCAGACGGGCGCACGCCGCATCAGATGTTGAATACGCGACTGAAGCTGCTCCTGCTCCTGACGCAAGGCCATACGCTGTTCGCTGGCTGACGACACGCTATCAGACAAGGACGCGATGCGGGCTTCCAGCTCCTGATGCAGCGCTTCCAGTTCGTCAATATCAAAATTTTTGCCCTGTCGCTTACAGAACTCAGCCAGCAGACGTTCCGCCTCTTGCTGCTCGCGCAGCCGCTGTTCCAGTTCGCTCAGGCGCATCCGCAGCGGCTGTACCTGTTCCGCCAGATGACGCTGGTTCACGCCGTCCCGTAACAGCTCGCGCGCCACGTCCCAGGCTTCGCTACGCGCCAGCGGGCCGTTGATCGCCGCCACCAGCTGGTAAGCCTGCTCAAACTGGCTGTGCGCGGTTTGCGCCACGCTCATTTTTTGTTCCAACGACAGCAGTTTTTCCGTAGCTTCCTGCTCTTTTGCCTGGAAAGTATCCAGCCATTCGGCGGCGCTTTCCGGCGTTAGATCCGGCAGATGACAAAGTTCTTTAGCGCGGGCAAGCGCTGATATCGCCTGGTTATACTGAATCGCGCGCGTTTGCTGTACATCCAGCGCCTGCTGGTAATCCGCAAGCTGGCTTTTGAGTTCATCGACTTCCAGCTCGGCGGCTTCGGCACGCGCTTCATTTTCGTCCTGCATTTCGGCGGCTTCCGCCACCACTTCATTTTGCTCTTCGAGTCGAATCTGCAGCTCTTCAAGATCCGCTTCGTAGCGTTCAATTTTTTCCTGCTGGCGCAGCGCGGTTTGCACCAGATTCAGGTGATCGCTCGCCGCCTGGTAATCCGCTTCAAGAGAACCTTCGGCGCCGTTATGTTCGCCCAACTCACGGGCCATATCGACGTGCTTGTACTGCTCTGCCGCCAACTGCTTGCGCGATGTGTACAGTTCGCGTCGAAACGCCAACGCCTGATCAAGGTGAACCCGACGCTCATTGGCGTGGCGCATATAATCCGCCGCCACATAATCGGTGGCTTCGCTGATCAAATGCTTAAACAGATCGCGATCGGATTGGGTAACACGAATCGCTTCCAGCGTGAGTCGGTTCTCGCGCAGCGCCGCTTCCATATCCTGGAATGCCTTGCGCACGCCGCTGTTTTCCGGCAATAAATAATCGCGCAGCGATCGGGTAATGGCGCTGGAGATCCCGCCGTACAGCGAGGCCTCTATCAAGCGATAGAATTTACTACGATCGGAAGCGGAGCGCAGACGACGGGCGATAATCCCTAAGTCAAACATCAGCGAATGATAATCGGTGATGGAGTTAAACTGCTTAAACTGCACGCCTTCCATCTCGTCAAGCTTGTCTTTCAGCTCAGCAAGCGACAGTACGCGCGCCTGACGTTCGTTTAATGTCTCCGTCACCAGTTGTGTCGGCTGTACCGACATCGGCAACCCCTGGATAGCGAACGGTTTGATGTCCACTTTGCGATCGCGCCCAGCGACCTGCTGCAGACGCACGCCGACCACCACCCGCTGATGGCGGGAATTAATGGTGTCGAGCATGGAGTAACAGACGCCCGCCTTCAGCTTACCGTGCAGACCTTTATCGCGCGAACCGCTGGTGGCGCCGGCTTCCGTGGTGTTACGAAAGTGCAGTAATGTGAGATCCGGGATCAGCGCCGTGACGAACGCCGCCATCGTCGTGGATTTCCCGGCGCCGTTGCCCCCGGATAACGTCGTGACCAGTTCATCCAGGTCAAAAGTGCGGGCAAAAAAACCGTTCCAGTTAATCAGCGTTAGCGAGCGAAATTTACCGCGTTCAATCATTATTCTTCCTCTCCACTGTCCGGCTGACTCTCTTCGGTCTCATCATTAAGTTGCAGATGGTTTTCAATGGGCATCGCTTCCCCGTCGCGGATGAGACGACGTTGCGCCTCGCGAGGATCGTCGCCGGCGCGGACATCCGCGCCAAAGCGGAAGACCGATTCGGTAATGCGGAATTTGCTGCTGTCGTGGCCCATAAACCATACCATGCCTAAACGACGCAGGCGGTTTAAAGAAGAACGCACCTTTTCCTGCAGTTTCTGACGATCAACGTCAGATCCCGTCGAGCGGTTATTCACCAGCTTTAGCAGTTTGGCTTCGTCCGCAAGGGTAAGCAGCTCGTCGTACAACTCCTGCTGAGTAAAGATCCCTTCGTTGGCCAGACGCTCCGGGCTAAGATAGAGGTAGCAGAGAATTTTACCGACCATCATATCCAGTTCGGATAACACCGAGCGCGGGATAAGCGTGGTAGAACGCGGACGCAGGTAGAAGAACCCCTCCGGCGCGCGAATCAGTTCCACGTTATAACGCGCGTAAAACTCTTCCAGGTATTCCTGAAAATCCATCAGAAAGGCATGATTATCCAGTTCGTCCAGCCCGATGTGGCGGCCCGAACGTAATGCGCTATCCAGCGCCGGAAATAACGGATTCGCCAGCGCCTGCGCCAGCTTAACCGGCATCACTTGTTCAATATTTGTCAATGACATGCGCCTGTACCTTGGCTCCGTAATCATTAATCGGCTGCCATTTGGCTGGCAGTCCGGTGAAATCTGCTTGCGCTACGCCAAGACGTACCGCTTGATCGATAACAATACGCGCCACGTCGAAATGACGCGCGCGCGGGTATTGCGCCAGATACTCGCGCACCACCAGCCCAAGATCCAGTGGCGTTTGTCTGGTTTTGTAGATAGCCAGCTGTTCTTCAATGATGGCCGCTAACTGCTCACGGATCTCGTTAAACTCTTCATATTCCAGATCCGGCGGCAACTCCCCGGTGACTTCATCGTCACGCAACGCCATCTCTTCATCGCGCATATCCAGCAGACGATCGGCATTCGCGTAGGTTAGCGCCCACGGATCGTCAAAATAAGTCTGTACGGACTGGCGCAATCGCTGGGCGAAGACACGGTTTTTATCCATATCGATCGCGGTACGGATAAATTTATGCACGTGACGATCGTAACCGATCCATAAATCAATAGACTGCTGACCCCAACTGATAATGCGGTCGAGTTTACTTTGTAAGTCAAACACCAGCCTGTCGACAAAATGCAGATCGTCGTGCGTCATCGTGGCATCCTGAATGCGCAGCAGGTTAGCCTGTAGCTTATCGCCCGCCGCCTCCAGCGTATCCTGCAACTCGCGCAGCGTACCGGACGTTTCGGAAAGCAGCAGTTCACAGCTGGAAATCGCCGCCCGCCAGTCTTTATTCAGCAGTTGTGCGATATCGTCTTTCACCTGCTGCTGCTGTTCATCCATGATGCGCTGGGTCAGATCGATACTGTCGAAAATCTCCGCCACCGAATATTTCAATGGCGCGTAAACATTGCGATGCCAGTGGAACTCATCGCCACCCTCCGCTGCCGCATCCGCCGCGCGCTTCAATTCGCCGGCCACAATCGACAACTGCATAGAAAGACGCAGCGTAGAGAATTCACGTTGACGAATGTAGTAATCGGTGATGCCAATCCCGAGCGGGGTTAATCGGTAAATCGCATTGCCTTCCGCCTGCTCGCTGGTAAAGCGGTTCAGCAGACGTTGACGCACCATATCGTTAATCGCGTTATTAGCGCGCACGCCGATGGTTTCGCTGGTTTGCTCAAACGCATCACTCACATGGCGGAATGCATCCACCAGCTCGCCTTCACTCATCTCGCCGTCAAGGCGTTCGCCGTTCAACGTGGCGACCGCCAGCAGAAAGGAAAGTCTGTCTACCGGCAGCGAGATGGAAAAGTCGTTTTTTCTGGCCCAGGCAACCAGTTCGGGGACTGTCTGGGAAAATTCACTCATAGGTTATCCTTGCATCTGCGGCTAGCGCCGGGCTTTTAATCGCGGTGACATGAATGTAGCGCCCAAGGCTAATATACGGCTCCTGGCGGCAATAACGCGTTTCCAGTTCGACCAGGGTCTCATAACAGTCACGCTGCTGGTGTTTTTCACGCAGATAATCATGAAACACACGCACGCCGGTTTTACCGGTAATCTGCCAGCCAATCGCCTCCAGCCACTGGTACACCTGCGCGGGGTCGCGCGGGTAGTCAGGCGACAGCGTGCGCTTCTTGCGTTTAGGCATCCCCGCCTGCACGTAGTCAAAATTACCCGCCACCATATTGTGCATCAGCAAACCGTTAGCGTTATAGAACATCAACGACAGCACGCCGCCAGGGCGCAATACTGACCAGAGCGTTTCTAATACGCCAACAGGATCGGCTACCCACTCCAGCACAGCATGAAACAATATCAGATCAACCGGGCTTTCCAAATGCGAAGCGACGTCCTGAGCCGGGCATTGTATAAAATGCATGTCTTTGCTCACACCTTTTGCCTCGGCCGCCTGCCGCGCGCGGGCGATCATTTCGCCAGACAGATCGCATAACGTCACCTGATGGCCGCGTTCCGCCATCTTAATCGCCGTTTGCCCTTCGCCGCCGCCGGCATCCAGTACCCGCAGTTTTCGCCCGCCAATCTCCTCCAGCACGCGATCCAGGTCTTGCCACAGAATGGCTTGCCGCAGTTGTCCTTTGGTCGTGCCGTAAATGTTACGGGAAAACTTTTCAGCAATGTCATCAAAATTGCGATCCTGCATCGGACTCTCCACAGGCTGGCTCAGGCGTTATCTGATAAAACCGCTATTTTGTCACAGCCGCGGCGAGAATGAACCTGTCTGGTGTAATATCAGCGTTAATCCTCCGCTATATGGTTAAAAAAGGAACCAAAAAGGATGCTTTTTACGCTAAAGAAAGTGATTGGCGGTATGTTATTGCCGCTTCCGCTGATGTTGCTGATGATTGGCGTCGGCCTGGCGCTGCTCTGGTTTAGCCGCTTTCAGAAGATCGGAAAAGTATTTATCAGCGTAGGTTGGCTGGCGCTATTGCTATTAAGCCTGCAACCCGTCTCTGACCATTTGCTGCGTCCGATAGAAAACCGCTACCCTACCTGGCAGGGTCCGCAAAAGGTGGAATATATTGTGGTTCTCGGCGGCGGCTATACCTGGAACCCGCAGTGGGCGCCGAGCTCTAATTTAATTAACAACAGCTTGCCGCGGCTGGCGGAAGGCATTCGGCTGTGGCGCGCGAATCCGAGAGCAAAGCTGATTTTTACCGGCGGCGTAGCAGAAACCAATACGGTAAGCACGGCGGAAGTCGGTGCGCGGGTGGCGCAGTCGCTGGGCGTACCGCGTAGCGATATTATTACGCTGGATAAGCCAAAAGATACGGAAGAAGAAGCCGCCGCCGTTAAGCAGGCCATCGGCGACGCCCCTTTCCTGTTGGTAACCTCCGCCTCGCATTTGCCGCGTGCGATGATTTTCTTTCAGCATGCCGGGCTGAATCCGCTTCCCGCGCCGGCGAATCAGTTGGCGATCGATTCGCCGCTCAATCCCTGGGAGCGGGCAATTCCGTCCCCGGTCTGGCTGATGCACAGCGATCGCGCTGGGTATGAAACCTTAGGACGACTTTGGCAATGGCTGAAAGGCATATCAGGCAAGCCAGGGGAGTAATGATTTCGCCGCCAGATCAAAATTGGTACGGTTAAAACGTCCGGTATTGACCAACTGCGCAACCTCGTCCCACAGCACATAGAGCCAACGCCGCCAGATGAAGGACTCCGCCACTGGCGCGCGTTGCAGATAATGCCAAAGCAATCCCTCCGCCAATGGATTATCCATCAGGCGAAACAGTTCGAACTCTCTCGGCGCCCACAGCATCAGCCCGGGGCCGACCATTGCCAGAAGCTGATCGCTACGGGCGTCTTTAAGCATACTGCGTAGGCAGAAGTTGCCATGCACCAGTACGCAGTTGTCGTTAAACCCTTCAAATAACGAAGGAAGACATTCTCTGGTACGAAACAGAATGCGTTTGTCCTGCATCGTCAGGCCGGTATTGCTGAACTGATTTAGCGTCGTCCACAGCACCTCCACCCGCTGACGATACCAGGAAGGCCAGATATTCTCCTGAGTATGGTCCACGGCGCCAACGCAACCGCGGCTATCCTGCCGATGCCAGGCTAACAATCCTTCGACAATCTGATCTTTTAGCTGTTCCCAGCGTTCCGGAGTGCGCGCCGGCGCCTCGACCGGCACACCGCGCAGTCGTTCCAGCAGTAGCACATCCGGACCAGGATGCTCTTCATGCGTCAATACGCCATAGATTACCGGCATCCTCACCGTACCGCTACGCGCCAGCATTGAGGTTTTCCATGCCAGTTGCTGCGCAACGCCGGGAGTGGTAAAACTTCGCGCCATCAGCGGCATCGGATTTCCCTGGCTGTCATATAATGACCACAATGCGGAATCCGCTTTCTCATTCACGCACTCTATACGGCTAAGTTTTTCACCCAACAAATGACTGAGTTCGGCCCGCAACTGTTCCATTCCAGATAACCCCCATTAGTGCTACTGCTTTAATAATGAGCGTCGTATGGACAGATGTCACCCGTATCAGATCAAGGGAAGAAAAGAAAAATGAGGAAAATCGTAACGGTACGAGAAAGCCGCCACTGATGAGCAGACGTGAGTATTCATCTTTACGCTATCATACCGCGCTGTTCATGACCGTCTAAGACGATCATGAACAGGATCATGTTAACGCATTTCAGCGCGCACGCGCTCCAGGTCGTCGGCGGTGTCTACGCCCGTACCGGGCACCGCTTTGGCGACGGCGACATGAATTTTTTCGCCGTACCACAGCACACGGAGTTGCTCCAGCATTTCAATATGTTCCAGCGGGCTGGGTTGCCAGCTCACGTAACGGCGGATAAAACCCGCGCGATAGCCATAAATGCCCAGGTGACGCAGGCAAGTATCCCCTACCGTTTCCAGACTTTTTGCAAAGCGGTCGCGATCCCAGGGAATCGTCGCCCGGGAAAAGTAAAGCGCATAGCCTTCAGCATCCAGCACGACTTTTACCGCATTCGGGTTAAACGCATCTTCGGCGCTGTGAATCGGCACCGCCAGCGTCGCCATGCCAACCTGGCGCTGCGCCAGATTTTCCGCGACCTGGCGAATAATAACCGCCGGGATCATCGGCTCATCGCCCTGAACGTTCACAATAACGGTATCGTCGCTGAATCCGCACTTCTCTACCACTTCCGCCAACCGTTCGGTGCCGGACTGGTGATCGGCGCGCGTCATGCACACTTCGCCGCCAGCCGCTTCTACCGCACGAGCCACGTCTTCATGATCGGTGGCGACAATAATGCGTTCCGCGCCAGATTCGCGCGCCCGCTCCAGGACATGAACAATCATGGGTTTACCATTAATATCCACTAATGGTTTGCCTGGCAGTCGGGTAGATGAAAAACGGGCCGGAATGATGACGACGAAACTCATGATTTACTCTCATCAGATGTCAGGGCGCGAGCTTCATTTTCCAGCAATACAGGAATGCCGTCGCGTAACGGGAAAGCGAGATTATCCAGTTTGCAAATTAATTCTTGCTGTTCCTGGTTATACCAGAGTTTGCCGTTACATACCGGGCAGGCGATGATTTCAAGCAGACGATGATCCATAGTTCCTCCAGATGGACCGGATTGTGAATCCTTCAATATTAACATAATCGGTTATGGTGCAGGGTCTATTTCCCAGCCATGACGCATGGCGCTAAACAGGCCTGGCGGACATTGTCCCAGCGTCACGCGCGATGCCCGTTGCCAGGCAGCAAACGCGCTAATCGCCTGCCAGATTCCTTTTTGCAGACTAACGCCAGGGCGAATATCGTCCTCCAGATACAGCGAGATAACCTCAAGCACCCCCGTTTTACGGTGCATTTTGGCATCCATTCGCCCGACTAAACGGCCCTGGTATAATAGCGGCAGCACAAAATAACCGTACTGGCGCTTCGCCGCAGGCGTATAACATTCCAGCCGATAGTTAAATCCGAAAAGCTGCGCTGCCCGCTTGCGATCCCATACCACAGGATCGAAAGGCGACAGTACTGCGCTATGGGTCGCCTTTAAGGCGTTATTCAGCGCCGGTTCCAGCTGCGAAAGAAGATCGGCATGAAGCCACATCCGCCCCAACGTTTCCACCTCGACCGGAATAATCTGCTGCTGTTCCGCCCGGCTCTCCCGCCATCCCTTCAGGTCAGGACGTTTCAGGCGGTAGTAATCCGCCAGCCACTGTTCACGGAAAATCCCCAGACTGCGCGCGCTATTATCCAGCATCAGGTTTTCCGCCTGCGACTGTGACAGTCCATCGCGTTCATCATCCCAGTGCGGCATCACACGGGGCGTTAAATCATATACACGTTGAAAATTACGCCGCTCAACAACCATGACTTTTCCGGCGGTAAATAAACCCTCAAGGTGGCGTTTATGTGGTTTCCATTCCCACCAGCCGCTGACGCCTTTCCGCGCATGTTCAAAATCGGCAGAACGCACCGGACCGTGCTCCTGAATATGCCGCACTAGCTGTTCTATTTCTTCCGCGTGCTCATGCATCCATGCCGCGCGATATTTCCAGCCCATCTTTTCCGGCGACAGCATACGATGGCGGATAAGTTTAAAGTCGCGGCGTGGCAAGAAACAGGCCTCATGCGCCCAATATTCCATTAACTCGCCGCGTCGCAGCGCCTCATCCAGCCAGGCCTGCGGGTACGAACCGAGACGGCTAAACAGCACCAGATAGGGGCTACGTGCGACAACATTGATGGTATCAATTTGCAGCAACGCCATGCGTGAGATGGCGGCAAGAACATCGCCAGGCATCGCGTTACGGCGCGGCTTTTTCAATAGCCCCTGCGCAGCAAGGTGAAGACAACGGGCCTGGGAAAGAGAAAGGTACGGCAATGACATTCATGACTCCATAAATTCATCACTGCCGCTGCATTGGGGTACGCTAGCGAACCAGCGAGGTGATATGTTGAAGCAACTTATCAGGCTGCTCACCGGACAAACGCGCATCAACCGGTAAGAACCACCAGTTATCTTCGGCAAAAGCACGGCATTTCACCGCGTCTTTTTCCGTCATTACCAGGGTCTGCCCTTCACCGACCAACGCCTGAACGTCAGCAGGGGCGAGCGTTTGATGATCGGCCAGCGGGACGCACTTTTGCGGATGCGCGCCACAGGCTTCCAGCGTGGCGAAAAAGCGCGGCGGATGACCGATGCCCGCCATCGCCACAATATTGCTCAGTTGCGCCACATCGCAACGCGCTCCCGTACGTAAGTTCACCGCCAGTCCAGGCGCTAGCTGCATGGGGATTTCGCCCGCCCGGGCGACGCCGCCATTGACGATAGCGGCGTCTACGGTTTTCAGGCGACTGGCGCGTTCGCGCATAGGACCGGCAGGAAGCCACCAGCCGTTGCCAAAGCGGCGCACCCCGTCAATCACCACAATTTCAATATCTCGCGCGAGTCGGTAATGCTGCAACCCATCGTCGGTGATAATAATCTGCACATTATGCGCCGCCAGAATCGCTTTCACCGCCGCGGCGCGTTCAGGCGCCACCGCGACAGGCGCGCCGGTCCGTTGATAAATCAATACCGGTTCATCTCCCGCTTCTGCGGTTGTCGTCTCCGGCGTCAGGAGCAGCGGATAAGCGGCAGCTTTCCCGCCGTAGCCGCGAGAAACGACCCCCACGCGCACGCCACGCTGTTGCAGCTTTTCCACCAGCCAAATGACTACGGGGGTTTTACCGTTACCGCCAGCCGTAAGATTCCCTACCACAACCACCGGTACCGGCGCTCGCCAGGCGCGTTTCAAACCAAGCTTATAGCTCAGACGAATCGCCCCGCTCACCAGGCCATACAGCCAGGAGAGCGGCAGCAGTAACCGCCATAGCGAGGATTCACCCGACCAGATACGCGCAATCATTGGCCAAATTGCATCTTATGTAGCTGGGCGTAAACGCCGTGTTGCGCCAGCAGCTCGCTATGAGTGCCGCGCTCAACGATAATGCCGTCTTCGACTACAACGATCTCATCCGCCTGTTCGATGGTGGAGAGACGGTGCGCAATCACCAGAGAGGTACGGTTTTTCTGCAGCTCATCCAACGCTGCCTGAATCGCACGTTCAGATTCGGTATCCAGCGCGGACGTAGCTTCATCAAGGATCAGAATCGGGCTGTCGCGCAGTAAGGCGCGGGCGATCGCGATACGCTGGCGCTGACCGCCGGAAAGCAGTACGCCGTTTTCGCCGATGATGGTATCCAGGCCATTATCCATCTTATTGATAAAGTCCATGGCATAGGCCATGCGCGCCGCCTCTTCAATCTGCTCGCGGCTGTATTCTTCCGTCCGGGCATAAGCAATGTTATTGGCGACCGTGTCGTTAAACAGATGCACGTTTTGCGAAACCAGCGCCACCTGATTACGTAGAGAGGCCAGAGTGTATTCGCGTAGATCGTGACCATCCATCAGGATGTGCCCTTCATCAATATCGTAGAAACGGGTGATCAGACTGGCGATAGTTGATTTACCCGATCCGGAACGCCCCACCAGCGCCACGGTTTTCCCGGCAGGAATTTTCAAATTGATGTTACGCAATGCCGGCACTTCACGGCCCGGGTAAGTAAACGTCACATTGCGGAATTCGAGATCGCCGGTCGCGCGGTCAATGACACGTTTACCTTCATCTTTCTCCTGTTCGCTGTCCAGAATCGCAAACAACGTCTGACAAGCCGCCATCCCACGCTGGAACTGCGCGTTAACGTTTGTCAGCGATTTTAATGGACGCATCAGCGCGATCATAGAGGAGAACACCACGGTGATGGTCCCAGCCGTCAGGCTATCCATTACGCTTGGGAAGCTCGCAGCATAGAGGACAAACGCCAGCGCCAGCGAGGCAATGAGCTGAATGATAGGATCGGAAATTGACGAGGCAGAGACCATTTTCATGCCTTGCAGTCGCATCTTATTGCTGACTTTATCAAAGCGTTTAGTTTCGACTTCCTGACCGCCAAAAATCAGTACCTCTTTGTGTCCTTTCAGCATTTGTTCAGCGCTGGTAGTCACTTGTCCCATCGTGTTCTGCATATTTTTACTGATGCTGCGGAACCGCTTTGAGACAACGCGAATCGCAATCGACACAATCGGCGCTAAAACAACCAGGATGATCGACAGCTGCCAGCTGTAATAGAACATCATGATAAACAATCCGATGATCGATGCCCCTTCACGCACCACGGTAATCAGCGCGCCAGATGAAGAAGAGGCAACCTGTTCTGAATCGTATGTAATACGCGACAGCAGCGTACCGGTAGACTGTTTATCAAAGAAAGCGACGGGCATTCCCATCATATGGCCAAACAGGCGACGGCGCATGGTCATTACCACCTTGCCTGACACCCATGAAATACAGTAGCTGGAGATATAGCTAGTGATGCCTCGTAATATCATCAGCCCAATAACCACCAGCGGCATCCACAGCAACACTGAGCGATCCGTTTTACCGAAACCATCATCCAGTAATGGCTTGAGGAGCGATAGCATGAAGGTATCGCTGGCTGCGTTGAGAATTAACGCTATGCCCGCCACGATCAGACCTGCTTTAAAAGGCGCTATGGTTGGCCACAGTCGGCGGAAGGTCTGCCACGTAGAGAGATCTTTATCGTTATGCATTCAAAAAACCAGCATTTGTTGAAATAGCCGCATATTCTACCCGTTATCCTCGGACACGCCAAACCACTGATGATACCAGCGAGGTAAAATTTGATCCCGTAAGCCTTGTATGCGCCAGCCCTGCCGAGAAAACAGCAGCGAAATTTGCCCCTGGTGGGGTGTATCAAACCACTGATACGCCTGCTGTCGGTAGCGCTGTTTTACCTTGCGGGACGGCAGCCGCCATGCGTTATAGCGCGATGCGGACGCCAGCGCCGCTTCACCATGTACGCGCTGAATAAATGGTAGCGACGACGACGTATTACTACCATGATGCGGCACCTGGATAAACGTCGCCGCAAGATGTCGCCAGTAACGACTTAGCATTTTTTGTTCAGCGCCCGCTTCAATATCGCCCGTGAGCAGGATGCTATGTACGCCGTCATCCACTTTGACCACACAGGAACGGTTATTTCCTCGATCAGCACTTTCGCGTAACGGCCAGTGCGCCTGAAACGTTAACCCCTGCCATTGCCACTGCTCGCCGCGAAAACAGGGCAAATGTCCCTGCCAGCCTAACGGGCTGCGAATCCACATTGACGGCCAGACCCGCTGTAGCGAACGCAGCCCGCCCCGATGATCCAGATGCTCATGACTCAAAATAACGCCCTCCGGCGTCAGATTATGCCAGCGCAACCAGGGAATAATAACCTGTTGCCCGCTGTCGCCCTCCGGCCATGCCCGACCGGTATCGTAGAGTATTACTTTATCGCCCCTGACGATCGCTATCGCCAGCCCCTGACCGACATCCAGCATATGCACCTGCCATCCGCTGGCGTTTATCGGCCGCCAGAGTGGCCAGCTCATCAACAATAACCCGCATAAACAGACCGCCGGCCAGGTACGCCAGACGTTTAATCGCCACGCGATAAGCATTAGCCAGGGTAAAAACGTCAGCCACTGCCAACGGTTATCAATATTCACCCAGCCCTGCGGTAAAGCATTCAACAGGTAAAATAGCGCGGCTAACGCGCGATCGGTCAGGTACCATACCCACTCTTCAAGAAAAAACGGCCCGGTTAAATGCAGAATCATTCCCGCCAGGATGAGTGGAACCGTCACAAATGTGACCCAGGGTACGGCAAAAAGATTCGCCAGCATTGCGGTAACGCTTATGCCATGAAAAAGCGCCACCTGGAGAGGCAAAAGCAGAAATGTAATGCCTGCCTGTAGGTGAAGCAGGTTAAGCAACCAGCGTACGCCCCGTGGAAAATTTCCGTTTGGCGCAGGAAACCACTGATACCAGAATAACAGGCCGGCAACCGCAAATGCTGACAGCCAAAGACTTTGTGATATAACCGCCACAGGATCGGCGAAAATAATCGCGGCCAGACAGCAGCACCAGACTTGCCAGCCGCTCCACTGTCGTCCGCTTAATTTTAATCCTCCCCAGACGCTCAGTGCCGCCACCGTGCGCAGCGCAGGCGGTTGTAAGCCGGTAAGCCAGGCATAACATATCGCGCAAAGAATGCCGCCCAGCAATGGCGTCTGCCAACGAATCCATCTGACCGGCAAAAAGAATTGTCCGCCACGGATTAATCCGGCAGCCAATAACGCGGCAAAAGCGATATGCAGGCCGGAAATCGCCATCAAATGGGCAGTCCCCGTATCGCGCATAACGGCCTTCACCTCCTGCGACACCGCTCCCCGCTCTCCCATTCCCAACGCCAGAATAACCTGCTGCCACGGATAAGGCGCAAGCGTAGCGCGAAGCGAAGCAAGATAGCGCCCACGCAAGCTACACTCAGGGTTAATCGCTTTAGCCTGTAGAAAACGCCCGGTCAACGGTTGGTGCTGCGCCAGCGCGTAACGTTGGCTATCAAAACCGCCTTCGTTAAGCTGTCCGTGTACCGCTCTGACCTTCAGCGTCATCGCCCACTGTTGCCCGGCACACACTTCCGTGGGTAAGTACTGGCCATGCAGGACAATCCCTACAGCAGGAAAGAGCGGCTTTCCGCGCAAATGGGTGATTCGCCCATAATGAGTGGTCATATGATCGGTGGCAGTAATGACGACTGTCGCCTCCTGCGTCGCGGCGGGCAGGACGTTTCCCGCCCAGATGGCCTGCCTGGCGGCAAATATCCCCCACATGAAAAAGAGCAAGGTTAATGCCGCGTAGCGCGCATAGTGATGGGGTATGAGGCAAAGCAAACATGCCAGACAAAACAGCACCGCGAGAATCCACGTGTCAGGTAATACTGGCAATATCATGAGCGGAAGTATGCCGCATACTACGCATACGCTGACCGTCGTTATCTTCATAGACACCTCCCTGTGCGGGAAAGTGTGCAGGTTCAGGACGCCATTGTCTGGAGGGGATTTTGTGCTATACGGCGCGGATTCCAGGTTTTTTACCTGATAAATGTAAGACGCAGCAAAAAATGCGAAACGTTTTCCAGTTTTCGGTCGAATAGCGTTTGCGCCTGACGGCGTATAAATGAAAAAAGCACCCTGACGGTGCTTTTTTCGGGTTCAAGTTTTGCGTTAAAACTTAACCGTAAATATTGGCGCGATCGCGCAGTTCTTTACCCGGTTTAAAGTGAGGAACGTATTTTCCTTCCAGTTCCACTTTATCGCCGGTCTTGGGGTTACGTCCGGTACGAGGCGCGCGGTAATGCAAAGAAAAACTGCCGAAACCGCGGATTTCAATACGCTCGCCCTGCGCAAGAGTCGAGGCCATATGCTCCAGCATCTCTTTTACCGCGTCTTCAACCGCCTTAGCGGGAATGTGAGATTGCTGGGTTGCAAGTCTTTCAATCAATTCTGACTTGGTCATGATTCCTCCGGTTCCTTAAAGGCAAATTGGCTGCAGCCGTGAGATTGATTAAGGGCGGCCGTAGCCGCCCTTAGTGCTTGATTACAGGCCGAAACCTGCAATCTGTCAAGTAATCTCGTTATACTTCGGACTAAAAGGCCCGAAGTTTCAGAGGATTACTCGCCTTTAGCTGCTTTGAATGCTTCAGCCATTGCGTTGTTAGAGAAGTTTGCATCTTCCTGTTTGTTAACAGTTGCGATGGCATCTTTCTCGTCAGCTTCGTCTTTCGCACGAACAGACAGGCTGATTGCGCGGTTTTTACGATCAACGCCGGTGAATTTAGCTTCAACGTCGTCGCCAACGCTCAGAACCAGAGTCGCATCTTCAACGCGGTCACGGGATGCTTCAGAAGCACGCAGGTAACCTTCAACGCCGTCAGCCAGTTCTACGGTTGCGCCTTTAGCGTCAACTGCAGTGACTTTACCGGTTACGATAGCGCCTTTCTTGTTCAGAGCAACCCAGTTGTTGAACGGATCTTCTGCGAGCTGTTTAACGCCCAGGGAGATACGTTCACGTTCTGCGTCAACCTGCAGAACAACTGCAGCGATTTCGTCGCCTTTTTTGTATTCACGAACTGCTTCTTCGCCTGCAACGTTCCAGGAGATGTCAGACAGGTGAACCAGGCCGTCGATGCCGCCGTCCAGGCCGATGAAGATACCGAAGTCAGTGATAGACTTGATTTTACCTTCAACGCGGTCGCCCTTGTTGTGGGTTTCTGCGAACTGCTGCCACGGGTTAGATTTGCACTGCTTCAACCCTAAGGAGATACGACGACGTTCTTCGTCGATATCCAGAACCATCACTTCCACTACGTCGCCAACGTTAACCACTTTGGACGGGTGGATGTTTTTGTTGGTCCAGTCCATTTCGGAAACGTGAACCAGGCCTTCAACGCCTTCTTCGATTTCAACGAAGCAGCCGTAGTCGGTCAGGTTGGTCACGCGACCGGTCAGCTTGGTACCTTCCGGATAACGTTTAGCGATAGCAACCCACGGATCTTCGCCCAGCTGTTTCAGGCCCAGGGATACACGGGTACGCTCGCGGTCGAATTTCAGCACTTTCACGTTGATTTCGTCGCCAACGTTCACGATTTCGCTCGGATGCTTAACGCGTTTCCAGGCCATATCAGTGATGTGCAGCAGGCCGTCAACGCCGCCCAGATCAACGAATGCACCGTAGTCAGTGAGGTTCTTAACGATACCTTTAACTTCCATGCCTTCCTGCAGGTTTTCCAGCAGCTGATCGCGTTCTGCGCTGTTTTCGGATTCGATAACGGCACGACGAGAAACCACAACGTTGTTACGTTTCTGGTCCAGCTTGATTACTTTGAATTCAAGCTCTTTGCCTTCCAGGTGCAGAGTGTCACGCACCGGACGAACGTCTACCAGAGAACCTGGCAGGAACGCGCGAATACCGTTCAGCTCAACAGTGAAGCCACCCTTAACTTTGCCGTTGATAACACCGGTAACAGTTTCAGCATCTTCGTAAGCTTTTTCCAGCGTGATCCATGCTTCGTGACGTTTAGCTTTCTCACGAGAGAGCAGAGTTTCACCGAAGCCGTCTTCTACTGCATCCAGAGCAACGTCAACTTCGTCACCAACCTGGATTTCCAGTTCGCCCTGGGCGTTTTTGAACTGCTCAGCCGGAATGGCAGACTCAGATTTCAGACCGGCGTCAACCAGTACTACGTCTTTGTCGATAGCAACAACAACACCACGAACGATGGAACCCGGGCGGGTTTCGATTTCTTTTAAGGATTCTTCAAAGAGTTGAGCAAAAGATTCAGTCATGTTTAATCTTCAGGTTTCATATTTAACGTCCACCTGGCTCCGTGCCGGATGGGGTTGTTTAACATACCCGCTGTCAATCCTTTGCAACGGGGGTACTACAAATTCGGTCGCATTTAAGCGAGAGCCAATTTTTGGCGCGCATATTGTAACGCTTTTTCAATCACTTGCTCAATGCTTAATCGGGTAGAATCCAAAACTAATGCATCAGCAGCAGGAACTAACGGCGCTACAGCGCGATTACGATCGCGATCGTCGCGTTCCTTGATCTCGGCCAAAAGGCGTTCAAAGTTAACACTAAAGCCATTCTCCTGCAACTGTAGCATACGTCGATGCGCACGTTCCTCCGAGGAAGCGTCAAGGAAAATTTTTACCGGCGCATCCGGGAAGACCACGGTCCCCATATCGCGTCCATCGGCGATTAAACCAGGCGCTTCGCGGAATGCGCGTTGGCGGCGAAGAAGCGCTTCGCGCACGCGTGGGAATGCCGCCACCTGGGATGCCGCGTTCGCGACTTCCTGCGTACGGATTTCGCCGCTAACGTCCTCGCCTTCCAGGATAACTTCCAGGTTGCCGTCCGTTGAGACGAAACGCACGTCCAGATGGGACGCCAGCGGCACCAGCGCATCTTCAGAGGCAAGATCGACATGGTGGTGCAATGCCGCCAGCGCCAGTACGCGGTATATCGCGCCGGAATCCAGCAGATGCCATTGCAATGCTTCCGCCATTGCTTTGCACAAGGTGCCTTTACCTGCACCGCTTGGGCCATCAATGGTTATTACCGGGGCAATTGCCGTCATCTTTATCTCCTTAAACAGGCGTACCGTTAACGTAAACGCCGCGCATTATACGCGCCAACGCTCGCGACCGTTAACGTTGCGTGCAAAAACCAGTTTTGTCTGTAATCAGATGCGGAATAATTGCGCAATTATAGCGGGCCGGCGAGAAACCAGCCCGAAAGATGACAATGATTTACTTTTTATCTTCGGCAATTCTGTCGCGCATATGCTGCGCGCGATCGGCTGAGGCCGGGTGGGAGTCCATCAATGATTTTGCATGACCTGCGTCCATTGTGGCGAATTTATCGAATGCCGTGACTAAGCCCTGGGTGTTAATCCCGCGTTTTTTCAGCAGATCGTAAGAGAAGTCATCCGCATCCGACTCCTGACTGCGAGAAAACGCCGAATTGATGACGCCTTCCGCCAGATCGCCCAATTGAGACTGGGAAAGCTGCGCTGCGACGCCGCTGGTGGCGGAAATCGCATCGCGAGCCGCCAGCGTGGCATAGGCGGTCTGCATTGCCTTGCGGGAGTGCCCTAAAGAGACATGGCCCAGTTCATGGCCCAGTACGCCTTCAATTTCATTATCGGTCATCAGATCCATCAGGCCGGAGTATACGCGAACGCAACCGTTCGCCATCGCCCATGCGTTGATATCGCTGGTCATATAGACTTTATAGCTAACCGGCGTACCGTCAATGTTGTTACCCAGCGCTTTGGCGATTTTGCTCAGACGTTTGGTGTATTTGCTTTTCGAACCTGCCAGTTGATTCTCGCTGTCCATTTGTTTACAGGCATTATTAGATAATGCCTTAACATCCGCATCGGACAGTGTGGCGGCTTTGTAGGCTGACATGCCTGAACTGGCGATTAAATTGCCATTCACGCCATTTTTACATCCTGCCAGTAGCGTGGCGGAAATCGCCACCGCCAGTAGTAATGATTTATTTTTCATACTAATCTTCCGTTGATAACTATTATAAAAAACACATAAATCAATGTGTTAAATCATCAACAAATTAGCATTAGTCATAATTATAAAAATAGTGCGAATACGGACTCGGCGCGCCAGCCCGTCGACTGGCGCAACAGACGACTTAGGCAGGCGTACTCATCCGCGCCAGTTGTTCGAAATAATCAGGGAACGTTTTTGCGGTACATTTAGGGTCCAGGATCGTAACTGGCGTATCGGACAGTGCGACCAGTGAGAAGCACATCGCCATACGGTGGTCGTTGTACGTGCCAATATCCGCGTGTTGGAGCTTCGCCGGCGGCGTGATACGAATATAGTCGTGCCCTTCTTCGACTTCAGCGCCCACTTTACGTAGCTCGGTCGCCATCGCGAACAGGCGATCGGTTTCTTTCACTCGCCAGTTATAAATATTGCGCAACGTCGTGGTTCCTTTCGCAAACAGCGCCGTGGTGGCAATCGTCATCGCCGCATCCGGAATATGGTTCATATCCATATCTATGGCGTGCAATTCACCGCGCGTGCAGGCAATAAAATCATCGCCCCAGGTAATGGTCGCGCCCATTTTCTCCAGCACATCGGCAAAACGAATATCGCCCTGCATACTTTTGCGGCCAATCCCGGTCACTTTTACCGTGCCGCCTTTTATCGCCCCAGCGGCGAGAAAATAGGACGCTGACGAGGCATCGCCCTCGACCAGATAGCGACCTGGAGAGTGATACTGTTGACCGCCCTTCACGACAAATTGTTGGTAGTGATGGTTCGTTATCTCCACGCCAAAGGTTTTCATTAAATTTAGCGTGATATCGATGTAAGGTTTTGATACCAGTTCGCCTTTAACGCGAATAGTTGTGTCTTCAGGCGCCAGCGGCGCCGTCATCAGCAGAGCAGTCAGGAACTGGCTGGAAACGCTACCATCAACCTCAATGTCGCCGCCGGTAAAACCGCCGCGCAGACGCAGGGGCGGATAGTTTTCCTGCTCCAGGTAATCAATATTCGCCCCGCCCTGACGCAGCGAATCGACCAGATGGCCTATCGGACGCTCTTTCATACGCGGTTCGCCGGTTAACACTATCTCATTTTGCCCCAGACATAGCGCTGCCGCTAACGGACGCATCGCGGTTCCGGCATTACCGAGAAACAGTTCCAGAGCGCCTGACGCGCGTAATGGGCCGCCATTACCCGTGATATCACAGCGGGTGCGATCGGCAGAAAGGGTGTAATTGATCCCCAACGCGCTCAGGGCATTGAGCATATGGCGGACGTCATCGCTATCCAGCAGATTCGTCAGAACGGTTTTACCACAAGCTAAAGCCGCCAGGAGCAAAGCACGGTTTGAAACACTTTTGGAGCCAGGTAAATTAATGGCGCCATCGACCCGCGCGATGGGTTGTAACGTCAGGGATTCCATGAAACTCAACTCTCAAAAAACAGAAATAAAACCCCCACAGACTGGCCGTGGGGATGAAAAAAGAAACGTATTAGCCGTGGCGACGCTCAAAATCGATCATGAAATCGGTTAGCGCTTTTACCCCTTCAATCGGCATGGCGTTATAGATAGAGGCACGCATCCCGCCAACAACACGGTGCCCTTTTAAGGCGTGCAGACCGGCGGCGAAAGACTCTTCCAGAAAGACCTTGTCCAGCGCATTGTCCGCTAGCTGGAACGGAACGTTCATCCGCGAACGGTTGGCCTGTGCGACATCGTTACGGTAGAAATCGCTGTTATCAATCACACCGTACAGCAACTCCGCTTTTTGCTGATTGATTTTGTGCATCGCCGCCACGCCGCCCTGCGCTTTCAACCATTTGAACACCAGACCGGAAAGATACCAGGCGAAAGTCGGCGGCGTATTAAACATCGAGTCGTTATCATTCAGGACGGTGTAGTCGAGGATGGACGGGCAGCGCTCATGCGCCTTGCCTAACAGATCCTCCCGGACGATAACCAGCGTCAGTCCTGCCGGACCGATATTCTTCTGCGCGCCAGCATAAATTACGCCATAGCGAGAGACATCCAGCGGCGCAGACAGGATGGTAGAAGAAAAGTCCGCCGTGACGACCACCTCCGGACCAAAATCAGGCGTTTCATCGATGGCGATGCCGTCAATGGTCTCATTCGGGCAATAGTGTAAATAAGCGGCGTTATCGGAAAGCTGCCACTCGCGCATCGGTTTTACGGCACGTTTGCCGTCAACGGTGATTTTGGCGTCGATAATCTGCGGCGCACAGTATTTTTTGGCTTCTTTGATGGCGCTCGCCGCCCAGTAACCAGCATCGACATAATCCGCCGTGGTTTTATCGCCCAGCAGATTGAGCGGCACGCCAGCAAACTGCCCGCGACCGCCGCCGTGACAAAATAAAACTTTATAGTTGGAGGGGATATTAAGGAGATCGCGAAAATCCTGCTCCGCCTCTTCAGCGACCTGGATAAACTCTTTGCCTCGATGGCTAATTTCCATTACCGACGTACCAAGACCGTGCCAGTCACGCAGTTCCTGTTGCGCCAGTTTAAGTACTTCCGCCGGTAGCATCGCCGGACCTGAACTAAAATTAAAGACCTGAGCCATTTCCCCTCACCACGCTGCATTGTTTCCTGCCTGACAGACATCAGGCAAACGTTATTCATGTGAATATCGGTTTTATCATTCAGTGGCACGCGCCGCAATGGGTAAAACAATGCGAGGAGAAAATGCGGCATGCGTCACACAACAGAATCTTCCAGATTAACCGTATAAATCCGATATTTTCGCTGTTAAACAACGCGTTTAGCCCGGCTTGCCTTCGTCCATTCTGGATTTGCGCAGCGCGGACATAATTGCTTTTCCCCGACGTTCATGCGTATCACTTCACTGCAACGTACGCAGGCATAGTCGCCAGCCTCCGGCGCCACGATAAAGCGTGGCGTACAGTGCTCAGGAAGAATGCTTAACCCCGGCTTAACGTCTTTATTTTCAAAGAAATAGACGCTGATTTGTCCGTTTGTCTCCAGGATGGCCAGTCTGACCTGCCCCAGTTGCTCAACGCCATTCAAGCGAAGCTCCATAAAAAACTCAAACTCCGTCATGTTCGAGCGCTGCAGTTTTTCCCACGCCAGTTCGCCGTCTTCAACAATGACTACCGACTTGCCTTCCAGCAGATCTTCCAACTTTTCACTATGCGCCATCAGCCACATGACCAGGCGATAGAGCAGCGCCAGGGTGATGAATACCACCAGAACAGGGAGCATCGGAACGTCATCATAAAACGCGACGTCGCCTGCCGCCGACCCCAATGTCAAAATGATCAGCACTTCAAAAAGCGACATTTGTCGTACGCCGCGTCGTCCTGTCACCTTTAAGAAAAGAAACACCAGAACAAAGGTGTAAAAGCTACGCAGCGCCACTTCCCCCAAAAACGCTACCGGCACGTTATCCAGCGCCATTCGTTGCAAATCAAATGCTTTCATTTTTTATGCTCTTCCTGTGAATTCCAGTGTAAAAGCATAGCCAATACTTTTATTTCCGCCGATGTCCCGGCGAGATAGCGCCCGTCACATAAAACCCGTATCATTGCGCGCTTTCCGTACGACAAAAGTGATTTTCATGACGCAAACATTTATTCCCGGCAAAGACGCCGCGCTGGAAGACTCCATCGCCCGCTTCCAGCAAAAGTTACTCGACCTCGGCTTTCACATCGAAGAGGCCTCCTGGCTGAACCCGGTGCCAAACGTCTGGTCAGTGCATATTCGCGATAAAGAGTGCGCGTTATGCTTTACCAACGGAAAAGGCGCGACCAAAAAAGCGGCGCTAGCCTCGGCGCTGGGCGAATACTTCGAGCGTCTGTCAACCAACTACTTCTTTGCTGATTTCTGGCTTGGCGAAACGGTCGCCAACGGGCCATTCGTGCATTATCCGAATGAAAAGTGGTTCCCGCTGACTGAAAATGACGACGTACCGGAAGGCTTGCTTGATGCCCGTCTGCGCGCGTTTTACGATCCGGAAAATGAACTCACCGGAAGCCAGTTAATTGATCTTCAGTCCGGCAATGAAGCACGCGGCGTCTGCGGCCTGCCATTTACCCGTCAGTCCGATAACCAGACCGTGTATATTCCGATGAATATCATCGGCAACCTGTACGTCTCTAACGGAATGTCCGCCGGCAATACGCGTAATGAAGCCCGCGTTCAGGGACTGTCGGAAGTCTTCGAGCGTTATGTGAAAAATCGCATCATTGCAGAAAGTATCAGTCTGCCGGAGATTCCCGCAGAGGTGATGGCGCGTTATCCGGCGGTAATGGAGTCAATCGCCACGCTGGAAGCCGAGGGTTTCCCGATTTTCGCCTATGACGGCTCGCTGGGCGGTAAGTATCCGGTTATCTGCGTCGTGCTGTTCAACCCGGCTAACGGTACCTGCTTTGCTTCTTTTGGCGCCCATCCTGACTTTGGCGTTGCGCTGGAACGTACAGTGACCGAGCTACTCCAGGGACGCGGTCTGAAAGATCTTGATGTCTTCACCCCGCCAACGTTCGATGATGAAGAAGTCGCGGAGCACACTAATCTGGAGACCCACTTCATCGACTCCAGCGGCCTGATTTCCTGGGATCTGTTCAAACAGGACGCCGATTACCCGTTCACGGACTGGAGTTTTTCCGGCACTACCGAAGAAGAATTCGCCACGCTGATGGCCATCTTTGCTACTGAAGATAAAGAAGTTTACATTGCCGATTACGAGCATCTCGGCGTATACGCCTGTCGTATTATCGTACCGGGAATGTCTGATATTTATCCTGCCGAAGATCTGTGGCTGGCCAACAACAATATGGGTAGCCATCTTCGTGAGACTCTGCTTTCGCTGCCCGGTAGCGCCTGGAATAAAGAAGACTATCTCAATCTGATTGAACAATTGGATGAAGAAGGTTTTGACGATTTCACCCGCGTGCGTGAACTGTTGGGTCTGGCGACCGGAGCGGACAATGGTTGGTATACACTGCGTGTTGGCGAATTAAAAGCAATGCTAGCGTTAGCGGGCGGCGATTTGGAGCAGGCGCTAATCTGGACAGAATGGACGATGGAGTTCAATTCGTCGGTCTTTAGTCCGGCACGCGCAAACTATTACCGTTGCCTGCAAACGCTGCTGCTCCTGTCGCAAGAAGATGCGCGTCAGCCACTGCAATATCTCAATGCTTTTATAAAAATGTATGGCGCAGAGGCTGTAGAAGCCGCCAGCGCCGCGCTTAGCGGTGAAGCGGCTTTTTATGGACTACCGGCTGTCGACCACGATCTACAAGCGTTCCCGGCGCATCAGTCCTTGTTAAAAGCGTATGATAAATTACAGCGCGCGAAAGCGGCATACTGGTCAAAATAAGGCCATATGAGTGACTTAGGGTAGGTTTACCCTCTCGGCTGCGTTATATTACGGGGCGCCTTTGCGGCCCCGTTTTATTTATTTTCGCTAAACGGCGAAAAATGTAATAACAAGGTTAAATATTGGTTGTTGATATTAAATTAATTGACATAGTGATGTTACTTTATTTGTTGATTACTCCATATTAATTAACCGTGCAGCAGGAGGAGTCAGGAAAAAATTCAACTCTATTTATAATTTTTAAAATTTATTTTTATTAGGATAATCAAAAAGTTACACCGTAATTGCATAAAAGCCATGCGACTTACGGGCCTATAAGCCAGGCGAGATATGATCTATATCAAATTCTCATCTATAATGCTTTGTTAGTATCTCGTCGCCGACTTAATAAAGAGAGAGTTAGTGTGAAAGCTGACAACCCTTTTGACCTTTTACTCCCTGCAGCAATGGCCAAAGTGGCTGAAGAAGCAGGCGTCTATAAAGCAACGAAACATCCGCTTAAGACTTTCTATCTGGCGATTACCGCCGGCGTATTCATTTCAATTGCCTTTGTTTTTTATATTACTGCGACAACCGGTACTGGCGCGATGCCTTATGGCATGGCGAAACTTATCGGGGGTATCTGTTTCTCTTTGGGACTGATTCTCTGTGTTATTTGCGGCGCTGATCTCTTCACCTCTACTGTTCTGATCGTTGTAGCTAAAGCTAGCGGTCGCATCACTTGGGGGCAACTGGCTAAAAACTGGTTAAACGTCTATTTTGGTAACCTGATTGGCGCTCTGCTTTTCGTGTTACTGATGTGGCTTTCCGGCGAGTATATGACTGCCAACGGTCAATGGGGACTTAACGTCCTGCAAACCGCCGACCACAAAATGCACCACACTTTTATTGAAGCTGTCTGCCTCGGTATTCTGGCGAACCTGATGGTTTGTCTGGCCGTGTGGATGAGCTACTCAGGTCGTAGCCTGATGGACAAAGCGTTCATCATGGTACTGCCCGTCGCCATGTTTGTCGCCAGCGGTTTTGAGCACAGTATCGCAAACATGTTTATGATTCCTATGGGTATTGTAATACGCGATTTTGCTACACCGGAGTTTTGGACCGCGGTTGGTTCGTCTCCGGAAAGTTTTTCTCACCTGACCGTGATGAGCTTCATCACTGATAACCTGATTCCGGTCACGATCGGTAATATTATCGGCGGCGGTTTGTTGGTCGGGTTGACATACTGGGTCATTTACCTGCGTGGTAACGAGCATCATTAATCTGTTGATGCCCATTACACGCAGTAAATAAAAAATCCACTTAAGAAGGTAGGTGTTACATGTCCGAGCTTAATGAAAAGTTAGCCACAGCCTGGGAAGGTTTTACCAAAGGTGACTGGCAGAATGAAGTAAACGTCCGTGACTTCATTCAGAAAAACTACACTCCGTATGAGGGTGACGAGTCCTTCCTGGCTGGCGCTACTGACGCGACCACCAAGCTGTGGGACAGCGTAATGGAAGGCGTTAAACAGGAAAACCGCACTCACGCGCCTGTTGACTTTGACACCTCCGTTGCTTCCACCATCACTTCTCACGACGCTGGCTACATCAACAAAGCGCTTGAGAAAATTGTTGGTCTGCAGACTGAAGCTCCGCTGAAGCGTGCGATTATCCCGTTCGGCGGTATCAAAATGGTTGAAGGTTCCTGCAAAGCGTACAATCGCGAGCTGGACCCAATGATCAAAAAAATCTTCACCGAATACCGTAAGACCCACAACCAGGGCGTATTCGACGTTTATACTCCGGACATCCTGCGTTGCCGTAAATCCGGCGTTCTGACCGGTCTGCCGGATGCGTATGGCCGTGGCCGTATCATCGGTGACTACCGTCGCGTAGCGCTGTACGGTATCGACTACCTGATGAAAGACAAATTCGCACAGTTTACGTCTCTGCAATCCGATCTGGAAAACGGCGTAAATCTGGAAGCGACTATCCGTCTGCGTGAAGAAATCGCTGAACAGCACCGCGCTCTGGGTCAGATCAAAGAAATGGCGGCTAAATACGGCTGCGATATCTCTGGTCCGGCGACTAACGCTCAGGAAGCAATCCAGTGGACTTACTTCGGTTACCTGGCTGCGGTTAAATCTCAGAACGGCGCAGCAATGTCCTTCGGTCGTGTATCCACCTTCCTGGATGCGTACATCGAACGTGACCTGAAAGCAGGCAAAATCACCGAGCAAGACGCACAGGAAATGATTGACCACCTGGTCATGAAACTGCGTATGGTTCGCTTCCTGCGTACTCCTGAATATGATGAACTGTTCTCCGGCGACCCGATTTGGGCAACCGAATCTATCGGTGGTATGGGCG
This sequence comes from Salmonella sp. NW1250, assembly GCF_051812965.1. Taxonomy (NCBI): domain Bacteria; kingdom Pseudomonadati; phylum Pseudomonadota; class Gammaproteobacteria; order Enterobacterales; family Enterobacteriaceae; genus Salmonella; species Salmonella sp. NW1250. The sequence goes on along the minus strand of NZ_JAMNDD010000012.1, from coordinate 28,891 downwards.
TTGATGGCCGTACTTTGGTCACCAAAAACAGCTTCCGCTTCCTGAACACCCTGTACACCATGGGGCCGTCTCCGGAGCCGAACATCACCGTTCTGTGGTCTGAAAAACTGCCGCTGAACTTCAAGAAATTCGCCGCTAAAGTCTCCATCGACACCTCTTCTCTGCAGTACGAGAACGATGACCTGATGCGTCCGGACTTCAACAACGATGACTACGCTATCGCATGCTGCGTAAGCCCGATGATCGTGGGTAAACAAATGCAGTTCTTCGGTGCGCGTGCAAACCTGGCGAAAACCATGCTGTACGCAATCAACGGCGGCGTTGATGAAAAACTGAAAATGCAGGTTGGTCCGAAATCCGAACCGATCAAAGGCGATGTTCTGAACTTCGACGAAGTGATGGATCGCATGGATCACTTCATGGACTGGCTGGCTAAACAGTATGTCACCGCGCTGAACGTTATCCACTACATGCACGACAAGTACAGCTACGAAGCCTCTCTGATGGCGTTGCACGACCGTGACGTTATCCGCACCATGGCGTGTGGTATCGCAGGTCTGTCCGTTGCGGCTGACTCCCTGTCTGCCATCAAATATGCGAAAGTTAAACCGATTCGTGACGAAGATGGGCTGGCTATCGACTTCGAAATCGAAGGCGAATACCCGCAGTTTGGTAACAACGACGCTCGTGTAGATGACATGGCGGTTGACCTGGTAGAACGTTTCATGAAGAAAATTCAGAAACTGACCACCTACCGTGGCGCTATCCCGACGCAGTCTGTTCTGACCATCACTTCTAACGTTGTGTATGGTAAGAAAACCGGTAACACCCCGGATGGTCGTCGCGCTGGCGCGCCGTTCGGACCAGGTGCTAACCCGATGCACGGTCGTGACCAGAAAGGCGCTGTCGCTTCTCTGACCTCCGTTGCTAAACTGCCGTTTGCTTACGCGAAAGATGGTATTTCTTATACCTTCTCTATCGTTCCGAACGCACTGGGTAAAGACGACGAAGTTCGTAAGACTAACCTGGCAGGTCTGATGGATGGTTACTTCCACCACGAAGCGTCCATAGAAGGCGGTCAGCACCTGAACGTCAACGTCATGAACCGTGAAATGCTGCTGGACGCGATGGAACATCCGGAAAAATATCCGCAGCTGACCATCCGTGTATCTGGTTACGCAGTACGTTTTAACTCCCTGACGAAAGAACAGCAGCAGGACGTTATTACTCGTACCTTCACGCAGACCATGTAATGGGTTTGACTGAAATTACGCCATAAAAAGCGTACAAAAAAAGGCTCCATGTCAGTGGGGCCTTTTTAATTTTTATAAAAGCATATTTCGACAACCAGAATTTTTACTTATAAATAAAGTGTTATTATGTGATCTATATATTCTTCTCAGAATAGCATCAATTTCTCTTTTATTATTTTGATACTCCTCATAATCCTTATTTAATGCATCAGAAAACAGCATGGTGTTAGCTTCTGTAAAATCACATGACAATGACGGTATATATCCATGTAGCAGATAGATAAGTGTTGGATGAACCATATCAAACAGGACTTCTCCCTCTAATTCCCAGTAACCTATTTTACAAAATTGGGTAGAAATCTCAAAAGACCCCATTTGAAGACAACGTAGTTTATTCTTCTCATCCTCAGTAAGCGTACCATTCCATTCAACACATGCCATTTTTCGATTTTCTCCAGATCGCATAAGCTTATAAACTTCATCCCTAATTTCATCATCCTCATTAACTTTCTGCCTAAGGTCAAAAGCAAAGTTTTCTAATAATTCTGGATAGCAAGCAATTTTTTCTCCATACTTAATACATGCTTTAAAAAACAACTCTTCCTCATCTTCTTCCATCACTTTAAAAATACAGTTTTCTGAAACGTTGAGGATACGATGCAAATTACATTTATCAATAACCCTGCCATCAATCTCAAATAAAACTTGTGTCTGACTCACATCAAAACGCATAACAAAGCGGTCTTGTTGAGATGGATTAGCATATTGTTTTAATTGTGCAAAGGCATATATCTTCTCCATGCCGATTGTATCAACATTAAGTTCAGCTTGATTTTCACGTTCACATCCATGGATGAGTGTATATAATACCTCCAGCACCTCTCTTTTTTTGTGTGTTCTGAAGTAGTCCTTAAATCTATCCCATAACCCCATGTATAGCGCTTCTTCTTTATTAGGACTCATCAAACGGGCTAGCCGTGAAGCATTAACTTCATAGTTATGACGATTACCAAAACTTAACGTAACTGGCATAATAACTCCCTTGATTATTTACCGCGAAAGCAAAATCCAATCCGTTGCTCTCATTTTTTTGATTAAAACCACACTCTATTTAAGAGATTGAATCAGCCTGGGTTTAGAAATGACATCAGATTTACACCTGATTGCGCGTTGAATGCGACGCCAGGCGCTGTACAGCGCATAACGTTCTTTGGACACATCTGAATTATGTTGAGAATTATTTTCGTTCTGACCACAACAAAACGGCGCCAACCATTCGAAAAAAGAGGCGGATCATAAACAGCAAAACCAGGACGCTATGGATGATACACTTACAGTATGTATTGCGGTTGAGGCGTTAAACAGAGGTACCGGACTGATGAATGAGCCACAATTTCTGGCGGTGCGAGTTATGCAGCATAGATTTGCCGTATATTTTATACTGAATAGAGGTAAAATAGCTCCATTGCAGCACATTCTGGAACAGCCACACATTCTGTAGTCCAAAATTTACGCTCGCAGTACCGCTTTTTTACAGGATGCAACCCCCTTACCAGGGTGCTCAACATGCCCGGAATGTGTCCATAAACCCCATGTTATTTAGAGCTAGCCGAAGCGATATGAGTAACTTAACCGATTGTATTACAAATGAAAGTGTTGCAGTAACTGCTGATAAAAAGCCGGTTATTGGTCGCATTCACTCCTTTGAGTCCTGTGGCACCGTTGATGGCCCAGGCATCCGCTTTATTACCTTTTTTCAGGGCTGCCTGATGCGCTGCCTGTATTGCCATAACCGCGACACATGGGATACGCATGGCGGTAAAGAAATCACCGTTGAAGACTTAATGAAAGAGGTGGTGACCTATCGGCATTTTATGAATGCTTCTGGCGGCGGCGTGACGGCATCCGGCGGCGAGGCCATTTTGCAGGCAGAATTTGTACGCGACTGGTTTCGCGCCTGTAAAAAAGAAGGTATCCACACCTGTCTCGACACCAACGGCTTTGTGCGCCGTTATGACCCGGTAATTGATGAACTGCTGGACGTTACCGATCTGGTGATGCTCGATCTCAAGCAGATGAATGATGAGATCCACCAGAATCTGGTCGGTGTCTCTAATCACCGGACGCTGGAATTCGCGCAGTATTTATCAAAGAAAAATGTGAAGGTCTGGATCCGTTACGTTGTCGTTCCCGGCTGGTCTGACGACGATGATTCCGCGCATCGCCTGGGCGAGTTTACCCGCGATATGGGTAATGTCGAAAAAATCGAACTGCTGCCCTATCATGAGCTGGGCAAACATAAATGGGTGGCAATGGGCGAAGAATATAAACTGGATGGCGTGAAGCCGCCCAAAAAAGAGACTATGGAGCGTGTAAAGGGTATTCTTGAGCAGTATGGTCATAAAGTAATGTATTAATCGCCTGCTATCTTACCCGCTTTTAAACGGCTGCCCATGAGGGTAGCCGTTTTGCTGTCTGGATAACGCTCTTACCGCTAAAATACCCGACCCCGCCGTCAGACAGGCCTGGTTAACAATATTGCGCTTACCAGGTATCAAATACAGAGTCGCTTATCTGCTGCTGGGTTGAAGGTCTGACAACTATTGCTGACCCGGCACCTGTTAATACCGTGGTCTCCGCCTGGAACCCAGGCACCTGTAACCTTAAAAGGCGCTCGCCTGGCAGGAGCGCCGTGGAAAAGAACGTCGTTATGTGTTTCTACGCGCCAGCAGTGGGAAAATTAATCCCAACCCGACCAGGACAAAAGGCGTCACGATGTTCAACGTCAGCTGGAATGTCCACTCCGGCGTGAACGCCTCCATTTTGGGGAAAATACCGGTAAGGCAGGCAAACGCGGTGAAGGCAAAACACCATATTCCCACAGTTAACGCCAACGCCCGGTTGCGAATAAACACATATTCAGGTTTATACTTTTGCGCCAGTCGAATGACGGCAATAAAGGCGACAAATACCCACAGATAGCGCAGCGGCATAACAACTGAGTTGAGATTAAGCAGCCATTTGTACAGGTTGTTCATATCGCCGATGCCAAGCGTTGGCAACATAATCAAGATAGCGACCAACACTAATGTCAGCAAATAACCGTTAACTGGCGTACCTGAAGCGTTAGTACGACATAAGCGCTGCGGGATATATTTACTGTCTGCATCACCCAGTAAGACTTTCAGTGGCGCATCAATAGAAAACACCAGCGCGGCGATTTGCCCCAGAGTATTGGCAATGGCATAAATCACCATTAATGAATTACCCATATGGTAATACTCACCCAATTTCTGGAATGCATAATATTGCCCATTGGTCATTAAATCGTCAGGTATATGCCGGGAATCAAACATCATTCCCATCGCCAACGAACCGAGGATAGCGCAGACCGCAACCATGACGGCTAAAAAGAGCATCCCCTTCGGAAATTCTTTTCCTGGATTCCGCGTCTGGTTAACGTAAGGCGAGATCTTCTCTGCCCCACCAACCGCAAAGACCAACATAGAGATGGTGGTGATATAGGTAAAATCGATATGAGGAATAAATGACTGCCAGGTGATGTTAGTGGTCGCAATTTCAACGTTTGTAATTGCTGGCGCGGTCACTGCCATCACAACATATAAAATTGACATGATAAACATGGCAATCCCGGCCACAGACCCAACAACCTTTAGCGATTTCATCCCCCTGGAAGCAACCCACATAAAGAAAACAAACAATGCCAGCGTCAGCCCCTGCAAGGCAACGACGGTATATTCTTTTATCAACGAGCCGTCGCCTTTTAAAGCCCATCCCAATGCAATGAGTATCGCCTGCGGCTTTTGCGCCAGGTAGGGAATATGCACGACCCAATAGGTCCATGCCGCAAGGTAAGCCAACCCCGGCCCCATCGTATGCTTAATCCAGGTACTGACGCCCCCTTTTCCCTCTTTGAAGGTTGAGCCCAGTTGCCCCACGATTAAGGCATAAGGAATAAAATAGAGCGCAAAAATAAACACCCAGGAGAAGACAACCACTAACCCCTGGTTAGCATAGTTATTGACAACATTGCCGAATCCCCAAACGGTAATAAACGACATCAGGGCGATGTTGTACCATCGCAACTGTTTTTCCTGCACATTCGGCATAACGCGATCCTTCGTGAACACAATGCTATTACTATAAATGAAGCGGGGGATTATGCGCGGTAAAGACGAAGAGAGAAAATAGAGGAGCGCAAAATTATAACCTTCGGCACATTTTATTTTTCAGTAAAGCAAGAAAATTATGCAGGTCAATTATTTTACGTAAAACATAAACAAAGAGTATGCAAGACTCACGTCCTGCATACGATTCAGAGAACAGTCAGATGTGGGCGACAGGATTAGGCGTCTGGCCGGCGTTACGTAACAGCATCAGCAGATAAATAAACGATACGCTGGCGATCATAATAAACAGCAGATTATCTGAATAATTCTGCATTAACATCGCAGCAAAAGACGGCCCCAACAGGCTCCCTACCGTATAACTTAACAACAGCGCCTGGTTCATTACCACAAGCTGGTGATGTTCGACTTTTTCACAGGCCCAGGCCATTGCGACGGGATAAAGCGTAAAACCCGCCGCCCCCAGAATAAACAGAGCTGGCGCCATCGCCGCCTGGGTTAACATGGCAATACTACCGAGTATGACAACGAATACCTGTACGCGTAATACCAGCAAGCGACCAAATTTGTCCGCCAGACGTCCCATTGGCCATTGCCCCAAAATGCCGGCGCTCACCAGCACCGCCATCCAGAAACCGATGCTGGTGTTAGCCATCCCCTGATGCTTCAGATATAACGGCATCAGGCCATATAGTGAACCAAGAACAATGCCGGAAATAATGCAACCATTCACGCCAAGACGCGCCTGGCGTAGCTTCAGCATGGCGCTAATAGAAGAGGAATGACGTGCCTGCGTTTGCTGATTTACAATCCGGGTAAAGAGTAGCGGCAGAATTCCCGCCAGAATCATTCCGGTCACCCAGGGAAGGACGTGCAGCAATTCACCAGATACTTTACTGACCAATAATTGTCCAAGGAAGGTCCCCATGTAATAGACCATCATATAGGCAGCCAGCAGGCGCCCGCGATTATGCGAGGTTCCGCTGCACATCAACGCGCTCTCGACAACCACCCAAATCATGGCGCAGCCGATACCGGCAATAAAACGCCAGCTCATCCAGCTCCAGAACCCCACCATCACCCCCAATCCGACACAACCCGTGGCGAAGATCAGCGAGGCAAGATAATAGCTACGGTTAAACCCAATGCGTTTAATTAAATACCCGGTAAATAACGTCCCGACCAGATTGCCGGTAAAATAAGACGAGCTGACCATCCCCACCTGCCAGGTAGGAAGGTTTGCCTGAGCAAGCCACAGCGGCACAAGCGTATTCAGTACCGCAATGGCCAGGGTCAACAAAAGTAGCCCGCACAGCAAAAGCATGACGGGACGGGTATAGGTGGACATGAATAAAAACCGTGAGGAAGTTCAAATTTCATGCGCATCATGCCATCGCCAAAAACATTGTCAATCGGCTCCGCATGGGCGATCCGCAAGTTTTGAGACTATCGATTTGATTTACTTATTCTGCGCGTGAATATATTGAAAGGCTAAAAATTCATCCCCTTGTTTTTATTGATCTAACCCGCAAAATCGGCGTTTTGTTCAGTCGAAAAATTTCATGGTTCCTTTAGCTTCGTTTTCTTCTCTATGGATTTATATGCGCCTTCTCCACCCCGGTTATATTCCTTAGATTGATGGTGGCTAAAGGCGCATTCGGCCTGCACGTTCTGCAGGCCGAATGCGCGTCAACGCGTTAGCTAGCTACCGCCATGCCCACGGTCATATGCAGCCCATAGAATACGCCGCGGCCAATCAATTCCCCCGCCAGCATCAGAATGAAGGCGACAGAGAGCAACGGTACCGCAGGTTGATACCCTTTTAACTGTGGCACAATCCAGCAGCACAACGCCGCCGCAAGCAGCACCATACGCCAGGCCATCAGGGAACCATAATCCGGCACCAGAGCAGACGCCTGCTGAATGGAACTGTGAATCGTCGCCAGTTCCGCGCCCTGCATGGCCACCATAATGGCAATAACCACCAGCGCCAGCACCGACACCGCAGGCAACAGACGCATCGCCCAACCGTTCACGCCCGCGATGCGCAGCAGCAGATAACCCAGTAGCGGGCCACCCATAAAGAGCGTCAGGAAGAAGCCCAGCGGCGTCCAGACGCTATACCAGGTCGGTACTGTATCGATGCTGTTATAGACGCGTACCATCATCCAGACGAAGACGACGCCCAGTACCATCGTGATAATCAGCCAGAGTGTGCGCAGTGCCGGCGGCAGCTTTTTCAGTACCGCCAGCAGCCAGCCAATCCCGCCGACCGCAAAAAACACCGAGCCGCTGGCAATTTCATTGCTCAGTGCGGAAGCACCCACGCGGTTAAGCGAGTTAAACGCGCGCATCGGCGAGCCCAGATGCAGCATCGAGGCGATAAAGCCAATCCCCATCAGCACCCACAGACCAAACATACAGGCGATCACCCGCTGCTGCGTTTCCGCGCGCAGGTCGCCCTTCATCAGCGCCAGAGCCAGAACAATAAAACCACCGGCCACGCACTGACCAAAGACCGTGAAGATCATCAACGGCCATTCATGCCATCCACTTCCCATCTTATACCTCCTTCGGATTGGCCAGATAACCGGTAGTGTCCCCGGTCGGGCGGCTGTTGGCGTTGGGTTTAATCACAATATTCGGCTTCGTGAAATGCGCGCGCGGCAGCGGCGCGACGGCAGCCAGCTCTCCGTGTTTTTTACGCAGTTCGTCTATCGGGCCAAAATCCAGCGCCCGCAGCGGGCAGGATTCCACGCAAATCGGTTTCTTGCCTTCCGCCACCCGGTCATAACAGCCGTCGCACTTGGTCATATGACCTTTGGCCGCGTTGTACTGCGGCGCGCCGTACGGGCAGGCCATGTGGCAGTAGCGGCAGCCGATACAGACCTCTTCGTTCACCACCACAAAACCGTCATCGCGCTTGTGCATCGCGCCGCTCGGACAGACTTTGGTACAGGCCGGGTCTTCGCAGTGGTTACAGGAGATGGAGAGATAGTAGGCAAAGACGTTCTGGTGCCAGACGCCGTTATCTTCCTGCCAGTCGCCACCCGCATACTCATAAATGCGGCGGAAGCTGACATCCGGGGTCAAATCTTTGTAGTCCTTGCAGGCCAGTTCGCAGGTTTTGCAACCGGTGCAACGGCTGGAATCAATAAAAAATCCATACTGGGTTGTCATCGGTTACTCCTTACGCCTTTTCAACCTGAACGAGGTTCGTATGTGACGGGTTCCCCTTCGCCAGCGGAGAAGGACGTTGGGTCGTCAGTACGTTAATACATCCGCCCTGATCCACGCGTTTTGCATCCGGGTCATACCATGCGCCTTCTCCCAGGGCGACCACACCCGGCATCATGCGCGGCGTCACTTTAGCCTCGATATGTACTTCGCCGCGATCGTTAAAGATGCGGACTTTATCGCCATTGTTGATACCGCGTTTCTGCGCATCCATTGGGTTAATCCACATTTCCTGACGACAGGCGGCTTTCAGTACGTCTACGTTGCCATAAGTGGAATGTACACGCGCTTTATAGTGGAAACCCGTCAACTGCAGCGGGAATTTATCCGTTAGCGGATCGTTATAGTTTTCAAAACCTGGCGTGTAGATCGGTAATGGATCGATCACGTCGCCTTCCGGCAGCTCCCAGGTGGCGGCGATATCCGCCAACGCCTGTGAATAGATTTCAATCTTGCCCGATGGCGTTGTAAGTGGATTCGCTTGCGGATCTTCGCGGAAGTCTTTATAGGCGACATGGTGGCCTTCGGGGTCACGCTGTTTGAAGATGCCTTGCTTACGGAACTCCTCAAAGGTGGGCAGATTCGGAATGGATTTACGCGACTGTTCGTACAGATGACGCATCCACTCTTCTTGCGTCCGTCCTTCGGTAAACTGTTGTTCCACGCCAAGACGTTTCGCCAGTTCGCTGGTCATCTCATAAATCGTCTTACACTCGAAGCGCGGTTTAATCGCCTGGTCAGTGAAGATAACGTAAGACATGTTCCCACAGGAAGCATCCAGCGCAAAGTCCATCTGCTCAGAAGCAGTGCAATCAGGCAACAGAATATCGGCGTATTTTGCCGACGAGGTCATATGACAGTCGATAACGACGATCATTTCGCATTTCTTGTCATCCTGCAGGATTTCGTGGGTGCGGTTAATCTCAGAGTGCTGGTTAATCAAACAGTTGCCAGCATAGTTCCAGATCATTTTGATCGGCACGTCCAGCTTATCTTTCCCCCGCACGCCATCACGCAACGCCGTCATTTCCGGGCCGCGTTCAATGGCATCGGTCCACATAAACATGGAGATGCTGGTTTCAACCGGATTTTCCAACGTGGGCATACGTTCAAATGGCAGGGCATAAGACCCTTCGCGCGCGCCGCTGTTACCGCCGTTAATCCCAACATTACCCGTCAGGATCGCCAGCATCGAGATGGCGCGCGTGGCGATTTCTCCATTAGCATGACGCTGTGGCCCCCACCCCTGGCAAATATAGGCGGGTTTAGCGCTGCCGATTTCTCGCGCCAGCTTAATAATGCGATCCGCCGGAATACCGGTAATTTGCGCCGCCCACTCCGGCGTCTTCGCAATACCGTCTTTACCCTGGCCCAGAATATAGGCTTTGTAGTGACCGTTTTTCGGCGCGCTGGCAGGCAAGGTTTTTTCGTCATAACCGACGCAATATTTATCCAGGAACGGCTGATCGACCATGTTCTCGGTGATTAAGACATATGCCAGACCATTGACCAGCGCCGCATCGGTACCTGGACGAATCGGAATCCACTCATCTTCGCGACCGGCGCCGGTGTCGGTGTAACGAGGATCGATAATGATCATCCGCGCGTTTGATTTCTGCCGCGCCTGTTCAAGGTAATAGGTTACACCGCCCCCGCTCATGCGGGTTTCGCCAGGGTTATTACCAAACAACACCACCAGCTTACTGTTTTCAATGTCGGATGGACTATTGCCATCCGCCCAGCCGCCATAGGTGTAGTTCAGACCCGCTGCGATTTGCGCGGAAGAGTAATCACCGTAGTGATTAAGATAACCGCCGCAGCAGTTCATCAGACGGGCGACCAGCGTTTTTCCTGGCGGCCATGAACGTGTCAAAGTGCCGCCCAGCGTTCCCGTGCCATAGTTCAGATAAATGGACTCGTTGCCATACTCTTTGATAAGACGCTGCATATTGGTAGCAATGATATCGTAGGCTTCGTCCCAGCTAATACGCTCAAATTTACCTTCGCCGCGCGCGCCGACGCGCTTCATCGGATACTTGAGCCGATCCGGGTTATAGACGCGACGACGCATAGAACGACCGCGCAGGCAGGCGCGAACCTGGTGCAGGCCATCGTAATCATCGTTTCCGGTATTATCCGTTTCAACATATTTGATTTCGCCATCCACAACATGCATACGTAGCGGACAACGGCTGCCACAGTTTACCGTACAGGCGCTCCAGACGACTTTCTCGCCGGTTTTCGCCGGGCTTATTGCCTCTGCGGCGTTAGCGATGCGGGTAAATGGCAGGGTAAATGCGCTACTGGCCATCGCCAGGCCGCCTATCGCGGTGGTTTTGACTAAACCACGACGGCTCACCTCGGCTGCCAGCACGGCATCAGGGATCTTAGTTTTCATAAGGGCTCACTCTGCTGCTCACAATAAAAAAAACAATAAAACGATGTATAGAATTTTATATAGCGATAACATCGCTATAAAGTCTGATATATATCGAAAAAGTAGAAAAATAGTGTTAAAAACTGACCTTCATTCGAAATCAGTATTACCCCTAATAGGGTAGGGATTATTGTCCGGTATCAAACTGGCATAAAAAAAGCGCCCGAAGGCGCTTTTTAGAAGAGGAGAAAGCGAGGATTAGCCGATATATTCCAGTCCGTTCATGTACGGACGTAATACTTCCGGCACTTCAATGCGGCCATCAGCCTGCTGATAGTTTTCCATCACGGCCACCAGGGTACGACCTACCGCCAGACCAGAACCATTCAGGGTATGGACCAGACGGGTCTTTTTGTCGGACTTGCTGCGACAGCGTGCCTGCATACGACGCGCCTGGAAGTCCCAGACGTTAGAGCAGGAAGAGATCTCGCGGTAGGTATTCTGCGCCGGAACCCAGACTTCGAGGTCATAGGTTTTGCAGGCGCCGAAGCCCATATCGCCAGTGCACAGAATGATTTTACGGTACGGCAGTCCCAGTAGCTGGAGCACTTTTTCCGCGTGGCCGGTCATCTCTTCCAACGCAGCCATAGAATCTTCCGGGCGAACGATCTGCACCATTTCCACTTTGTCAAACTGATGCATACGAATCAGGCCACGGGTATCACGACCATAAGAACCTGCTTCAGAACGGAAACAAGGCGTATGCGCCGTCATTTTAATCGGCAGCTGATCTTCGTCGATGATTTCATCGCGTACCAGATTGGTCAGCGGAACCTCCGCCGTCGGGATCAAAGCATAGTTGCTGCTGTCTGCTTCTTCTTCCAGCGGACGGGTATGGAACAAGTCGCCTGCGAATTTCGGCAGTTGACCGGTGCCATACAGCGTGTCGTGGTTAACCAGATACGGCACGTAGTTTTCGCTATAGCCGTGCTGTTCCGTATGCAGATCCAACATGAACTGCGACAATGCGCGATGCATACGCGCAATCTGTCCTTTCATCACCACAAAACGGGAGCCGGTCAGCTTAACCGCGGCGGCAAAGTCGAGGCCGGAGTGCATTTCCCCTAAGGTGACGTGATCGCGGATTTCAAAATCAAACTCACGCGGGGTACCCCAGCGGCTGACTTCAACGTTGTCGTTTTCATCTTTACCTACCGGCACTTCATCCGCAGGCAGGTTTGGGATGGTCAGCGCGATATCGCGGATCTCCGCCAGCAAGGTATCCAGCTCGGCTTTCGCCGCATCCAGCTCTTCGCCCAGTTTATTCACTTCCAGGCGTAAAGGCTCAATATCTTCCCCGCGCGCTTTCGCCTGGCCGATGGATTTCGATCGAGAATTACGCTCCGCCTGCAGGTTTTCCGTGTTGACCTGCAAAACTTTACGACGCTCTTCAAGAGCGCGCAGCTTATCTACATCCAGCTTAAAGCCCCGGCGTGCCAGTTTTTCAGCGACTGCGTCTGGCTCATTACGCAGCAGATTGGGATCGAGCATGCTTATCCTGTGCTTATCGAATAATAAAAGGAAACGCGATCAATTGATGATCGCCTCTGATTGTATTGATGAACGTAAACCGCGTTTACGTAATAGCGACGTTTTCGCCTTACCTGACCGACGACAGCAACAACGCATCCATTGCGCTATACCCGCGGACCTCATAAGCAACGTGCTATCAGGCATAACGAGATTCATCATCAACGCCATGATACCTGGAGCATCATATTTAGAGATAACCTTACCGCAACGTTTACACTAGCGGTAGCGTTTTGTGGGGCTATTTTGATCCTGTTCAGCCAGCCAGGCGAGCTTTTCGCCAATCTTGCCTTCCAGACCACGATTTGTCGGATGATAATAGCGCGTTTGCGCGATTTCCGGCGGGAAGTACACTTCACCCGCAGCATAGGCATTGGGCTCATCGTGGGCATAGCGGTATTCCTGGCCATAGCCCATCTCTTTCATCAGTTTGGTTGGCGCATTACGCAGATGGACAGGAACGTCATAATCAGGACGTTCGCGCGCGTCGGCCAGCGCAGCCTTAAAGGCGGTATAGACGGCGTTGCTCTTCGGCGCGCAGGCGAGATAAACGATAGCCTGCGCGATCGCCCTTTCGCCTTCAGCCGGGCCGACGCGGGTGAAACAATCCCACGCGGCAATGGCGACCTGCATCGCGCGCGGATCGGCATTACCCACATCTTCCGAGGCAATCGCCAGGCAGCGACGCGCCACGTACAGCGGATCGCCTCCCGCGGTAATGATACGGGCATACCAATAGAGGGCGGCATCCGGCGCGCTGCCGCGCACTGATTTATGTAAGGCGGAAATAAGATCGTAGAAGCGATCGCCTTTGTTATCAAAACGCGCGCTGCGCTCGCCGGCGATCTCGGTCAACAAGGCGGGCAATAAAACGCGTTTGCCGCTGTCATCCGCCTCCGCCATATCAGCCATCATTTCCAGCGTATTTAAGGCGCGCCGCGCGTCGCCATTGACCAGCTCAGCAATCGCTCGCCGTGTCTCATCCGGTAACACAATATCCTGATCGCCGTAACCACGCGTTTTGTCCTGCATCGCCTGGTCCAGTACTTGCTCAATATCGTCAGTGGTCAACGATTTCAGCAGATAGACCCGCGCTCGCGACAAGAGCGCCGAGTTCAGCTCAAAAGAGGGATTTTCCGTGGTCGCGCCGATAAAGGTGATAGTGCCATCTTCGATATGCGGTAAAAAGGCGTCCTGCTGGCTTTTGTTAAAGCGATGCACTTCATCGACAAATAGGATGGTACGGCGACCGGCATTACGATTCTGGCGGGCGCGCTCGATAGCTTCACGAATCTCTTTTACCCCAGAAGTGACGGCGGAAATACGCTCGACATCGGCGCTGGCGTAGCGGGCGATCACTTCAGCGAGCGTGGTTTTCCCCGTCCCTGGCGGCCCCCATAAAATCATGGAGTGCAGATGCCCGGCCTCAATAGCGCGAGGCAACGGCTTACCTGCGGCCAGCAAATGCTGCTGGCCGATATACTGTGCTAAATTTTCCGGCCGCATTCGCGCGGCCAGCGGTTGAAACGTATTATCAGAAAAATCGAGCGACAGATTGCTCACTCATCGCCTCTACTTACGTTGGTCATCTATCGTTACCCCTTGCGGCGGAGTAAACGTAAATTTTGACGGATCAACAGCGCCGTTTTGCTGGGATTTTAGCTGATAGGCGCTACGCTGATCGTCTTGTTCTACGGCGCTAAACTGGTGGATAGTCCCGTCGCGTCCCACATTGATGGTGAACTGTTTCAGATTGCCGTTGCTGGCTTTCGGCGTCAGCACAAAATTATCGCCATCCTGCTTAATATTATACTGCTGCCAGTCGCTGGCCTGGTTGCGGGCAATCAGCATAAACGGTGTATTTCCGGTGGCATCTTTCAACCACGTGGCGGTAGCCTGTTCTACAAACGGGTTATAGAACCATAACGTTTTGCCGTCAGAAACCAGAATACTCTCGTCAGGTTGCGTCATATGCCAGTTGAATAGATTTGGCCGCTTAACCCATAAATCACCCTGTCCCTCCTGCACCGCGGCACCGCTGCCATCGGTGACTTTTTGAGTAAAGGTGGCATGAAAGCTGCTCACTTTATCCAGACGGCTTTTCAGAGAGCTGGCGGCGTCAGCCCATACGCTGCTGGCTACAACGCTTGAAAGTAATGCACAGGCGATTGCCATTTTTTTCATCATTATTCCTCAGGTTTCGACACTCCCGACCAGGAGCTCCTTTTGCTTTCTATTCCAGGCCAAAAATCAGCATGAGGAAAGAAGAAAATACTGAATTTTGTTGCCGGATGGCAGCCTGCACAGCGCCATCCGGCTTACAGGTTTACTCAAAAGGCGGCGGAGCCAGCACTTCACGATTACCGTTATGCCCCTGAGCGCTGACAATACCCTGCGCTTCCATCTGTTCGATAATACGCGCCGCACGGTTATAGCCGATGCGGAACTGACGCTGAACGCCGGAAATGGACGCTTTACGCTTCTGGGTGACGAAATTAACGGCCTGATCGAATAGCGCATCTAATTCTTCGCCGCCGTCAAAACCGCCACCGCCACCTTCGCTTTCGCTGTCGGAGGTAATGCCATCCACATATTGCGGACGACCGCGCGCTTTCCAGTCCTGCACCACCGCATGGACTTCCTGGTCACGCACAAACGCCCCATGGACACGTACCGGCATAGTTGAGTTTGGTCCGGAATAGAGCATGTCCCCCATTCCCAATAGCGACTCAGCGCCACCCTGATCAAGAATGGTGCGGGAGTCGATCTTACTGGATACGGTAAAAGCGATACGGGTTGGTATGTTGGCTTTAATTAAACCAGTAATCACATCGACCGACGGACGCTGCGTCGCCAGTACCAGGTGAATCCCCGCGGCGCGCGCTTTCTGCGCCAGACGCGCGATCAACTCTTCAACTTTTTTACCGACGGTCATCATCAGGTCGGCAAATTCATCAACCAGTACCACGATATACGGGAGTTTTTCCAGAACCGGATGCTGAACATCCATACTGTCGCCCGGCTTCCAGTACGGGTCCGGAATCGGGCGTCCCATGCGGGCCGCTTCGGCGATTTTCTCGTTATACCCAGCCAGATTACGCACGCCGAGCGCGGACATCAGCTTATAGCGACGCTCCATCTCATTGACGCTCCAGCGTAACGCGTTAGCCGCGTCTTTCATGTCGGTAACAACTTCCGTCAGCAGATGCGGTATACCTTCATAGACAGAGAGTTCTAACATTTTCGGGTCGATCATGATAAAGCGAACGTCTTCCGGCTGCGCTTTATACAGCATACTGAGGATCATGGCGTTAACCCCGACCGACTTACCGGAACCGGTCGTACCGGCCACCAGCAGGTGAGGCATTTTCGCCAGATCCGCCACTACCGGATCGCCCGCGATATCCTTACCTAACACCACGGTAAGCGGCGACGGATTCTCGCGGAATTTGGCGTTATCCAACACTTCGCGCAGATAAACGGTTTGCCGTTTCTTGTTCGGCAATTCCAACCCTACGTAAGGTTTGCCTGGAATGACTTCCACAACGCGTACGGCTACCGTTGACAATGAGCGCGCCAGATCCCGGGAAAGGTTGGAGATACGCGCTGCTTTAACGCCCGGGGCCAGATTCAGTTCAAAGCGAGTAATGACCGGGCCTGGCGAATAGTTCACCACATCAGCTTTAATGCGGAAATCCGCCAGGCGCGCTTCAACCAGACGCGCCATTTGTTCCAGCGCAAAGGTATCTACCGGTTCAACTTCGCTCGGCGGCGGCGTCAGAAGATCTAACGAAGGCAGCGGCGTCGTCGGACGCTGTAATGGACGACTATCGCCGTTACGCATCAACAGCGGGTGGATCAGGCTGTCTTGCGGCGCTGTCGGCTGTTGCGGCTGCTGATACTGCGGCTGCGGCGCTACCGGCTGCTGCGGCTGCTGATACTGCGGTTGCGGCGCTACCGGCTGTTGCGGCTGCTGATATTGCGGCTGCGGCGCTACCGGCTGCTGCGACTGCTGATACTGCGGCTGCGGCGCTACCGGCTGTTGCGGCTGCTGATACTGCGGCTGCGGTGCTACCGGCTGCTGCGGCTGCTGATACTGCGGCTGCGGTGCTACCGGCTGCTGCGACTGCTGGTACTGTGGCTGAGGCTGCGGCGCTACCGGTTGCTGAACAGGCGTTGACTCGGGCATGACACCCGGCGTGAACAGCGGTTCGTGCGGACCTTCATCAACCAATACTTTCATTGGCGAGAAATCCAGATCGTCCAGTGAGAACGGCTGCGCGCCAGCGGGTTGCTCGCCGGAATAGCGCTGCTGTTGCGAAGCGGCAAACTGGCGGGCTAATTCAGCTTCCGCAGCGGTATCGTCATCTTCTGCCTGTTGAGTATCATGCTGATACGTCTCACCATAACGATGCTGCTGCGACTGCGCAAACTGACGGGCTAACTCGTCCTGATGCATTGCATCTATTTCTTCATCGGTTAGCTGCGCGCCCGTCTCGTACTGATTGCGCTCCGCCTCGCGGGCTTTTTCTTCTGCAATCCTCTGTGACGGCAGCTTAATACCGTACGATGCCAGTTCCCGTCGGGTCGGCACGCGAACGCGGTTCGGACGCGGCAGTTGCGGACCAATCCCCTCTTTCACCTGCGGACGCGGCGCGCCGCCGGTAGCCAGACTAAATGCAGGCGCAGCGGCCGCGGCGCCTGCTGCCAGGGCGCCACTCTTAATACCTGCGTCAAGCGACGCGGCGGCGGCTACCGCTTCCACTGGCGGTATGGACGGCGCGACAGATACCGTAGGTTTGACCGGCACGTTCTCTTTTACCGGCTCCGGAATCGGTTGATACCATGCCGCCAGTTGTTCGCGCTCACGGGCGCGTTTCTCTTCCACCTCTTCAAAATAGTAAAGCGGAGGACGGGCGGGTCTGGTCTCTTCTGTGTCAGGTTCAGGCTCGGTGGCAACCGGCTGTTCGATAACCGGCGGCGGCATGTGAGAAGGTTCAGCCGCTATCGGCTCCGGCTGATAAACCGGCTCCGGCTGATGGGTCGGCTCCGGCTGCCAGTGTTGTTCGGCATCCGGCGCCTGCCATTGCGGCTGTGTTTCCTGTGGCGCAAGAGAGTCATATTCTGCTGCGGTCGCTGGCGTCGCGGCGTATTGCGGCGCGGAAGCGACAGGCACAGGTTGCTGCCACGGCGCACTTTGCGCCTCTTGCGGTTGAGCATATTGCGGATGCGGCTGATACCCCTCCGGCGCAGGCGCGATAACCGGTTCGCCGGTTTGCGGCCCCGGTACGGGCTGCCACTCCACGGTCGGTTGCGCGACAACCGGCTCAGCCCCAGGCATGGGCGGCGTTTGCATTATGGGATCGGCGGACGCTGCCCACGTCTGGGTGACGGCAGTTGCAGCCGCAGCGGCGGCGACCGGTTCAGTGACAGAATGGCCGTTTAACAGCGGATCATATTCATCATATTCCGGCTGCGTCGCACGGTTGCCCGAAAACAGAACGTCGTCGGGATCGGCAGCGACGCCGCGCGCGCTATACTGAATGTCCTCGTCATCATCCATCCGTTTGCCGGAAAAGAGCGCGGCATCGGTCTGACGGCCCCGTGGATTGCTGAATTTTTCAGCCAGTCGCTTACGACGCGCCAACGCGCCGCGCAAAATACGCGCCCGGCGAGATTCACGCTGCACGCCGTCGGTTTCTTCATCGTATTCGTCATCATACTCTTCGTCGTCAACCCACGTATCATCACGCCGGGTACGGTTGCTGGCGAAGGTCAGTATATTAAGCAGCCAGCCGCCTAATTTTTCGGCGATACTAACCCAGGACCAACCGGTAAAGAGCGTCAGCCCGGCAGCCCAAATACAGAGAAGCATTATCGTTCCGCCGCTACTATGCAACAACGGCTGCAGCGTGGTGCTTAACAGGCTGCCAATTACGCCGCCGGAGGCGAAATACCAGATATCGTCGGCATTAATGGCCGCCAGACCGCAGGAAGTGAGAATCAGCGCCAGCACGCCGATAAGGCGTAGCGACACAGCAAAATAGTCGATGTAATCATCCGTAGACTGATGACGCCACGCAAACCAACACCCGCCGACAATAATGACAGGGATGGTGTAGGCCATTACGCCAAAAATAAAGAACAGTGTATCGGCCAGCCACGCGCCCGGCGCGCCGCCTAAATTATGGATGGGTTCATGCCAGGCGGTTTGCGACCAACTGGGGTCCGAAGGGTTAAAGCTCAACAAGGCCGCCATCAACCAGACGGCAAAAAGGGCAATAAGTATCAACAACGCTTCCAGAAGTCGGCGCCCGCTGCTTAACTTCGTCAATGTGACGTCTTTGTCTTCAGTATATTCCTGGCTCAAAAAAGGCTCTCCAGGTTCCAGGCTTTTCCCGCCCGATGCTAAAACGGACAACAGCACCGGGTTGCCCCGGCACTGTTGCTGTATGGATTAACAGGAGTGTAATCAAACTACAGCGATTTTGCACCTGTTCCGTGTTAGCGTGTCTTAATAACCAGACGATTACTCTGTTTTACCTCTTCCATCACTACGTAAGTTCGGGTGTCGTTCACACCTGGCAAGCGCAGCAACGTCTCTCCCAATAGTTTTCGATACGCTGACATATCCGGTACACGGGTTTTCAACAGGTAGTCGAAATCGCCGGAAACCAAATGACACTCCTGAATCTCTTCAAGCTTTTGCACGGCGGCATTAAACTGTTCAAACACATCCGGCGCGCCGCGATTTAAGGTAATCTCAACGAATACCAGAAGTGACGCATCCAGATAATGCGGGTTCAACAGCGCCGTATAGCCCTGGATAAACCCCTGTCGCTCCAGCCGACGCACACGCTCAAGGCAAGGTGTCGGCGAAAGTCCTACTCGTTTAGAAAGCTCGACGTTGGAAATACGCCCATCCTTTTGCAGTTCATTAAGAATGTTACGATCGATACGGTCGAGATCTTTGCCAGGGCGCTTCTTGCTATCTACCATTATTATTGTCTCTCTGTATTCCTTCCCTACTCCTGCCTGACTCTACTCACATCACTGTTCAGAGTCGCTGCCCATCACAATAGACCGAAACCCAGAGGGATTAACGGCGCGCAATGCCTGGTCTATGGTGAGAAGACCGTTGCCTCGCGGCAGCTATCGACATCACGAATGGCGTCTGTCCACGCCATGCGTAGATTTCACTAGCCCGGTAAACATGGTATTTACATGCATGATTATGCAGCACATACATAACACAGTTTTTTCTTCCTCGAATGTTTTCGCAAAACAGCAGGTGATTGTCAAAGCAAAACATCGATTTTTAGTACAACATGCCAGTTATTCATTAGAGAGGGCGGTAAACTGTCATTTCGTCACCTTATAAGTTACCGATTTTAATTAAAGTTTGTGATGATAACGTCGCTGTCGCGGTCGTTCATCGGTTCATGCTATTACACATATTGTTAACAAAATCGTTATGCTCTTTTTTTACGTCTGTAAATTCCCTACAATTCTGCTCATTGTCTGCCAACAACTATGGGGATCTCATGGGCACGACCAAACACAGTAAGCTG
This sequence comes from Salmonella sp. NW1250, assembly GCF_051812965.1. Classification (NCBI taxonomy): domain Bacteria; kingdom Pseudomonadati; phylum Pseudomonadota; class Gammaproteobacteria; order Enterobacterales; family Enterobacteriaceae; genus Salmonella; species Salmonella sp. NW1250. Next base: position 8,715 of record NZ_JAMNDD010000012.1, on the reverse strand, counting down.
CTTATTCTGGGCTCAGGACCGGCGGGATATACCGCGGCGGTGTATGCCGCGCGCGCAAATTTACAGCCGGTACTTATTACCGGTATGGAAAAAGGCGGTCAACTGACTACCACGACGGAAGTGGAAAACTGGCCCGGCGATCCAAACGATTTGACCGGCCCGCTGCTAATGGAACGCATGCATGAACATGCGGCAAAATTTGAAACCGAGATAATTTTTGATCACATCAACAACGTGGATCTGCAAAATCGTCCGTTCCGTCTGACAGGTGACAGCGCAGAGTACACTTGTGATGCGTTGATCATTGCGACCGGCGCTTCCGCGCGCTATCTGGGGCTGCCATCGGAAGAAGCCTTTAAAGGGCGCGGCGTTTCCGCCTGCGCAACCTGCGACGGTTTCTTCTACCGCAATCAGAAAGTGGCGGTGATCGGCGGCGGCAACACCGCGGTTGAAGAAGCGCTTTATCTGTCCAACATCGCTTCGGAAGTGCACCTTATCCATCGCCGTGACGGTTTCCGCGCTGAAAAAATCCTCATTAAGCGCCTGATGGATAAAGTCGAAAATGGCAATATCATTCTGCACACCAACCGGACGCTGGAAGAAGTGACCGGCGATCAGATGGGCGTCACCGGTCTGCGTCTTCGCGACACGCAGCAGAGCGATAATATCGAGACGCTGGACATCGCCGGACTTTTCGTAGCCATCGGTCATAGCCCAAACACGGCGCTCTTCGAAGGCCAGCTTGAGCTGGAAAATGGTTATATCAAAGTTCAGTCCGGCACCCATGGCAACGCCACACAAACCAGCATCCCTGGCGTATTCGCGGCGGGTGACGTTATGGATCATATTTACCGTCAGGCGATCACCTCTGCAGGTACGGGCTGTATGGCGGCGCTGGATGCTGAACGCTATCTCGATGGTCTGGCCGACGCGAGCAAATAGTTTTTACAAATCAGTAACAAAAGTAAAAAAGGCGACTATAAGTCGCCTTTATTTTTGCGTCGTTGTAACATTGCCCTGCCTGAAATTCCAATAACTCACCTGCTAAGCGTGCAATGAATAAAACCCGTCAAAAAGAGCTGACCCGCTGGTTAAAACAGCAAAGCGTAATCTCCCAACGGTGGTTGAATATTTCCCGCCTGTTGGGATTCATGAGTGGCGTATTAATTGTCGCTCAGGCCTGGATCATGGCGCGTATCCTGCAACATATGATCATGGAGAACATTCCACGGGAAGCGCTGTTGCTCCCTTTTATCCTGCTGATACTGGTCTTTGTCCTCCGCGCCTGGGTGGTGTGGTTGCGCGAGCGCGTCGGTTTTCATGCCGGACAGCATATTCGCTTTGAGATCCGCCGTCAGGTGTTGGATCGTCTGCAGCAAGCCGGCCCAGCCTGGATTCAGGGCAAGCCCGCCGGTAGCTGGGCGACGCTGGTGTTGGAGCAGATTGACGATATGCATGACTATTATGCGCGCTATCTGCCGCAAATGGCGCTTGCCGTTTGCGTACCGCTCTTAATCGTGGCGGCGATTTTCCCGTCAAATTGGGCGGCGGCGCTGATTCTGCTGGGCACCGCCCCGCTCATTCCCCTATTTATGGCGATGGTAGGAATGGGCGCGGCTGACGCCAACCGCCGCAATTTCCTGGCGCTTGCCCGGCTAAGCGGCCATTTTCTTGACCGTCTGCGCGGGATGGAAACGCTGCGAATTTTCGGTCGTGGAGAAGCGGAAACCGAGAGCATTCGCGCAGCATCGCAGGATTTTCGTCAGCGCACGATGGAAGTACTGCGCCTCGCCTTTTTATCTTCCGGCGTGCTGGAATTTTTCACCTCGCTTTCTATTGCGCTGGTCGCCGTTTATTTTGGCTTCTCTTACCTGGGCGAGCTGAACTTTGGTCATTACGGTACCGGCGTGACGCTCGCCGCCGGGTTCCTCGCCTTGATCCTCGCGCCGGAGTTTTTCCAGCCATTACGCGACCTCGGCACGTTTTATCATGCTAAGGCGCAGGCGGTTGGCGCGGCGGATAGTCTGAAGACGTTTCTGGAAACGCCCCTCGCCCACCCGGCGCGCGGCGAAGTTGAGCTGGCAGAAAACGAACCTGTAACCATTGACGCAGTCAATCTTATTATCACCTCGCCAGAAGGCAAAACGCTTGCCGGGCCGCTGAATTTCTCATTAGCGGCAGGAGAACGCGCCGTCCTGGTAGGACGCAGCGGTTCCGGTAAAAGCTCTCTGTTGAATGTATTATCCGGTTTTCTCTCCTATCAGGGATCTTTGCGTATTAACGGTGTCGAGCTTCGCGATCTCTCGCCGGAATCCTGGCGCCAGCATCTCTCCTGGGTCGGACAAAACCCGCAATTACCTGCGGCGACGCTACGCGAAAATGTATTACTGGCGCGCCCGGACGCCAGCGAGCAGGAACTTTATGCCGCGCTTGACGCCGCATGGGTAAGCGAGTTTTTACCGCTGCTGCCGCAGGGAGTAGACACCCCGCTCGGCAATCATGCCAGCAGACTTTCCGTCGGCCAGGCACAGCGTGTAGCGGTCGCCCGTGCGCTACTTAATCCCTGTCAACTGCTACTGCTGGATGAACCAGCGGCAAGCCTGGACGCTCACAGTGAGCAACGCGTCATGCAGGCGTTAAAAGCGGCGTCAAAACGCCAGACCACATTAATGGTGACGCATCAGTTGGAAGATCTCGCCGACTGGGACGCTATCTGGGTTATGCAAGATGGCGCGATTGTCGAACAAGGCAGTTATGCCGAACTCAGCGCCGCCAACGGCGCTTTTGCGACGTTATTGGCTCACCGTCAGGAGGATATTTAAATGCGCGCGCTACTCCCTTATCTGACGCTTTATAAACGCCATAAATGGATGCTAACGCTGGGAATTGCGCTGGCAATCCTGACCCTGCTTGCCAGTATCGGGCTGCTGACGCTTTCCGGCTGGTTCCTGTCCGCGTCCGCTATCGCAGGCTTCGCGGGAATTTACAGTTTTAACTATATGCTCCCGGCAGCCGGCGTGCGCGGTGCGGCCATCACCCGTACCGCTGGTCGTTATTTTGAACGTCTGGTAAGTCATGACGCCACGTTCCGCGTGCTGCAACATCTGCGTATTTATACCTTCAGCAAACTTTTACCGCTCTCCCCCGCGGGTCTGGCGCGTTATCAGCAAGGTGAACTGCTGAACCGCATCGTTGCCGACGTCGACACGCTGGACCATCTCTATTTGCGCGTCATCTCCCCGCTGGTCGGCGCTTTTGTAGTGATTATGATTGTCACCCTGGGGCTTAGCGTTCTCGACGTGACGCTGGCGATCACGCTGGGCGGCATTATGCTGTTGACGCTGTTTATTATGCCGCCGGTGTTTTATCGCGCCGGCAAAAATACCGGCCAAAATCTGACGCATCTACGCGGTCAGTATCGCCAACAGCTCACGTCATGGTTACAGGGCCAGGCGGAACTCACCATTTTTGGCGCCAGCAAACGCTATCGGGCGCAAATGGAAGCCACCGAATTACAATGGCATGAGGCCCAACGCCGACAGTCTGAACTGACCGCCTTATCGCAGGCGTTAATGCTGCTGATTGGCGCGCTGGCGGTGATGTTAATGTTGTGGATGGCCTCCGGCGGCGTTGGCGGCAATACGCAGCCCGGCGCGCTCATCGCGCTGTTTGTCTTCTGCGCGCTGGCGGCTTTCGAGGCGCTTGCGCCCGTTACCGGCGCATTCCAGCATCTGGGGCAGGTTATCGCCTCTGCGCTTCGTATCACTGAATTAACGGAGCAAAAACCGGAGGTGACCTTTCCACAGGCAGAAACTCCCGCGCCGGAAAAGGTCACACTCACCCTGCGGGACGTTTCGTTTCGTTATCCCGACCAGCCGATTAATGCGCTCAATGCCCTCTCATTACAGGCTAATCCTGGCGAGCATGTCGCTATTCTGGGGCGTACCGGCTGCGGAAAATCAACGCTGTTGCAGCTACTCACCCGCGCCTGGGACCCGCAACAAGGCGAAATTCTGCTCAACGATCTTCCGCTATCCTCGTTGAGCGAATCCGCCTTACGCCGGACTATCAGCGTGGTGCCGCAGCGTGTCCACCTGTTCAGCGCCACACTGCGTGATAATTTATTACTGGCGGCGCCCAATGCCAGCGACGAAGCCCTTTCCGACATGCTGCGTCGCGTCGGCCTCGAAAATCTGCTCGAAGATAGTGGGCTTAATAGCTGGCTCGGCGAAGGCGGTCGCCTGCTATCCGGCGGCGAACTTCGTCGTCTGGCCATCGCCCGCGCGCTGTTGCATGATGCTCCGTTAATGCTGTTGGATGAGCCCACTGAGGGGCTGGATGCGACCACCGAGAGCGAAATGCTGGAATTACTTGCCGATGTGATGCGCGAGAAAACCGTCCTGATGGTGACTCACCGTTTGCGCGGCCTGGCCCGTTTTGATCAAATCATCGTAATGGACGACGGGCGCATCATTGAGCGAGGCACTCATGCAGAATTGTTAGCCGGACAAGGGCGCTATTATCAGTTTAAACAACGTCTGTAAGCTATTATTGAACGATCCGACTTGCGTACTGGAGTTTCGCCGTCATGCGTCTGGTTCAGCTTTCCCGACATTCTATCGCCTTCCCTTCGCCGGAAGGCGCTTTACGCGAGCCTAACGGTTTACTGGCGCTGGGTGGCGATCTCAGCCCTGCCCGGTTGTTAATGGCCTACCAGCACGGGATTTTCCCGTGGTTTTCGCCGGGCGACCCGATTCTGTGGTGGTCGCCCGATCCGCGCGCCGTGCTGTGGCCTGAAAAGTTTCACCTCAGTCGCAGCATGAAGCGCTTTCACAACGCATCCCCTTACCGCGTGACGCTCAATTACGCTTTCGATCGGGTCATTGATGGATGCGCCAATCACCGTGACGAAGGCACCTGGATAACGCGTGGTATTGAGGAAGCCTATCGCCGATTACATGAATTGGGCCACGCGCACTCCATTGAAGTGTGGCGCGATCAGGAACTGGTCGGCGGGATGTATGGCGTCTCGCAGGGGGCGCTGTTTTGCGGCGAATCGATGTTTAGCCGCCAGGAGAATGCCTCTAAAACCGCACTGCTGGTTTTTTGCGCTGAATTTACCCGTCACGGCGGTAAACTTATTGATTGTCAGGTACTTAATAGTCATACCGCCTCGCTCGGTGCCATTGAAATTCCACGTCGTGACTACCTCGATCACCTCGCGGCCTTACGCCAACAGCCGCTGGCCTCCCGTTTTTGGGTGCCGCGGACATTATTTTTGCCCCGGAAGTGAATGTTTTCGGCACATTTTTTATTGGGGTGTTATAATTGCTGCCGCAGAATTGGTTTAGCTCATTATCCCGCAGCCCGTTGTCAGGTAACGCCCATCGTTTATTTCACCGTTCCCTTATATGTTGCGCTTATGTCGATACATCAGGCGGTAGTATCAGGGAAAAGGTGTATAACGCGGCGTTGTCGTGTGTCGCGGAATCATGTGCTAAACCTGGTTTGCTGTGTTTTAAACGCACAAATCTTTACTTATCAAAAGAAGTTCGGCATTATCTTGCCGGTTCAAATTATGGTAGTGATACCCCAGAGGATTAGATGGCCAAAGAAGACAATATTGAAATGCAAGGTACCGTTCTCGAAACGTTACCTAATACCATGTTCCGCGTAGAGTTAGAAAACGGTCACGTGGTTACTGCACACATCTCCGGTAAAATGCGTAAGAACTACATCCGCATCCTGACGGGCGACAAAGTGACCGTTGAGCTGACCCCGTACGACCTGAGCAAAGGCCGCATTGTCTTCCGTAGTCGCTAATTGTCTCCTCACGCCCTGAAGGGCGGCTGGATAAAAGGTCGGTTTAACCGGCCTTTTTTGCGTCCATTAAGTCGATGAATGACGAGCCGGTTACTCTTCCACCATCCGCGCATACTCTTCCGTCAAAAAATCGACCAACGCACGTACGGAAGGTAATAATCCTCGCCGGGATGGGAACACAGCATGAATAACCTCCCGCCGGGGCTCCCACTCTTCCAGCACCGCAACCAGTTCACCGGCGGCCAGTTGTTCTTTCACCATTAAGACAGGTAACTGCACAAGCCCCACGCCCGCCATCGCCGCCTCGCGTAGCGCCAACATGTCGGTGGTAATCATACGCGGGGTAAAATGGACTTCCGCACGCGCGCCCTGCGGGCCATAAAGTTCCCAGCGGTGGATATGCTTGCCGGATGCAAGACTTAGCCCTGGCCAATGGCTCAACTCCGCCGGCGCGGAAGGGATTCCCATCCGTGCGATAAGATCCGGGCTGGCAAACAGGCGATGCCCTCTGTCAGCCAGGACGCGCATCACCAGGTCGCTATCCTCAAACGGGCGCGGCCTGACGCGAATCGCCACATCCACCCCCTCCCCTACGACGTCCACCCGACGATTGGTTGCTTCAAGCTGTAGCGAAACATCAGGATAACGCGCCATAAATTTCGCCAGCATTGGGCCGATGTGTACATGCAGCAGCGTCACCGGGCAGGTCAGCTTCACGATACCGCGAGGTTCTACCTGCAATGCGGCAATGGCATCCTGCGCCGCCTGAGCTTCCACCAGCATCGCTTTACAGTGCTCATAGAATGTTTGTCCCACTTCGGTAACGTTAAACTGCCGGGTGGTTCGCTGAATCAATCGCACGCCCAGCCGTTCCTCCAGTTGCGCAATACGCCGGCTCAGTTTTGATTTTGGTTCATCAAGCGCACGCCCCGCCGCGGCAAACCCACCCTCTTCGACCACATGCACAAACCACGCAAAATCATTGAGATCCGTTTTTATCATTACATTGTCCTATTAATGGAACGGTATGAGCCATTTTAGCCACTACCGAACCTTTTGTCATGAATATAAGCTTATTCACATCAAGACAACGCCACTGAGGAGAACACCATGAAACAGATTACAGGCGTCTATACCGCACCTCGCCCGCACTGGGTTGGCGATGGATTTCCGGTTCGTTCACTCTTTTCTTATCAGTCACACGCGCAGCAGTTGAGTCCATTCCTGCTGCTGGATTATGCCGGGCCGCACACATTTACGCCGGGTAATGAAAAACGCGGCGTTGGAGAGCATCCACACCGCGGTTTCGAGACCGTGACGATTGTTTATAGTGGCGAAGTCGAGCATCGGGACTCTACCGGTCGCGGCGGCGTTATCGGCCCGGGCGACGTTCAGTGGATGACCGCAGGCGCAGGCATTTTGCATGAAGAATTCCATTCCGACGCGTTTACCCGTCGGGGCGGCGAACTGGAAATGGTGCAGTTGTGGGTTAACCTTCCAATGAAGGACAAAATGACCACCCCGGGTTATCAAAGCATTACCCACGATGTTATCCCGACCGTTACGTTGCCGGATGACGCCGGAGTCGTGCGGGTCATCGCAGGGCGTTATGAAGAGACAAAAGGCCCGGCGCACACTTTCTCGCCGCTCAATGTCTGGGATATGCGCCTGCAACGCAATCGCCAGCTTACATTGGCACAGCCGGAAGGATGGAGCACCGCGCTAGTGGTACTGAAAGGCAATATCACGGTGAACGGCACGACGCCGGTCAACGAAGCGCAACTGGTGGTGTTGAGCCAGCAAGGGAAAACGCTGCACCTTGAGGCCAGCAGCGACGCCAGCGTATTGCTGTTATCAGGCGAGCCGCTGAATGAACCGATTGTGGGTTACGGCCCATTTGTTATGAACACGAAACAAGAGATCGCAGAAGCAGTCCGCGATTTCAACTCCGGCCGTTTTGGCCAAATCTGAAAACATGAAGGAGAACACGATGTCAAGTCCTGCTAATTTTAATGGTTTGCGCCCGGTAATTGATGTTAACGATTCCGTGATGCTTTTAATCGATCATCAAAGCGGTCTTTTCCAGACCGTAGGCGATATGCCAATGCCGGAATTACGCGCTCGCGCCGCGGCGTTGGCGAAGATGGCGACGTTAGCGAAAATGCCGGTCATTACCACGGCTTCCGTACCGCAAGGTCCGAACGGCCCGCTGATCCCGGAGATCCACGCTAATGCGCCACATGCGCAGTACATTGCGCGCAAAGGTGAAATTAACGCCTGGGATAACGAAGATTTCGTTAAGGCGGTAAAAGCGACGGGTCGTAAGACGCTGATCATTGCCGGGACGATTACCAGCGTGTGCATGGCATTCCCGGCCATTAGCGCGGTAGCGGAAGGTTATAAGGTATTTGCCGTGATCGACGCATCCGGCACCTACAGTAAGATGGCGCAGGAGATCACTCTGGCGCGTATCGTACAGGCTGGCGTCGTACCGATGGATACTGCCGCAGTCGCCTCTGAGCTGCAAGGCACCTGGAACCGTGAAGACGCCGCCGCGTGGGCCGACGTTTATACTCAGGTATTCCCGGCCTATCAACTGCTGATCGAAAGCTACAGCAAAGCGCAGGATGTGGTGAAAAACAACGAAATGTTGGATTCACAGCGCTAATTTGCCTCCCCGCGCCAGTTTGGGCGGGGATTATGTCTATTGCATGAGCAAACGACAGTGAATATGTAAATTCTGCTTGACCGTTTTAGCGCAACTCCCTATAGTAGCGCCCCGTTGCCCCCCAAGTGGTCAGGCAGCAATACAATATGGTGAGGTGTCCGAGTGGCTGAAGGAGCACGCCTGGAAAGTGTGTATACGGCAACGTATCGGGGGTTCGAATCCCC
>NZ_JAMNDD010000011.1:158245-161027 GCF_051812965.1 Salmonella sp. NW1250 | reverse complement strand
GTGGTGGGTGATGACGGGATCGAACCGCCGACCCCCTCCTTGTAAGGGAGGTGCTCTCCCAGCTGAGCTAATCACCCCCGCTGTGTGGAGTCGCATTATAGGGAGAGTTGAAAATGAGTCAACGCATTTTCTAAAGTTTTTGTTTGTTCGTCGTAAAATTAAACAAAACGATCGTGAATTACCCCGCACTGCATGATTTCTATACGGAAATAGCAAAGCGCAGCGTTCTGACCGGATCAACATTGAGGAATCAAGCCACAGTGATAGAATACAAGGCTATTCATCTTTCCAGGATTTGCCGGTTGTCGGCATCTTTATAAACGTAAGGCCATTTCATGAAAATCAAAACTCGCTTCGCGCCTAGCCCGACAGGTTATCTGCACGTCGGCGGCGCGCGTACTGCTCTTTATTCCTGGCTTTTCGCACGTCACCACGGCGGTGAGTTCGTGCTGCGTATTGAAGACACCGATCTTGAGCGTTCCACGCCGGAAGCCATTGAAGCCATCATGGATGGTATGAACTGGCTGAACCTGGAATGGGACGAAGGCCCATATTTCCAGACCAAACGTTTTGAACGCTATAACGCGGTGATTGACGAGATGCTGGAGGCGGGAACAGCCTATAAATGCTACTGCTCTAAAGAGCGTCTGGAGCAACTGCGTGAAGAGCAGATGGCGAAAGGCGAGAAGCCGCGTTATGACGGGCGTTGCCGTCACAGTCACGAACATCATGCCGACGATGAGCCATGCGTGGTGCGCTTTGCTAACCCGCAGGACGGTTCCGTTATTTTTGATGATCAGATCCGTGGCCCGATCGAATTCAGCAATCAGGAGCTGGACGATCTGATCATTCGTCGTACCGACGGTTCCCCAACCTACAACTTCTGTGTGGTGGTGGACGACTGGGATATGGAAATTACCCATGTGATTCGTGGCGAAGACCATATCAACAATACTCCGCGCCAGATTAACATTCTGAAAGCGTTAAACGCGCCGGTGCCGATGTACGCGCATGTGTCGATGATTAACGGCGACGACGGTAAAAAGCTGTCTAAACGCCACGGTGCGGTGAGCGTGATGCAGTATCGCGATGACGGTTATCTGCCGGAAGCGTTGCTGAACTATCTGGTGCGTCTGGGCTGGTCCAGCGGCGATCAGGAAATCTTCACCCGCGAAGAGATGATTAAACTGTTCTCCCTCGGTGCGGTGAGCAAGTCTGCGAGCGCGTTCAACACCGATAAACTGCTGTGGCTGAACCACCACTATATCAATACGCTGGCGCCGGAATATGTGGCGACGCATTTGCAGTGGCATATCGAGCAGGAAAATATCGACACCCGTAACGGCCCGCAGCTTGCTGAACTGGTGAAACTGCTGGGCGAGCGCTGCAAAACTCTGAAAGAGATGGCGCAGAGCTGCCGCTACTTCTATGAAGACTTCAGCGAGTTTGACGCCGATGCGGCGAAAAAACACCTCCGCCCGGTGGCGCGTCAGCCGCTGGAAGTGGTGCGCGACAAGCTGTCGGCGATTACAGACTGGTCAGCAGAAAACGTCCACCACGCGATTCAGGCCACGGCGGATGAGCTGGAAGTGGGGATGGGTAAAGTAGGGATGCCGCTGCGTGTGGCTGTGACCGGTGCCGGGCAGTCGCCTGCGCTGGATGTCACCGTACATGCGATTGGTAAAACCCGCAGCATTGAGCGTATCAACAAAGCGCTGGGCTTTATCGCCGAGCGTGAAAGTCAGCAGTAACGCCAGCTGAAACAGAATAAACGGCAGGGCAGACGCCTGCCGTTTATTATTTGTTAGTCCGCCTCATTGATACCTAAACGCGTCAGAAATCCGCGAATACCTTCCCGCGATAAAAACAGCGCCAGTTTTTCCTGTTCCTGAGCAGACATATTTTCAACGGCATCAATAATTTGTCGATAAGCGTGACTGTGCGCCGCGTTCGCATATTCTGCGAAAGCCTCTTCCGCCTGATAAAACGCAGGCAGTTTGCGAAAAGCCGGAATATTGAGAATAAATTCCCGCACGCTGGCATCAATATGGATGAGTCTTGCGCGTCCGCCTTTGACGCCGGGAAATTTTTCGGTTTTCCAGTGTTGTTCTCTGATCCAGCGATTGACGGTTTGTCTGGCCACGCCGAGGCATTCAGCCAGCTCTTCAGTGGTCATTTTACTGCGTAATCTTTTCATATTATTTGCTATCGCGTATCCCTAAGCGTTGTAACAAACCGGTAATCCCTTCACGCACGAGGAGAGAGGTAAACTGTTTCTGCTCGGATGAGGTCATCTCTTTGGCGAGCGTCATGAGCAGCGCTTCAAGCGATGCGTTGCTGGCAGGCGTGAATGTGTCTGCGTGATGGTCAACTGAACGTTCAGCGCTGCGGATATATTCACGAACCTGTTCGTTTACATGAACCAGACGGGCTTTACCGCCCTGGACGCCAGGTTTGGGCGATGTTGCCCAGCCTTCTTTCCGTACCCATTTATTGATGGTTTGTCGGCTGTAACCGGTGAGATTAGCGAGTTCTTCTGGCGTCATCCGTTCCTTGAACATAACGATTCCCTGAATAGTCGTGGGGTTAATTAGTGGTTCATTTTATAGCACCATTTTAGTCGAAACCGTGACGTGTTTAACTACTGAATGCGAGTTGTGCCGCAATGTCCTTTATTTGAATGCTTTTTCAGCGATTGAATTCGGCAAGTTCATTTTGCCGTTGACACATGCCGAGGGAATTCATATGATGCCGCCCGTCAACTCGACAAGCTTTACGTAGT
>NZ_JAMNDD010000011.1:0-158145 GCF_051812965.1 Salmonella sp. NW1250 | reverse complement strand
GGGGCTATAGCTCAGCTGGGAGAGCGCTTGCATGGCATGCAAGAGGTCAGCGGTTCGATCCCGCTTAGCTCCACCAAATTTACTCCCGATAAATTTGGCGTATACGTAAAAGCACTATGGGGCTATAGCTCAGCTGGGAGAGCGCTTGCATGGCATGCAAGAGGTCAGCGGTTCGATCCCGCTTAGCTCCACCAACATTCAAACCCTCGCTGAAAAGCGGGGGTTTTTGCTTTTTGTCACAAAATTCATGGCGTCTGATCTGCTCTTCAGGTGCGTTTGTTTGCCGCTGCTTTTGCGGTCAATATGAGCTTTTGTTAGATTGCTTCATAATGCGAATATACTTATTATTCATGCGCCTTATATAATGATGTGAGCATTAAAGCAATGCCGGATAAGTGTAACGTATTAAAAAATATAAAAATATTCTTACTGGCCTTCTGCCTGACCGTTCCGGCTATTCTGCTATCTCGTCTCATTTCTCCCCGCGCCACAATTGATTCCAGCTATATCTTTCTGGCCTGGCTACCGCTCTGCGTCATGTTTTCCGTGCTGTTTTTATTTGGCCGCCGTGGCGTCGCGCCGATGGTAGGCGGAATGATGTTGACTAATGAATGGAATTTTCATTTACCTCTGCCACAGGCGATGGTGCTGCTATTTTGCCAGACGTTTCCCGTGTTGCTGGTTTGCGCTATCGTACGCTGGCAGCTGGGCGCGCGCTGGCGCTACGGAATACCCAACCAAGGCATCTGGCTACGCGTTTTCTGGTTAGGGTTAATGACGCCGTTTGGCATAAAAATCAGTATGCATCTGGCGGGGCACTACCTGGCTTTCCCGGTGACCATCTCTACCTTCTTTGGCACCGGCACCGCTATTTTCTCGATTGTTGATTTATTGAGTCTGATTTCTGCCGCGCTTATTTTTACCCTCTTTTTCTATTATCCGCTGCGGATGATAGTCAGCCCGCACTATATTCGTATTTTCTGGCGGAGGGATGTCGCTCCTTATCTCGCCAAAGAAAAACGCCTGTTTACGCTTCTCTGGTTTGCCACTCTGGCGACGCTATTAGCGGTGCTGTGTACGCCTTTCGAGACAAAGTATATTGCTGGCTATCTGGTGCCAGTCCTGTTCATTGGATTTACCATCGGCGTGGGGAAAATCAGCTATCCGCTGTTGAATTTTAGTTGGGCTCTCACTGCGCTATTCCTGCTTAGCTATAACCGCAATTTTCTGCAGGGCGTGGGCTCAGAATATTCGCTGGCATTTATCCTTTCAGTTCTCATTTCTTTTAGTATTTGTTTGTTGTACATGGCGCGGATTAATCAGCGTAGCGAATGGTTGAATCGACAATGGCACTCGCAGGCATTAACCGATCCGTTGACGCAACTGCCTAACCTGCGCGCGCTGGAGCAGTTTCTTTTACAGGATGCCGGGCAAAGCGTGTGTTATCTACGCATGGAAAACCTGGAATTTCTGAGCCGTCATTACGGTATGCAGATGCGTGTACATTGCGAACGCGAGGTGTTTCGCGTGTTGCAGCCGCTGCTGCTGGAAAAGGAGAAAATTTTCCATCTGCCGGGCAGTGAATTATTGCTGGTGCTGACGGGACCGGAGACGGAAGCCCGCTTGCAATATATGCTCAATGTGCTTAATAACCGCAAAATTTACTGGAACAATACCGGTCTGGACATGGAATACGGCGCATCGTGGGGAACATTCGATGGTCGCCAGGAAACCTTGCAACCGCTGTTGGGGCAATTAAGCTGGCTTGCGGAGCAATCCTGCTCGCACCGTCGGGTGCTTGCACTGACCCAGAGTATTGAAGCCGCTTCCGGGCAGACGACGGAACGGGTGCTGCGGTTGCAGAAAATCCGCCAGGCGCTGGAGCGCGGCGCGCTGGTTTTGTATGCGCAACCCATTCGCGACGCGCAGGGAAAAGGGTATGACGAGATTCTGACGCGGCTTCGGTGCGACGACGGTATCATGATGCCCAATCAGTTCATTCCGCTTATCGCCCAGTTTAACCTGAGCGTACGGTTTGATATGCAGGTGATGGAAACGCTCCTGCAATGGTTGTCCGCGCATCCTTCGGCGGAGCAGGGGGCGCGTTTCTCGGTTAATTTGATGCCGCTGACGCTGCTGCAAAAAGAGACGGCGTCGCGCATTATGCAGCTTTTTAAACGCTATGGCGTCCCGCCTGCTTCGGTCATCATCGAAATTACTGAAGAACAGGCCTTCTCTCATTCCGAAATCAGTATGCACAATATCAACCAGCTGCGTAAGTTTGGCCTAAAAATCGCCATTGATGATTTCGGCACCGGTTATGCAAACTATGAACGGCTAAAACGCCTCAAGGCGGACATCATTAAAATCGACGGTTGTTTCGTAAAAGATATTCTGACGGACTCCCTGGATGCGATGATCGTGAAATCCATCACTGATTTAGCGAAAGCGAAATCGTTGAGCGTCGTGGCTGAGTTTGTTGAAACGCCTGCGCAGCGCGATCTGCTATTGCAGCTTGGCGTACACAGTTTGCAGGGATATCTGATTGGCCGCCCGCGCCCGTTAGGCAAATAAGCGGCATAAAAAAACCGGGGATAGCTCCCCGGTTTCTACATTAAACGCAGACTTACAGTACCAGCGCCGCGATAGAGGCGGACAGTACGCTCACCAGCGTAGAACCGTAAACCAGTTTCAGACCAAAACGGGAAACCACGTTGCCTTGCTCTTCGTTCAGGCCTTTAATCGCACCCGCAATAATACCGATGGAAGAGAAGTTCGCGAAGGACACCAGGAAGACGGAGATAATGCCTTCAGCGCGTGGAGAGAGGGTAGAGGCGATTTTCTGCAGATCCATCATCGCCACGAATTCGTTGGAAACCAGTTTGGTCGCCATGATACTTCCTACCTGCAGCGCTTCACTGGACGGTACGCCCATTACCCATGCGACCGGGTAGAAGATGTAACCCAGAATGCCCTGGAAGGAGATGCTGTAGCCGAACCAACCGGTAACCGTTGCGAACAGCGCGTTCAGCGCCGCGATCAGCGCGATGAAGCCGATCAGCATCGCCGCGACGATAATCGCCACTTTAAAACCTGCCAGAATGTACTCGCCCAGCATTTCGAAGAAACTTTGGCCTTCATGCAGGTTCGACATCTGAATATTTTCTTCGCTGGCATCAACGACATAGGGGTTGATCAGCGACAGAACGATAAAGGTGCTGAACATGTTCAGAACCAGCGCTGCGACCACATATTTAGGGTCCAGCATGGTCATATACGCGCCCACGATAGACATGGAAACGGTAGACATTGCGGTCGCCGCCATGGTGTACATGCGGTTACGGGACATTTTGCCGAGGATATCTTTATAAGCGATAAAGTTCTCAGACTGGCCGAGGATCAGCGAGCTGACGGCGTTAAAAGACTCCAGTTTGCCCATACCGTTTACTTTGGACAACAGGAAACCAATAGCGCGGATGACCACTGGCAGAACGCGGATATGCTGAAGAATACCGATCAACGCGGAAATAAAGACGATCGGGCACAATACTTTCAGGAAGAAGAACGCCAAACCTTGATCGTTCATACTGCCAAAGACGAAGTTTGTCCCTTCGTTGGCAAATCCGAGCAGTTTTTCAAACATCTCGGAGAAACCTTTTACGAAGCCAAGGCCAACATCCGAGTTCAGGAAGAACCAGGCCAGTAATACTTCGATAACAAGTAACTGAATGACGTAACGAATGCGAATTTTTTTACGGTCGCTGCTAACCAGCAGTGCGAGTACCGCAACAACGGCAAGCGCCAGGACAAAATGAAGGACGCGGTCCATATTTGCTCCAAATATGAGGCAGGTTTAATTTTCGTGCACATTCTATGCAACAGCCGTAAAGAAAACGAGATCCAACACACACTATAATAAGGACCTGTGACGAGATTCAAAATTAGTGATCTGTAATACACTTTTACTGTACTGAATATGAAAATGAAAAGTTATATCAGTGTGCTAATCTTGTAATGTTAAGCCAAACTGTTCTGATACAGGTCGTCATCGTATCGGTCTATCGTTTCACACTATCAAAGTAATCACCCGTACCCATTGAAATGCACTTGATAATCATTATCAATAAACATAGCATGAAACATAGCAAAGGCTATGTTTTTGAGGCAAAAGATGACTGACAATCGCGTAGAGAATAGCAGCGGACGGGCGGCGCGCAAGCTAAGGCTCGCATTAATGGGACCTGCGTTCATTGCCGCGATTGGTTATATCGATCCTGGTAACTTCGCGACCAATATTCAGGCCGGCGCCAGCTTTGGCTACCAGCTACTCTGGGTGGTGGTCTGGGCGAACCTGATGGCGATGCTGATTCAAATCCTCTCGGCAAAACTCGGAATCGCCACGGGCAAGAACCTGGCGGAGCAAATTCGCGACCATTATCCGCGCCCGGTAGTCTGGTTTTACTGGGTACAGGCGGAAATCATCGCGATGGCCACCGATTTAGCTGAATTTATCGGCGCGGCAATAGGTTTTAAGCTGATCCTGGGCGTCTCTTTACTACAGGGCGCGGTATTGACCGGTATCGCGACGTTTCTGATTTTAATGTTACAACGCCGCGGTCAAAAACCGCTTGAAAAAGTCATCGGCGGTTTACTGCTTTTTGTCGCCGCCGCTTACATTGTGGAACTGTTTTTCTCTCAGCCTGATATGGCGCAGCTCGGCAAAGGAATGGTTATCCCGGCGCTACCGAACCCGGAAGCCGTATTCTTAGCCGCCGGCGTGCTTGGCGCGACGATTATGCCGCACGTGATTTATCTGCACTCGTCATTAACACAGCATCTGCACGGCGGAACGCGGCAACAACGGTACTCAGCAACGAAATGGGATGTCGCTATTGCTATGACGATTGCCGGTTTTGTCAATCTGGCAATGATGGCGACCGCCGCGGCGGCGTTTCATTTTAGCGGCCACACCGGCATCGCCGACCTCGATCAGGCATACCTGACGCTGGAACCGTTACTAAGCCATGCGGCGGCAACGGTGTTTGGTCTTAGTCTGGTAGCGGCAGGGCTTTCCTCCACTGTGGTAGGGACTCTGGCGGGGCAGGTGGTGATGCAAGGGTTTGTCCGTTTTCACATTCCGCTGTGGGTACGGCGCACCATTACCATGCTGCCCTCATTTATTGTGATTTTGATGGGGCTTGACCCTACCCGAATTCTGGTGATGAGCCAGGTGCTGCTGAGTTTTGGTATTGCGCTGGCGCTGGTGCCGCTCCTGATTTTCACCAGTAACGCTACGCTAATGGGCGAGCTGGTGAACACGCGGCGGGTAAAACAGATTGGCTGGATAATTGTCGTGCTGGTCGTCGCCCTGAATATTTGGTTGCTGGTTGGAACGGTGATGGGGTTGTCATAAAGACAGAAAGATAGCAGGCCCGATGCGTGGGCGTCATCGGGCTGTTATTCAGCAGGAGGCTTAGTGATGATGTTTGTGACCCCGGCCTCGCCCGCGATGATCGTCGCGATCGCGCCAGCCTTCCCGATAACCGCGTTCATACGCTTTACGCTTATCCCAGCCGCGATGATAGCCGTTGTCATGGCGCCACCAGCGATTTTTACGCCATTCATAATGGTTGTGCCAGTAATCACGGTCGCGCCAGCGACCACCGTCCCAGTAGTTACCGTAATCATCGCGATCGCCAATCTGTAATTTTATTGAGGGCAACAGGGTGATTTCGCCCGCATTCGCGGCAAGCGGTGTAAAAGCCAGCAAGGCTGCCGCCAGAATCAGTGACCTGAACATACTTTCTCTCCTTCACGATCGAGCCGTCGCCGGCCTGTTAATGCAATATTACAAAGCAGTAAAGATTTGTTTCATCGCCTTAACTCTTAAATCATGAAGGAGAGCATTTTTTGCTAAAACCGGCCCTCCAGAATAGCGTCAATTTCTGCACATTCCGCCGCCGAAAAACGGCGATTGGCCAGCATTCCTACGGCGTCTTCGATTTGCGACGGTTTGCTGGCGCCAATCAGTACCGAGGTAACGTTATCGTTACGCAGCACCCAGGCGAGCGCCATCTGAGACAATTTTTGGCCCCGTTGCGCGGCCAGTTCATTCAACCGGCGAACTTTTTCCAGTTTGTCGGCGGTAATCTGTTCTGGTTTAAGGAAACGGCTTCCGCTCGCCGCGCGGGAATCTTCCGGAATGCCATTCAAATAACGGTCAGTGAGCTGCCCGCCCGCCAGCGGCGAGAAGGCAATACTACCGACGCCCTTTTCCTGCAACAGCGCCAGCAGCCCGTCCTCTACCCAACGCTCAAAAAGCGAATATTTAGGCTGATGAATCAGGCAAGGCGTGCCGAGATCCTCCAGAATATCGATAGCTTGTCTGGCCAGATCGGCAGGATAGTTAGAGATCCCTACGTACAACGCTTTGCCCTGGCGCACAAGGTGATCTAACGCTTTCATCGTCTCTTTAAGCGGCGTTTCGGGATCGGGACGATGGTGATAAAAGATATCGACATACTCCAGCCCCATACGTTTCAGGCTTTGATCGAGGCTGGCGATAAGGTATTTCCGTGAACCCCAGTCGCCATAAGGGCCATCCCACATGGTGTAGCCCGCTTTGGTGGAGATGATCAATTCATCACGCCACGGTAAAAAATCTTCCTGCAGAATGCGGCCAAAATTGCATTCTGCGGAGCCCGGCGGCGGCCCATAATTATTGGCGAGATCAAAGTGGGTAATGCCCAGATCGAACGCGCGTTGCAGCAGCGCCCGGCTATTTTCTACCCGTGTCGCATCGCCGAAGTTGTGCCATAACCCCAGCGAAATAGCGGGAAGTTTGACGCCGCTGCGCCCGCAGCGACGATACTCCATTGTGTGATAACGATTTTCATCGGGCTGATAAATCATGACCTTTCCCCCTGTGGCGTGAATAAATAGTGTATACGAGTTACACTCGCCAGGCGGTATCCGGCTTTTACTGTTCGTCGCTGTAAACATTGTTTTCCAGGCTTTCATCCCCGTCGTGCTGGACAGCCATCGCCATTCCTTAATACTCAACATAATGTCAACGTCAGAAGGAAAGCTGTCATGCAAAACCCCTATACCGTGGCCGACTATTTGCTGGACAGACTGGCAGGATGCGGCATTGGCCATCTTTTTGGCGTACCGGGCGATTATAACTTGCAGTTTCTCGACCATGTGATTGACCACCCGACCTTGCGTTGGGTGGGATGCGCCAATGAGCTGAACGCCGCTTATGCCGCGGACGGTTATGCGCGCATGTCGGGCGCTGGAGCGCTACTCACCACCTTTGGCGTGGGAGAACTTAGCGCTATTAACGGTATCGCGGGCAGTTACGCGGAATATGTCCCGGTCTTGCATATCGTCGGCGCGCCCTGTAGCGCTGCGCAGCAGCGTGGCGAATTGATGCACCATACCCTCGGTGACGGCGATTTTCGTCATTTTTATCGCATGAGTCAGGCGATATCCGCTGCCAGCGCAATATTGGATGAACAGAACGCCTGCTTCGAGATTGACCGCGTATTGGGTGAAATGTTTGCCGCACGCAGGCCAGGATACATCATGTTGCCCGCCGACGTGGCGAAAAAAACGGCCATCCCGCCTACGCAGGCGCTGGCGTTGCCCGTGCATGAAGCGCAAAGCGGCGTGGAGACGGCTTTTCGTTACCACGCCCGTCAGTGCCTGATGAACAGTCGGCGCATTGCGCTCTTGGCCGACTTTCTTGCCGGGCGTTTTGGTTTACGACCACTGTTGCAGCGCTGGATGGCGGAAACGCCCATCGCTCATGCGACACTACTGATGGGGAAGGGGCTTTTTGATGAACAGCACCCGAACTTCGTTGGCACCTATAGCGCAGGCGCCAGCAGCAAAGAAGTGCGTCAGGCCATAGAGGACGCCGATAGGGTTATCTGCGTCGGCACCCGTTTTGTCGATACCCTTACGGCCGGATTTACTCAACAATTGCCGGCGGAACGCACGCTGGAGATTCAGCCTTACGCGTCGCGCATCGGCGAAACCTGGTTCAACCTCCCGATGGCGCAGGTGGTGTCTACGCTGCGCGAACTGTGCCTTGAATGCGCTTTTGCGCCGCCGCCGACGCGTTCCGCCGGACAGCCAGTGCGGATTGATAAGGGAGAACTGACCCAGGAAAGCTTCTGGCAAACCTTACAGCAGTATCTCAAACCGGGCGATATTGTCCTTGTCGACCAGGGGACCGCCGCCTTTGGCGCTGCCGCGCTGTCGCTTCCTGACGGCGCGGAAGTTGTGGTTCAGCCGCTGTGGGGGTCTATCGGCTATTCCTTGCCCGCCGCGTTTGGCGCGCAAACCGCCTGCCCCGATCGGCGGGTAATTCTGATTATTGGCGATGGCGCGGCGCAGCTCACGATTCAGGAGATGGGCTCGATGTTACGCGACGGGCAGGCGCCGGTCATCCTGCTGCTCAACAATGACGGCTATACCGTAGAGCGCGCCATTCACGGCGCGGCCCAGCGGTATAACGACATCGCGAGCTGGAACTGGACGCAGATACCACCGGCGCTAAACGCGGCGCAACAGGCGGAGTGCTGGCGGGTGACGCAGGCTATCCAACTGGCAGAGGTCCTCGAACGGTTGGCGCGCCCACAACGTCTGTCATTTATTGAAGTGATGTTGCCAAAAGCCGATCTGCCGGAATTACTGCGTACCGTGACCCGGGCGCTGGAAGCCCGCAACGGGGGATAATGGCCCCCGCTGCGCCGGATTAGGGTTCGTGACGGTTGGCGGCCAGCAACGGTTTTCCCGCCAGCAATAGCCAGGCGGGGAGCATCACAATGCAGAGCAGCGGCAGCAGATTGGTATCCGGTACGACGACTGCCGCCATAAACAGACTGAGCCAGCCGTCGCGCGTCACTACCAGCACTAAGCCAAGAATCGCGCAGGAGACGGTAATCGCCGCGGGTACGGCCTCAACATGGGCATGGAGCATGAGCCCCAGCGCCGCGCCGATAAACACAGCCGGAAAAATGCGCCCGCCGCGAAAGCCGCTCGCCGCCGCGATGACCAGCGCGGCGAGTTTGACGACGGCTAAGGTAAAATAATCTCCCGCGCCCAACGTCTGGCTAAACGCCATTTGTTGCATTTCGTCCAGGCCTTTAAACAGGGTAAGCGGCCCGCCAATGACGCCCAGAATACCCAGTATAAAACCGCCAATGCCGAGAATCAGGACCGGATTTTTCAGTCGGTGCAGCAACTCATGCAGACGCGGAAGGCACCAGACGGCGACCATCCCGGCGGCAATGGCGATTGCCGCGACGATCGCTCCGCTGGCAATGTCCACCAGCCGCATCTGCGTGTAATGGGCGATGGGTAACGAAAAATGCGGATGAAAGAACAGGCTGGTGGTGAGTGACCCCGCCGCTGCCGCCATTAACGGCGCAAACAGGCGATCCCACATGGGAATATCGTTAGAGCCGCTAAGCGTTTGCGAAAAAATCAGCGCTGCGGCGACGGGCGTGCCGAACAGCGCGCCGATGGTGCCCGCTGAGGCCAGAATCGTCCAGTCTAACGCCGTGATACGCGGAAACAGGCGGGAGCCGAAAGCCGCCGCCAGCGCGATATTTATTGTCATTATCGGATGCTCTGGCCCCAAACTTACCCCACCAGCAAGGCCGATGATTAAGGCGAGAAGCAGCCCGGGCAGCGCAGATGGCGAGACCGGCATACTGATTAACGGTTCGATGGCCGGATCGGGGCCAGCGTGTCCGGGACTGTAACGGATAATCAAACCCACCACGATCCCGGTTAGCGTGAGCATACCCACTATCCAGAACGGCGAATCATAAGCGATGCCGATGCTGGTGGGCAGTCGTTGCCAAAGAAATTGCTGAAAAACCGACGCGACTTTCATCGCCGCGATTAAAACCAGGCTTGACGCTACGCCAATAATCAGCGCGGGGAGCGACAGCAGCAGCATCGTTCGGGCACGCGGGTGGAACATAATCTCTTCCTTACACGGGGTCGTATACCTATTTTGCACAGCCTGCCCGACGGCATTGCTGCAATTGGTGCTGAAACAAGAAAGTAATTCTGTGATGAAGATCTATATTTATAGGCAGTCAGCCTGATGGCCGTTGTTGTTATGCCCCCATGAATTTACAGTGTGACAAAGACTTATTTTGACTTTAGCGGAGCAGTAGAAGAATGACAAAGTATGCTTTAGTAGGAGATGTAGGCGGCACGAATGCGCGTCTTGCCCTGTGTGATATCGCCAGTGGAGAAATCTCGCAGGCCAAAACGTATTCCGGCCTGGATTATCCCAGTCTTGAGGCCGTGGTGCGCGTTTATCTCGATGAGCATAGCGTCAGCGTGGAAGATGGTTGTATCGCCATAGCCTGCCCGATTACCGGTGACTGGGTAGCGATGACTAACCATACCTGGGCTTTTTCTATTGCGGAAATGAAAAAAAATCTCGGCTTTAGCCATCTGGAAATCATCAACGATTTCACCGCCGTGTCGATGGCGATCCCGATGCTGAAAAAAGAGCATTTAATTCAGTTCGGCGGCGGCGAACCGGTAGACGGCAAACCTATTGCGGTGTATGGCGCGGGAACCGGCTTGGGCGTGGCGCATCTGGTGCATGTGGATAAGCGTTGGATTAGCCTTCCGGGCGAAGGCGGGCATGTCGATTTTGCGCCTAATAGCGAAGAAGAAGCTATGATTCTGGAAATATTGCGCGCCGAAATTGGCCACGTTTCCGCCGAGCGCGTGCTGTCTGGCCCGGGGCTGGTGAATCTTTACCGGGCGATTGTTAAGTCCGACAACCGTTTGCCGGAAAATCTGCGCCCGAAAGATATTACCGAACGCGCCCTGGCGGATAGCTGTATCGATTGTCGCCGCGCGTTGTCGCTCTTTTGCGTCATCATGGGGCGATTTGGCGGCGACCTGGCGTTAACCATGGGGACATTTGGCGGCGTTTATATCGCTGGCGGTATTGTCCCGCGCTTCCTGGAATTTTTTAAAGCGTCCGGCTTCCGTGGTGGCTTTGAAGATAAAGGCCGCTTTAAAGATTATGTACACGGTATTCCGGTCTATCTGATTGTCCATGATAACCCTGGCTTGTTAGGTTCCGGCGCGCATCTGCGCCAGACATTAGGTCATATTCTATAAGCCAGATGGTGGCATAAACGCCTTATCCGGCCTACAAAAGTGTGTCATCTGTAGGCCTGATGAGCGCAGCGTCATCAGGCAATTAAACATTCTCTTGTCAGTCTCAAACCGCGTGTCTCACGCGGTTTTTTTTCATTGCCTTTCCTGTGCATGAATGCTTCAACTGTCTGAATTATTTCACTTTACTCTTGCTGAGCGAAAGATCAAACACCAGCGCGTTGAGTCATCACGTCATGGCGGTTAGTCAGGCGAAAACAGGGATTTATTTTACTATACGTATCCGGTTCGCTGCCTTATTTACGGTTTTATCGCGGCATCTTGCTGGAAAGGATCCTCATTTTCGGGGAAATGTCCCTGAAAAACACCGCAATATGACATGATTGAATACCATTAGCGTTAGTAAGGGTTTTGATTAAAGAGGAAAAACCACAAAATCAAAAGGGGATTATTTGAGATAAGGTTTATTGACAGGAAATTATCGTCGGCTGTATCACATTAGGTAAATTCAATGATATCAAGTTGTTAATAATATGATTTGTTTGATGCTATAACTGACATGCTTAAAAGGTAAATTTTTACGCTTGTTCCTCTTTTTTCGTCGCTAAAAAATATTTTCATTAGCCTCTCGACAGGAAGAAAATTTTCAGGCTATTTTCTAAAGGAGCCACCATCGTGGCAGCGTCGCTCGGACGGTCCGGGCGCTAACGTTAATCTGAGGATATTATGGCTGACTTCCGCCCTGAACGTCGCTTTACGCGTATCGATCGCCTTCCGCCCTATGTTTTTAACATCACCGCTGAACTCAAAATGGCTGCGCGTCGGCGCGGCGAAGATATTATTGATTTCAGTATGGGTAATCCTGATGGCGCAACCCCTCCCCACATTGTCGAAAAACTTTGCACCGTCGCGCAGCGTCCGGATACGCACGGTTATTCCACGTCCCGCGGCATACCGCGTTTACGCCGCGCGATTTCTCACTGGTATCAGGAACGTTATGATGTCGATATCGATCCGGAAACCGAAGCGATTGTGACCATCGGTTCCAAAGAGGGGCTGGCGCATTTAATGCTGGCGACGCTGGATCATGGCGATACGGTTCTGGTGCCGAACCCCAGTTACCCAATTCATATCTATGGCGCCGTTATCGCCGGGGCGCAGGTGCGTTCGGTTCCATTGGTAGAGGGGGTGGATTTCTTCAACGAGCTGGAGCGTGCTATTCGCGAAAGTTATCCGAAACCGAAAATGATGATTTTGGGTTTTCCATCTAACCCTACGGCCCAGTGCGTCGAACTGGAATTTTTTGAAAAAGTGGTCGCTCTGGCTAAACGTTATGATGTGCTGGTGGTGCACGATCTGGCGTATGCCGATATCGTGTACGACGGCTGGAAAGCGCCATCCATTATGCAGGTGCCCGGCGCGCGCGACGTGGCGGTCGAATTTTTCACACTGTCGAAAAGCTATAATATGGCGGGCTGGCGTATTGGGTTTATGGTGGGCAATAAAACCTTGGTCAGCGCGCTGGCGCGCATTAAAAGTTATCACGATTATGGCACCTTTACCCCGCTTCAGGTGGCGGCTATCGCCGCTCTGGAAGGCGATCAGCAGTGCGTGCGCGATATCGCCGAGCAGTATAAACGTCGTCGCGATGTGCTGGTGAAGGGGTTGCATGAGGCGGGCTGGATGGTTGAAATGCCGAAAGCCTCAATGTACGTCTGGGCGAAAATCCCGGAGCAATATGCGGCGATGGGATCGCTTGAGTTTGCCAAGAAGCTGCTGAATGAGGCGAAGGTTTGCGTTTCTCCAGGGATAGGCTTTGGTGACTATGGCGACACCCATGTACGCTTTGCATTAATAGAGAATCGCGACCGCATTCGCCAGGCCGTTAGAGGGATTAAAGCGATGTTCCGCGCCGATGGCGTGCTGCCGTCACATCCAAAACCCGTTGAAGCGAGCACGGAGTAGAAAAGCAAACAGGAGCCCCATGGCTCCTGTTTTTCTTTGCATTGTACTTTTAAATCATCAGGGCGAAAGTACCGGCCCAAACGATGACCATAAATGAAATGCCCATAAAGAAATATTTCACGTTTCATCTCTCCGCGTACCTGTCGTACGCCTAAATGAACTTACACTTACCTGATTATAGAGAGTTGATGCCGGACAACACGAAATTGAGAATTATTCGTGTTTCGACCGCCTGCATCACCTCAGAATTCTGCGCGTCATCGCTCCAGACGGCGCTAATGTACGCCTAAAAATGAGGTGAAACAAGAGGCATTTTCTTATTTACTTTTAGTAACTTACAAGTGTCGGGAATCGGCGACAGTTTAATTTCTGACAGTGATGAATCGCTATTGAGCGACGCCGCTGACACAGTAAAAATCGCCTGTAAACAGGAGACTTATCGCTGAAAGCAGGAATGAGTAATTTACGATATGAATATTATGGCAATGCGAAATGACAAAATAAAAGGCCTTGCGGCCTTTTTCAGATGTAGAGTGACGCTTCCCCCAACGGGCGAGTCTTGAAACGGCGATGAATCCAGAGATATTGCTCCGGGGCGCGCATGATCTCTTTCTCAATAATTTTATTCATATAGGCAGCGGCTTGATTTTCATCTGCCGGGTAACCTTCCATTTCAGGGGTAATATACAGACGATAACCCGAGTTATCGGATTTCCTTACCATTGTAACGGTCAACATGGCGGCGCCAGACAGCCTGGACAGTACATAGGTGCCGTTGGTGGTGGCGACGTTTTCAACCGCGAAAAATGGCGCAAAGGAGCTGCCTTTAGGGCCGTAGTCCTGGTCGGGAGCAAACCAAACGGCTTCCCCTTTTTTTAGCGCGCCCACAATGCCGCGCAGATTGTTTCTGCCGATCATCGCTTTATTTGAGCGCATACGACCGCGCGTCTGCACCCACTCCATGAGCGGATTGTTATGCGGACGATAGGTCGCCATCATCGGCTGGCAGAGACCCATTACACGGCCTCCCAATTCCAGCGACATAAAATGCACGCCAACGACCATTACACCGCGATTTTGCGCCTGCACACGGGTAAGGTTGTCCAGCCCGTCCACATCAAACCATTTGCGAACCCGGCTATCAGGCCAGAACCAGGCCATGCCCGTTTCAAGCAGCGCCATGCCAAGAGAGTGGAAATTCTCGGCGATCAGTTTTTCCCTTTCTTCCCGGGAGAGGGTCGGAAAACAGAGCTCAATATTTTTCTGAGCGATCGACTCACGTCGCTTCAGGAAGGGGCGCGCCAGCTTACCGGTGCGGGTGCCCAAAAAACGCAAAACCGGGTAGGGAAGCTGCACCAGTAACCAGAGGACGCCAACGCCAAACCACGTCAGCCAGTAGCGCGGGTGCAAAAACGCGCGTGAAAATTTGCTTTGAGGAAACATAAAATACCTTCTGTAGATACGAAAATAATGTATCGCAGAAGAGTCATTATCCGCAGCGGTACACTCTGAAATACGCATCATCCTTCAAGTTGCGTTCGCTTATCCGAAGCACTTACTTGAGTAAGCTCATCAGGGTAACTTGAATGATTTACGTATAGTTAGGCCATCATGTACGACAATGGTTCCCGTAAGGAGTGTAAAACTAAGTCAGTACTAAACCACGAGGGCATGAACGCCAGGCAGGCTAATGTACCACCAGTTATTTACTCGCGCCCAGAAATTCTTTATCAAGAAGCGTAAATATTTCTTCCGTAGCAAAAATAAGCTAATCATTATTTTTAATGCATTGTTTTTACAGTAATAATTTTATTTCAGACGAAGGTCATTGAAAAATGATTAGAAAAATAAAATGTGAGATAAATGTTATGGAAATGACGTGCTGATAAGGTTTATCTTAAAGGAGAAGTGAGAGGGACCGTAAGGCTATATGGAAGCCTTGCCATAGACAGGAGGTATTATAGATGATCTATTTATGGACATTTCTTGCAATAAGTATACTTGCCGTGAGTGGCTATATCGGTCAGGTGATGGGGGCTTTTTCTGCGGTTTCTTCTTTTACGGGAATGGTTATCCTTGCCGCGCTGATTTATTTACTCAATGTATGGCTGCAGGATGGCGATGACATCGTTAGCGGATTATTGCTTTTTCTCGCACCGGCATGTGGGTTAATTATTCGCTTTATGGTGGGTTACGGTAAGCGTTAGTCAGTACATACCCTTCATACTTCAAGTTGCTGATGTGTTGGCTATGGATTACTCGGCCCATCGATGGGCCTCGCTCTGACGGGCCGTCGCACGCGACGTTCAAATCTGCTCCCGGCAGATTTGTCGCTCACCCCAGTCACATCGTTATCTATGCTCCTGGGGACTCACTCCCTTGCCGCCTTTAAGCAACTCGAATTATTTTGGGTATATACGATGTCAGCGAATAGATAGCGCCGACAATGTCGGCGCTTCTGTTCCCCGGGAAGGCTAATCGTTTATTGCGCGTCCGCAAGCTGCAGCGAGTCCTGATTATGTAACGCATTCTGGCGCTGACGTTCTAGTTCCAGCGCGCCGCGATGGGAGAGGTAACAGAATAGAATGCAGCACACAATACCGCCCATCAGAAGATAAAATCCGCCGTACCAGCCCAGTTTATCCACCATGACGCCAAACAGGCTGGTGCCCAACGAGGCGCCGAAAATATAGCTCATGAACCCACGTAAACCGACGGCGGAACCTACGGCAAAGCTGGGGACTATCTCCATTGTCTGTACGGACGCGAGGAACTGCGGGACGTAAATCAGACAACCTACAATGGCGGCGAAAATCGTTACCATCAGCAAAGATTCACTTTTCCAGTATCCGATCAGACAGACAAAAATCAGCGCCATGCAAATCATGGCTAACGGCATTCTGCGGCCCTTAAACAGTTTATCTGACAGCCAGCCTGCCAGTAGCGTGGAGGGAATCGCCGCCCACTCGAAAAAGAGAAACGCGACGCTCATCTGTTCTTTTGAAAAGTGTTTTACTGTCAACAGATAGATAGGCAACCAGCTAATCATGCCAAACCGCACCATATAGACGAAGACATCCACCAGCGAAATATACCAGGCATTTTTATTGCGCAGCACATAAGTACAGAAGATTTGCCATGCGCTCATATTTTCCGGCGCTTTTGCCGTATTCTTCGTTTTCAGTACGACTTTTTCTTCCGGCATCATCTGTTCCAGGGAGGGAAGACCTTCTTCGCGTGGCGAACCTTTTCCCAAGACCAGAACAATTAAGGCAAAAATGACGGCGACGCAGGCCGGAACGATATAACTGGCGCTTTGCCAGTGTTCGTTGCCCAATATCGCAAAAGCCGCACCGACGATAGGCGCGACGATCCCGCCGCCAACGTTATGCGAGATATTCCAGAAGGCGCCTACGCGTCCGCGTTCCCGACGAGGGAACCAGTTTGCAATAGTAATAAACGAGGGGCCGACGCCCATGCCCTGAAAAAGGCCATTGAAGACCACCAGAGCGGCAAATATCCAGAATGCGCTACTGAATCCCAGCCCAACGTTAACAATCGCGCAGAGTACCAGACCGCACGCCATGAAGACTTTTGGGCTGGCTTTATCCGCCAGACTGCTCATTACGCCTTTACTGATTCCGTAAGCAATAAGCATACAGCTACTCAGCAGGCCGATTTGCGTAGCGCTGAGATCCAATTGCTCTTTTAAATAAGGCGTCGATAATGTGAAGTTGTTTCTGACTATATAGTAAGCGAGATATCCCAGAAATACGCTTAACAATGCCTGTATACGATATCGACCATACGTAGCCTGGACTTTTTCCGGTGGGACTTTATGCGCCGATTGCCCTGTTTTTAATATTGTTAACATGGAGTCACCTGTATTTAATAGTGAGATGAACATCAGGAGGTTTTGTCGGTAGAGTGAAAGGAGTGACAATAAAATTCAAGTCGAAGAAATGTGTCAAAATTGACTCAATTGGGTGAATTTAAAGGTTATTTTTGACCCATCCTGAAGGGTGTGGTGAAACTTTAATTATTGGCATGGCCGTTTTATCGTTAGCATGTGCGGATATTAACAAATTTGCTGCCAGTAATCTGATACGCTTTATTGATGTTTTCGAGCGACGGACCCGTTATTATTCAAATAACGCTGTTCTGGATGCCAACAGAAATAAAAGGGTAAGTTTTGTCTCAATATTTTCTTTATGTGATATCGATATTTATGAACGGGATCACAAATCGACTTTTCTCATGCTGTGGTCGTTTCGCCAGAGTGGGCGCTTTTACGCTATGGCTGGCGGCGATGTTCGGTTCTTGCCAGGCGTACAGCCGCGAGCTGGTGATGGCAACGACCTTTTCACCCAGCGCGACCGCCTGGATTATCCAGCGCTGGCAGACGGAGCCGGGTTCCGTCATGATTCGTACGCTCAACCGTACCAGCGGTTCTTTAGAGCAATTACTTGATACGGCGAATGCGGAAAATGTCGATCTGATCCTGACGTCATCCCCCATGCTGTTGCAACACCTTCAGGAGCACCAAAAGCTGGCGCTATTAGATAGCGCGCCTGCCGCCAGCCAGAAGCTGGTGCCGCGTTCTATCCGCTCAACTTCAGTGGCGGTAGCGGTATCCGGATTTGGGCTATTGATCAATCGTTCAGCGCTCGCTGCGCGCCATCTTCCGCCGCCTGCCGACTGGCAGGATATGGGCCTGCCCAGTTACCAGGGCGCTCTATTAATGAGCAGTCCGTCACGCTCAGACACCAATCATTTGATGGTGGAGTCGCTGTTGCAGCAAAAAGGCTGGACGGCAGGGTGGGCGACGCTGCTGGCAATCTCGGGTAATCTGGTCACGATTTCCTCTCGCAGTTTCGGCGTAGCGGATAAAATCAAAAGCGGGCTTGGCGTTGCCGGGCCGGTCATTGATAACTATGCTAATTTGCTACTTAACGATCCTAATCTTACTTTTACCTATTTCCCGTATTCTGCGGTGTCGCCCACTTACGTCGCGGTGTTGAAAAACAGCCGTCATGCAGACGAAGCGCGTGCTTTTATTCATTACTTATTAAGTCCGAAAGGGCAAAGGATACTGGCTGACGCGAATACCGGTAAGTATCCCGTCGCACCGCTTAGCGCCGATAATCCTCGCGCCGCGCAACAACAGCGTTTGATGGCCCAGCCGCCGTTGAACTATCGTCTGATCCTGAAGCGTCAGCAACTGGTACAACGCATGTTTGATACCGCGATCAGTTTTCGACTTGCGCAGCTTAAAGATGCATGGCGAGCGTTGCACAGCGCAGAAACGCGGCTTAAACGCCCCTTACCTGAAATCAGAGCTTTATTGACCAGCGTCCCGGTGGATGCGGCAAGCAGCGAAGATGAAACCTGGCTGGCGCAGTTTGATAATAAAAGCTTTGCCGAACAAAAAATGATGGAGTGGCAGATCTGGTTTCTGAACAATCAGCGGCTGGCGATTCACAAACTGGAAGAGCTGAAATGAAGGGGAGATTATTGCAACGGCTTCGTCAGCTCAGTATCAGCAACAGTTTACGGGGCGCATTTTTAACGGGCGCATTACTGACGCTGATTGTCAGTATGGTCAGCCTTTATTCCTGGCATGAGCAAAGTTCGCAGGTTCGCTATTCGCTTGATGAATATTTTCCTCGCATCCACTCCGCTTTTTTAATTGAGGGGAACCTGAATCTGGCCGTGGATCAACTCAATGAATTTTTGCTGGCGCCGAACACGACGGTACGTTTGCAGTTACGTACGCAGATTATTCAGCATCTGGATAAGATTGAGCGTCTCAGTCAGGGGCTTCAGCTTGCTGAGCGCCGGCAACTGGCCGTCATTTTACAGGATAGCCGGACCTTGCTGGCGGAGCTGGACAACGCCCTCTACAACATGTTTTTGGTGCGGGAGAAAGTCAGCGAGCTTTCCGCTCGCATTGACTGGCTCCATGATGATTTCACCACGGAGCTAAATTCGCTGGTACAGGATTTTACCTGGCAGCAGGGGACGCTACTCGATCAAATTGAGGCGAATCAGGGCGACGCGGCGCAGTACTTGCAACGTTCGCGCGAGGTGCAGAACGAGCAGCAGCAGGTATATACCCTGGCGCGAATTGAAAATCAGATTGTTGACGACCTGCGCGACAGATTGAATGAGCTCAAGTCTGGCAATAATGACGGGATGCTGGTGGAGACCCATATTCGCTATCTGGAAAACCTAAAAAAAACGGCGGATGAGAATATTCGTGCGCTCGATGACTGGCCCAGTACGATCACGCTGCGGCAAACCATCGACGAACTATTGGAAATCGGGATGGTAAAAAATAAGATGCCCGATACCATGCGCGATTATGTTGCGGCGCAAAAAGCCTTACTGGACGCCAGCCGCGCCAGAGAGGCTACGCTAGGGCGCTTTCGCACGCTGCTTGAGGCGCAGTTAGGTAGTAGTCACCAGCAAATGCAGACGTTCAATCAACGCCTGGAACAGATTGTTCGCGTTAGCGGCGGGCTTATTTTAGTGGCGACGCTCCTGGCGTTGCTACTGGCCTGGGGACTCAACCACTATTTTATCCGTTCCCGACTGGTGAAGCGTTTTACCGCGCTTAATCAGGCTGTGGTACAGATAGGGCTGGGGAGAACCGACTCGACTATCCCGGTTTACGGGCGCGATGAGCTAGGACGGATAGCCCGTTTGCTACGTCATACGCTGGGCCAGCTCAATATGCAACGCAGGCAGCTTGAACAAGAGGTCGCCGAACGCAAAGAGATAGAAGCCGACCTGCGCGCCATGCAGGATGAGTTGATTCAGACGGCGAAACTGGCGGTAGTCGGCCAGACCATGACCACGCTGGCGCATGAAATTAACCAGCCGCTGAATGCGCTTTCAATGTATTTATTTACGGCGGGACGCGCGATTGAAGAAGGTCAGAGCGGACAGGCGAGAAATACGCTCACCAAAGCGGAAGGGCTCATTAACCGGATTGACGCCATTATCCGTTCGCTGCGGCAGTTTACCCGCCGGGCGGAGCTGGAAACGCCATTGTATCCCGTTGATCTGCGCCAAACCTTCGTGGCGGCATGGGAGTTATTAGCCATGCGTCACCAATCCCGGCAGGGAGCGCTTTCACTGCCAACCGACACCGTATGGGTTAGCGGCGATGAAGTGCGTATTCAGCAGGTTCTGGTGAATGTGCTGGCGAATGCGCTTGACGCCTGTTCGCATGATGCGGCGATCGCGGTGACATGGCAGACGCAGGGAGAGGCGCTGGAGGTTTATATTGCAGATAACGGCCCTGGCTGGCCTGTGGCGCTGTTGCCCTCTTTACTCAAGCCGTTTACCACCAGTAAAGCTGTCGGGTTGGGTATTGGGCTGTCGATTAGCGTGTCGCTGATGGCGCAAATGAAGGGCGACCTGCGTCTGGCGTCGACGCTGACGCGTAACGCTTGCGTGGTGCTGCAATTCTCGGTAACGGATGTCGATGATGTTGAATGATGAATGTTCTATTTTGCTGATTGATGATGACGTTGATGTACTTGACGCCTATACCCAAATGCTTGAGCAGGCAGGCTACCGCGTGCGTGGCTTTACCCATCCTTTCGAGGCCAAAGAGTGGGTAAAAGCGGATTGGGAGGGGATCGTTTTGAGCGATGTATGTATGCCGGGGTGTTCCGGTATCGATCTTATGACGCTGTTTCATCAGGATGACGATCAACTGCCAATCTTATTGATTACCGGACATGGCGATGTACCGATGGCGGTTGATGCGGTGAAAAAGGGCGCCTGGGATTTTCTGCAAAAACCCGTCGATCCGGGCAAGCTGTTGATATTAATTGAAGACGCGCTACGCCAGCGCCGGTCGGTCATTGCACGGCGGCAATATTGCCAGCAGACGTTACAGGTTGAACTGATTGGGCGCAGCGAGTGGATGAATCAGTTTCGACAACGGTTACAACAACTGGCGGAAACGGACATTGCCGTATGGTTTTACGGTGAGCATGGCACTGGACGTATGACTGGCGCCCGTTATCTCCATCAACTGGGGCGTAACGCGAAAGGGCCGTTTGTACGCTATGAACTCACGCCGGAGAATGCCGGGCAGTTGGAGACATTCATCGACCAGGCGCAAGGAGGTACGCTGGTGTTGAGTCATCCCGAATATCTGACACGCGAACAGCAGCACCATCTGGCGCGTTTACAAAGCCTGGAGCATCGGCCTTTTCGTTTGGTGGGCGTTGGCAGCGCTTCGCTGGTGGAGCAGGCGGCAGCTAACCAGATTGCGGCCGAGCTTTACTACTGTTTCGCCATGACCCAAATCGCCTGCCAGTCTCTTTCTCAGCGACCGGATGATATCGAGCCGTTATTTCGCCATTATCTTCGAAAAGCCTGCCTGCGACTCAATCATCCAGTGCCGGAAATAGCGGGGGAATTACTGAAAGGAATAATGCGACGCGCCTGGCCAAGCAATGTGCGTGAACTGGCTAATGCGGCGGAGCTTTTCGCTGTTGGCGTGCTGCCGCTGGCGGAAACGGTCAACCCGCAGTTGCTTCTGCAGGAGCCGACCCCGCTTGACCGGCGCGTTGAAGAGT
The DNA here is from genome assembly GCF_051812965.1 of Salmonella sp. NW1250. Classification (NCBI taxonomy): domain Bacteria; kingdom Pseudomonadati; phylum Pseudomonadota; class Gammaproteobacteria; order Enterobacterales; family Enterobacteriaceae; genus Salmonella; species Salmonella sp. NW1250. Next base: position 136,414 of record NZ_JAMNDD010000011.1, on the reverse strand, counting down.
ATGAGCGACAAATTATTACCGAAGCATTAAATATTCATCAGGGACGAATTAATGAAGTGGCGGAGTACCTGCAAATTCCCCGTAAAAAACTTTATCTGCGCATGAAAAAATATGGTCTAAGTAAAGAGCATTATAAATTCTGATATTACAGTTACTTTCAATCTGGCTGACAACAACAGCAACGATGTCGTTAGCCAGATAACGTCACATCACCGTAATGGTAAATCATTCCATCATGATTATAGATTGCTTATTATTCACCTGAGCATCAAATTCTATTTCTTAACTTCAATATAAGGTAAAAATGCGTCAAGTTCTCTGGCGTAATAAATGTACTCTTGTCCGACGATTTGACAAGATGAAAACTTCATCACCTCTCCAGATTACATCTGAATATGAGGACAAGAGAAATGAAAAAACATGCTATTGCAGTAATGATGATCGCCGTATTTTCTGAGTCGGTTTATGCGGAGTCTACCTTATTTATTCCGGACGTCTCTCCTGATAGCGTCACGACATCCCTTTCCGTGGGTGTGTTAAATGGTAAATCCAGGGAGCTGGTTTATGATACCGACACCGGGCGGAAGCTGAGTCAACTGGACTGGAAAATAAAAAATGTCGCCACGTTGCAGGGGGATTTATCATGGGAACCCTATTCGTTCATGACGCTGGACGCCCGCGGCTGGACGTCTTTGGCGTCGGGATCGGGTCATATGGTTGACCATGACTGGATGAGCAGTGAGCAGCCTGGCTGGACCGATCGTTCAATTCATCCGGACACCAGCTCCAACTATGCTAATGAATACGATTTGAACGTGAAAGGTTGGTTATTGCAGGGCGATAACTACAAGGCGGGCGTAACAGCGGGCTATCAGGAAACCCGTTTTAGCTGGACGGCAAGAGGCGGGTCTTATATTTATGATAATGGTCGATATATTGGTAATTTTCCTCATGGCGTGCGCGGCATAGGTTATAGCCAGCGTTTTGAAATGCCCTATATCGGGCTGGCGGGTGATTATCGTATTAATGACTTTGAGTGTAATGTACTGTTTAAATACAGCGACTGGGTAAATGCGCATGATAATGACGAACACTACATGCGCAAACTTACCTTCCGTGAAAAAACGGAAAATTCACGATATTATGGCGCTTCTATTGACGCCGGATATTATATTACCAGTAATGCAAAAATCTTTGCTGAGTTCGCTTACAGTAAATATGAAGAAGGTAAGGGCGGTACGCAAATCATAGATAAAACCAGCGGTGATACGGCGTATTTTGGTGGCGATGCCGCAGGTATAGCTAATAATAACTATACGGTTACCGCGGGGTTGCAGTACCGCTTCTAGACCACATCAGGATGTCATCGGTCATAACCGGCCGATGACGACTTTTTGCTGAACGTATGGCATGTCCGGTGATATTGCATAGGGGCAATAAAAGCAACATGAAAGGGGAACCGCTCGAAAGGTTATGCAGCAAGAAGAGAATGTCCTGGGTATCAATGGTGTCCCCTGCAGACACCTAATGAATGTCGTAAGTGCAGGGGATTTATGATGAATTACAGAAGTGAAGAATTTTATGCCCGCATTTATGCCCACAAAGGCAATTCATGAGACATTTTGAAGGGGTGAGAAGTGGCTGCGTTTCCAGTTTTGATAGTCGGCATAAACCCACCTGGATGCGCTGCCGATTTTGTGCGGGGAAGGCAATTTACCTTTCTTGATTTCTGAGTAAATGAACGTTTTACCCATGCCAGAATCCTCCATCATGAACTTTAAGTCAACAAGTGAGTCGTCGCGTAATTCGCGCATAGGTTTTATCTCCGGTTTGGGAATCGAACTTGGAAGGAAGGGATATCTTGAGAAATGCACAGGCCTCATCGAGTGTGAGACTGTGTGATTCCATGGTTACCTTCCTAATACTGAAGCGAGAAGAGCAATCTCTACAAGAAGCTCAATAAATCCGAAAATTGCTATACCTGCGTAAACCACGTCATCAATATCCCCGCGGCGACAAAGATAGGTGGCACCGATAACAAGAACCATCATTCACTCCATAAAACAAAACCCGCCGTAGCGAGTTCATATGAAAAAAATCCCCGCGAGTGCGAGGTTTGTTATTGCTGCGGTGGTGCTGGCAGTGGCATCCAGTGGCTTACACCGATAATTTCCATACCCTCCCAATAGTCAAAGAACCCATCATCGTCGTATGTAGCAACGAACATCCCCTGACCCAGACATTTTCCGGTAAAAATTGCGATGGGTTTAGATTCATCATTATCTGGCATTCGCTCACTACAGCTTATCCAACCACCCTGACTTACCGGAGAGTTGCCTGCCAGCGCTTCTTGCAGTCGTTCAAGCTTCACGTATTCCTGAACGCAAGTTCCCGAGTAGTTATTTATCCAGATGGTCGCCTTTTCTGGGTCAGGCGTATAAGTAACCACTTCTCCCGACTGCCAGCACAGGGCGTACAGGTCAGCGACTGCCTTAACCTGTGCGTATGGCAACTCATCACGATTACTTACAGGTTGGCTACCCTGGAGCATGGCGGTGCGGCAGGCATTCCATGCCTCCATGGCTGAGCCAGCATCTTGTCTTCCAGTTTCCCTGCAAAACTTCACAGCATCCTGAATAGTCCACTCCTCCGGCACTACCGGCACTGGCTGCTCTTTGAATTCGTCGGCATAACGAATAACACGGTCAATGAGACGCTGTATCCAGCGCTCTATCTGGAAATTAAACTCTTCCTTTGATTCAGGTAACGCAACACCAACAACACCCAACGCCTTGTCCAGATTTTTAGGGATAAATTCTTTGTCTACCGGCACAGGCTGGGCGTGGCGATAGAGCGGGATATCTCCCACCTCCTGGTTTTGTTTACCCCAAATCAAAGAGGTTTCTCGCCCCCTGGCAATGTGACGAAGATTTCGTTCGTCGGTGAACACAATGGGGTCGGCACCTTTCTCCGCTTCGAGCGCTGCCAGCGCTATACGCGCCAGCTCCTCCGCCTCTTCTGCCGGCAGCATAACGTTGCTATCAGCTCCATATGTTTCGCGCCAATGCTGAATTTTGAGCAGGCGTTCTTTGGTAATAGTCATGGTGTACTCCAGTTATCTTCGATAGCCACACTAAGTCGGTGCAGCCAGTCAGCTAATTTCAGCATTGCTTCGCGTTCGCTAAGCCCTTCCGGAAAATCTTCAAGTTCAACGAAAGGCTTAAACCGCCCGAAGGCGTCGTTCTTAACTGTCAGTTTCTGTTCAAGCGTGGTCTTCTTAACCTTGCTGTGATGCCGTAGAAGGTAAACAGACTGAGATTTTTGAGTTTCCGGATCGTATTCGTAGGAAGTCAGAATCATCTGGCTGCCGCCGCGATTTAATCCTCGCCACATAGCCACGTCCCCTTACAGGTGATAGAGATCATGGGTTAGTCCTCCCTGTACGGATTTAATTTGTTGTGCAGTTTGTTAAATGGCCCCCATACGATGGAGCTATACCACTCGGCTATTTTTTCTGCCTGTACGCCTGCTAACCAGATGAAGAATATCGGTGATACTGGAACCATTAAAATAAGAAAGAGAAGGAAAAATAGAGCCTCTTTAAACCGACTTTGACGTGGATAATTCTTCCGGAGTATTTTTGTCATTTCACTCCCCCTTAACCTTGATGCCAGCGGTGCGTATTTCGTGTATCGCATTGTCATTACCAGCACACCAACCCTCAGCATAATCACGGCTAAATCCGCTCATGTGCATGACTTCACCGACGCTGCGCTTTGGTAGGTTGACCGTCCGCGCCTCCAGTTCTGCTATGCGCTGCCGAGCAGACTGATAAGCATCGATAACCACGTCCAACAATTGCCCGTCACACAGCAGTTTGCTAAGTTCTGGCTTCCACGCTACGCAGTCATCATCCGGGTCCTGCATGTTGTAGACGTAAGTATCAAAGGCACCCATAAAGCGCCCGAATCCACCTTTGTCGTCTACAAGCACTTGCCAGGCGCGCAGAAGAAACAGTTTTTGGTTACGATCTAAATCCGTTCGGGATAGCTCATCAGCAATAATGCTGCTTTCACTACCGTGCCAGCGAGCGTCATTGCGTTGTGCCGCATGAAACAACTTCCAGAAATACTCGGTTTCTTTCTGGTCAGGACGGCATTGCTTAATTGTATGCACTGTCATGCTGCACGCTCCTGTTTGTTAAGTGCGATCATTGGGCTGCCTCCTCGAATAAAACCTCTCCCTCAATGCCACCAATCTGATAAAGGATCGAACCATCTTCACGATATTCCACAGGGGTTGCGCTCCATTCTTTTTCGTTAGGATCGTTATCATCACCAAACATCACAAAACCACCGTCAACCATGCAGGCTTCGTAAATCTCGCCCTCAGTCCACCATCCTTCTGTATCTTTGAGGCATTTGATAAAAAATGGGTTGCTCATGACTGCACTCCTTTGCGAATTTGGTCCGCCCATTCTTCTATCGCCTTCTCCGCGTATTCACCTGACAAACCGTTATCCGCTGGCGGTGGGTCATTGGCTAAATCCTCTTTTGCCGACAAAATCATGCGTGTCACGTCGAGAACTTCTGATACAGGTTTATCGAGGAATCCGTGATTGAATGCGGCAGCGAGGCGGCTGGCGGCATAGTTGATGCCCTCGTTACGAGCACTAGCCCGCACCTCAGCCAGAAAGGCGTCTGTCGCCGGGGTCTCAGTGAAATCGTCTACCCACGTATCGCCAACGTCCTCGCACTCGCGACGACAATATTCGTTGAATTCGACCTCTGATTTTTTCAGAGCCGCATTCTCCGAAGCCAGCGCCGAAAACTTCTCGTGTGCCAACTTAACAACTGCATCAGCCTGCTTAAGTGACTCCATTGCTTTATCGTTATCCGCCGCCAACGCCGCGTATTTATCCTCAAGCTCCGCATAATCACTATGACGCACCATGTCAGTACAGAATGATTCTCCTGTTATTGGTGGTGATAACTGGTCACTGACAATCGTGTATATTTTCACTTCTTTCATTTCTTCCCACTCCGCAACATTGCATTCAGATATTTGTTTTCATTCACTGATGGAAAACTCTTTCTCGCCAGCATTTCTTCGCGTGGAATATCGTTAATGGGCTTGAAGCGGTGTCGAATAATCATTTCCGATGGAAGGATTCCGGGGTCGTAGGACAAACCTCTCATGATGAATTCCTCAGTTATTGCTGGTAGCGCCGTAACGCGAACGGTAATTTTTAAGGCGCGGGTCTATTTCAATGAATTGGGTGTAAGTGGCTTTGCGGAATGGCCGGATGGATGTCTGGTAAATTCGCTCGCGTTCTTCTTTCTCTGCAAGCCATATACAGTGGCGAAATTCCTTTTCCTCTTTCGTTTCCTGCGGTAGCGACATTATCAGGTCGTAGTTTTTTCTGAATTTATCCAGCACCTCCGATACGGAATTGCCGGAACAGCGGCGCGGGTCATCCGCACCATACAAAGGCGCTGGCATAATTTACTCCAGGGTAGGTTATACGAATAATGTGGTACGTATAGGGTTATTTCTTTCGTAAACGTGATAGCCTGCTTTTTACCGACTCTTCACTTCGCCCGAGAATTTTTGCTACATTTCTTTGTGTATAGCCTGATGAGATAAGCGTCTGCATTCTTTTGTCTTCGTCGTCGCTCCATCTTGGCTTAACGAATGCCGTTTTTAATGACAGTTTTTTTGCTATGTAATAAAACTGATTTATGTTTAGGCCCAGATGTTCTGCTGCACGGCAAGCTACCATGCGACCGCAGACTGACTCCATCTCAGCTGGAGTTATGTTTAATCTTCTCATTAATCCACCTGTTTAAGCTCATTTATTCTGATATTCATTACCTGAACGCATTTTGTCTGCGCATCATCGTGACCAGCCAATAATTGCCAGTCATGCTGATATCTCTCAATTAGCTTTTTCTTGTCAGTTTCTGTTGCTGCATAATCGCTGAAGTCTTTCAGGATTTGTTCGCAGTCAACCGATGGAGATTTCTGATTGGTATTTTCTGGTGATGGTTGATTGCATGATGCTGGCATGGCCCAGTCCGGCAGCGATGGAGGGAGCCAGTAAAATCCTGTTCCATCCTTCAGTTTGGCCCTGTGCCATCCTTGTTTCTTATCACTGGATATCTGCGCAAAACCTTCCTCAAGGTTATACAGATACCGACCAATTCCCCACTGAACGGCAGCACGCTTCATTGCGCCGGAGCGACCACCTTTGACGGCTTCTACCTGTGTGTTTTCAGCAGCATCCCATTTAGTTACCCATTCGGAATCAATCTTGATTGATATGCCGCATTCAACGCCACCGTTGTTGGGAATATCGCGGTATTCATTGCGCCATCCTACTTTGCCGCAAACATCGTCCAGGCGTTTCATGATTGCCCTGTTTGTGACATAAGCCAGCACCATAGCCCACACTTTGCCATCGCGTGTTTTACCACTTTGCTGTATTCGCCATTCGATATCTTCAGCTGCGAACGGCTCATCTAACTGATCCAGATTCATGAGTAATACCCTGCAAATTCATCCCAGCTAATAACCGGATTCTGCCGTTCTGCGGCTAAGTTAATTTGCTGCTCCACTTCTTCCTCAATTTCAGGAGAACTGAGAGCAATAAATTCTTCATCATCAAAATCATGCAACATGACGCGCCTCCCATTCTTCGTCCTGCCACTTATCCCAACCAAGAGCTATTCCGGCAGCCCATGTATACGCATCAGACATTCCCTGTTTTGTATCCGGAAATACTTTCTCATATAGCTTGTTGAACTCCCTGTTTCCTTGCTGAACAAGAATTGTTCCATTAACAGGAGTAATGGTCATGGCGTGGCACTCCTGGCTGATTAAGAATTTCACCGAGACGTTTCCATCCGGCCCGTAATTTTCTGGTGATACGCTCTAAAAGTGATTCATTAAGGTGTGCGATACCCATGACGGCACCGCCCGCGATAGCAAATGTCATCGTGGGATTCTCCATTTTTATTTATTGGCATAGCGAAAACGCCTCGATATGAAGCGCTATTGATATACTGGTAAAAAAGCCGCCCTGACTGCGAGCGGCAAATAACATCAAGGGATGATTTTTCGATTAACCAGAACGAGTCGTCGTCCTCGCTTGGTTACGAGCGATATTGCTCACATAGCAGACTCGTAAATCTGCTATAGGTGCTTATTCGCTGCCAAAAATACGCTTACTCAGTAACTTCATACGCATATTCTTTACTTGTTAAATGATATTTTCTGCAAAATATCCTTCTGACCTCTATTGCATCATTAATGTTTTTGAAATACCCAAGATGCTTTTGCTTTCTATTGATCTGTCCAGTGACTCTCCACTTTTCTCTTTTAATATCCCAATTAACTCCAGGTGTTCCAGATTTATTATCTAACCTAATGGATTTGTTTAGATTGTTTTCAGCAACTGAAATATCTCTTAGATTAGAGAATCTATTGTCATCCCTGACTCTGTTTATGTGATCAATTACGCCATTAGGAAACCTACCAGTAACGAATAACCATGCCAGCCTGTTTGCTTGTAGTTTTTTTCCATCAATTGTTATCTCTCGATAACCGTGATGATTGACAGAACCAGCGACATCACCAGCCAATGCTGTTCCTTTAGATTTATTCCACCGGAAAACTCCTGTAGAAGGCTCATACTCAAGAATCTTCGATAAATCTGCTGAATTCATGTTGTTATTCCTTAAATTTTGGCAATAAAAAAGGCCGCATTGCGACCTGATTAGATATTTGAAGTGAGATAAAAGAAGACCGACTATGTAGCCTTTAGTTTTTCCAGTTCTCTTGCAATCATTGCCGTGGTTCTAATTGCCCATTTATCGACAATCTTTCCATCTTCTCTCACCAGAGCCATTTCCTCAGGCTTCACCATGCATTCAGCATCAAGCTTGCAGCCTTTGCATTTCACAAAGCGACTACACCATTGGTTGGTATCAATAGTCGTAGTCATATTGGTAGTCCTGGTATTGTTCCATCACATCCTGAGGATGCTCTTCGAACTCTTCAAATTCGTCTTCCATATCTCATCTCAATCGTAATAAGCCGGAATTGATTTTCCGCGCTGCTTCTGTACGGCGTGGATTTTATTTCCGAGCGGATTAGCATCGTGGTAGTAAATTCGGTTCTGCTTGCGCTCTACTTTCTCTTGCTTAACCTTGTTCCCGGCACGTGAAACTGCTTTTGTTACCCTGTCAACACGATGCGATTTAACCTCCTGAGAAGCATCAGGAGCATCGCAGCCAAAAATTGAATCGATGATATTGCAGATGGTGTCGCGCTCTATGGCTAGCTTTCTGCGCCGTTCATGACGGCGAGTTTTAGCATTGCCTGCAAACGTTGACTTCCCGTACACGATTACCGTCATGATTGATCCCTAAAGATATTTTATTGGTTGAAGTTAAAAGAAAGACGACGTAACAGGCGTGGTGCCCGGTAAAATGGTTTATCTAAAAACGAATATTTGTGAAACCAAACACGACCTCGCTCGTCTCCATTTCTGTTGCCTTCAGGACGACGCTTTAAGGTGAAATGAATAATTGTTTTTGTAGTGGTTTTTGGCTTACGCATCTGTTTACCCTCATGTGAAATGGCTTTGGTACTGGCGCAGGAACCTGTCTCAATTTCCTGATTTCAAGTGGCTTCTCAGTCCGGCCCGATCGGTACAGCTAGGCCTAAGCTCCACCACACGCCAGTCCAAACCCATCTCGTTTGGTATCTTGTCGCGCTTTGTCAGCGCATCATCGAAGTTAAAGAGCGTTGCCTTTCCGTTTGGCTACCAGCGTCCTGCTGATGGGGTAAATATAAAACCAAGGTTGTATTTATGTCAACAACCAAGGTTGTATATTTATCAAAAAATGTTTTTTGTGGTTGTATTTTAAGGGTATTTATTTTTATAAATCCTCTATGCCATACTGTTCTGAACAAAAAACGAGCGAGGAATCTGTGTGAAAAGTGAGGATGAGTTCTTTGCGGAGCTTCACCCGCAGGTGGTTGAGGTTCTCGGTACTGCGCTGATGCAGGTACTGGTGGAGCAGCGCGAACCTTCGCGTGAAGCTTTGATAGAAATGATTCAGGTACTGTGGCAGGAAGATGATGTGGACTTGGCCGTAGAACTGGCTATTGATGTTCTGACACTGCCGAAAGAGTAGATATCTTTGTGGTTACAAGGTGGCGGGCAAATGGAGTAAATAGCTATACGTTGGCGTAATTATCAATGAGTTACGTTGGCTGGCGAATGGTTTACGTAGGGTTCGACAGGCAGTAAAAACCCGGCGCGGTGGCCGGGTTGAGATTATGGGCGAGCTATAGTTGATGCGTTTCCATTTTCGATTACGCCAGCTCGTATCGTGTAGCTTCCTAATATCTTTACTGTTCTGTTTTCTTTCATGGCGTCAAACAATAAAGCGATTTCATCTTTGTCATCTATAAACGAAGTGTCAACTGAAACCGGAAAGCTCTCTTCACTGGATGGTTCGCGACAGCTTAACGTTATTTTTTCTGCGGTACGCTTGATACTATCAATCACTAACTCCAGATTACGCTCTTCTTTTTTGGCCTTCTCGATGGGGTTTTTGATTATTTCATGCACATCTTTTTGAGAAAGGTTGAGCTTTGTCGCACCATCAATTTCAATTCTATCGGCATCGCTTACTGATTTGAGCACTCCGGTATATGCCTTGGAAACGTGCTCTTGGATACCCTCCGCTCTTTCGATAGTATCTACTCCAGCATTTGATCTCATGGCCTGAAGCATCCCATCCTTAAGAATGGTAAGCCTTTCGTTCTCCGATTTTATCTTAGCTTCTTGCTGCTTTGTTTCTTCCTGCTTTACTGCAATTTCAGCCTCAGATTTTAGATAAGACGTGCCAACCCATGCCCCACCGAATAGGGCAACAGCGAACAAGAAGCATGTTGTTTTTTGGGTTGGGCTCATCCCTTGTGTCACCTTATCAAATGCATTACCACAAGCTTCAGCTAAATCTTTCAGGGCTGTGATGATCTCTGTGCAGCCTGGCTTTATAGAGAATACAATCTCCGAATCTTCTCTATCCTGTGCGCCCAGTCTTTGCAAGTTATCGGTTTTATACTTAATTAGAGTATAAACCTTATACATCTCATTCTGAAACTCACAGATGCCTTGAGCCAAAGATGCCGGAAGCGTACCATTGTAGCGTGTTTCATCACCGAAAATCTTAAATTTAACAGATTCGAATAGCTCAATTTTTAACTGTTCTATCAGAATCTCTTCACCCGACTGGATGCGATGAAAAACACCCTCTAATGCATCCACGCTATCAATCGTGATTGTATTCATCACACTTAATCCCTTATCCATCATCACCCGAATATCTCATCAGGCCATTGTTACAGTTTGTTGTAAACTATCGATTCGTGAATAAGCGCTTTTCCCATGATATAGAGCTGGTCCTGATTATCTTCCGTCACATACCAATCCTTATATGCTGGGTTGTCTGACAATACAGCCAACTGAAGCCCCTGCATTTGTAAGCGCTTGACATGAAAGTGTTGCCCGAAGACAAACGCATATACCCCATCTACCTTGAAGTGCCTAACAGAAACATCAAAGAACAACCGATCTCCAGACTGTATGGTTGGGCACATGCTATCACCATCGACGGTCATTACCTTTACGTCTGACTGAGAGCGGTTACCGAATAGTGAGCGCGCATGCTCGGTGGTGAATTCGATGGCATGTAGGACTTCAACAAATTCAGAAATCATAAATGATCCCGGTCCTGCGCTAAATGTCAGGTCGAGTACGTCAACTCTAAACACGTCTTCTGCTAACTTATCCGACTCACCTTTTGCCATATAACTCTCTTCAACGAACATCGGCTCACGGCCATCAGATAGCCACTCCGGTCTTACACCAAGCACACTAGCTATCTCAACAATCCTCTTCGAGCTTTTAGCTTTCCCTGAGGTCAGTTTTTGTATAGCAGCCTGCGAAACCCCAACCTTTTCGGCCAGGGTCACCTGATTAATCTTCGCCTTCTCCATAGAAAGCTTTAATCGCTGTGAAAGAGTCATGTTCATCCTACAAAAATACAACCTCAGTTGTTATATGGCAAACAACCCAGCACTTGAAAAATAACAACCTTGGTTGTATATTGGTTTTATAAAAAGTGGAGGTGGTTTTATGAACCAAGTTATTAAAACCGCTATTGCCATTGTTGGAACGCAGAAAGAGCTAGCTAAGGCATGCGGTGTTAGTCAAGCAGCGGTTCAGAAATGGTTATACGGCAAGGCGAAAGTTTCGCCACAAAACGTTTTTTCTGTGGTGAAAGCCACGGGTGGGAAGGTGCAGGGATATCAAATTCGCCCAGATCTTCCATGGCTTTTCCCTAAGCCTAACCAATCAGCATAAGCAGTACCGCTCTTTACCAATCTGAACCGCCGACAACGCGGTAAATTTATCCAACGGATTTGCGTGTATTTGCGAATCCAACTCTATCTAATTTCTAAGGAATATTTTGAATGAACGTAGTTGCAACTAAAAGCAAGAAGGCGGCTCGCATTGAGTCCACTTTACTCAACAAGTTAGCCATGATGGGCCAGAAGACATTCGCTAAAGCTATGGGTGTTCCTGAATACCAGGTAAGCCGATGGAAGAACGGTTTCTTCTCTCAGGTCAGCATGATGCTTGCGGTTCTGGAGTATGGAATCGAAGACGAGGAAATGGCAGAGCTCACCAGGCGACTTGCTACCTACCTGACAAAAGAAAAAGCCCCGAAGAACGGCGAATTCTTCGAGGCCTGATGTAGAAAGACTGGATCAATCCACAGGAGTAATTATGACAAAACAACTCAGTCCTGACCAGGACAAATTACACAAAAACATACTACGTGATCGGTTCTTATCCAGCTTCAAACAGCCTGGTCGATTTCGGGCTGAGTTGGAAAAAGTGAAGCTAATACTGAAGAGGAAAGGTCATGAGTAACATATCCAATCTAGCCGAAGCCAGAGAGGCCAGAAGGCTCCAGAAGCCGCGTACAAATGGCGGTAAGGGGTTTGCCTTGATTCACCGCCAATTCATGGATAGCAAGCTATACAAGGATTCTCAGGCTGTGCATCTTTTCCTGCATCTGATACTGAAAGCCAATCACTCTCCGGCAGTCGTAAATACCGACATTGGTGAGATGTTGGTTGAGCGAGGACAGCTAATTACCGGACGGCCAAAACTGGTAAGTGAAACATTCATCCCGGATAACAAAGTAAAAAGTTTGCTTCGTTCTTTTGAAGGGAATGGAATGATTCGTATCGAGTCGAAAGGGAGAAAATTCAGCCTGATAACAGTGTTGAAATATGATGATTTTCAGGCTCCAAATTGTCCAACGGATGTCCAACGGATGTCCAACGCAAACACCAGTAATGACGAGGCTCACAGCAAATGTTGTCCAACGGATGTCCAACGATTGTCCATAAACAATAATATAAATAATATCTCTAATACTAACGTATTAGAGAGTACCGCAGCAGACGAAAATCCTGACAAGAAAAAATCAGCTCTCAGTTGTCAGGATGTTGTCGATGCTTACCACGAATTACTTCCTGAAGCTTCCAGGGTTCGCGCACTGAATGACAAACGTAAAAACCAGATCCGAACTTTCTGGCGAAAAGCCGGAGTGATAACCCGCCAGCTTGATGGTCATGGGTTCACGATGCAGGACTGGAGAAATTATTTGAGTTACGTAGGCGAAAATTGCCGATGGATGTTCGAAGAGCGTCAAAACCATCAACGCGGAACCGTCTGGCACAAAAAGGGATTTGATTTCCTGCTTAACGATAATACCTACCTGAAAGTTCGTGAGGGTGAACACGATGACCGATAATTTTTACGCGCCGCCACATAGCATCGAGGCGGAGCAGGCGGTGATTGGTGGATTGCTTCTGGATGATGACAGTAGTGAGCGCGTCCAGAAAGTTCTGGCGATGCTGAAGCCTGATTCATTTTACAGCCGACCACACAAAATCCTTTTCGAAGAAATAACCAGAATGCACCGGGAGCAAAAGCCAGTAGATGGCCTGACGCTTTTCGATGAACTGGAGCGTAAATCGTTAACGGTGTCAGTTGGCGGTTTTGCTTATATCGCTGATATCGCAAAGAACACGCCAAGCGCAGCAAACATCGTTGCCTATGCAATGCAGGTTCGCGAAACCGCAATGGAGCGCTACGCCATCAACCGCATGACTGAAGCGACGGAATTGCTCTATTCCCGCAACGGAATGACTGCAACGCAGAAGTACGAAGCTATTCAGGCGATTTTCACGCAACTGACAGACCATGCAAAAACCGGATCGCGTCGCGGCCTTCGCTCATTTGGTGAGGTCATGGAAGACTGGGTTAGCGACCTTGAGAAGCGATTTGACCCGTCAGGCGAACAACGAGGAATGAGCACAGGGATCCCATCGCTGGACAGGATGCTGTCACCGAAAGGTCTGGTGAAAGGCTCTTTGTTTGTCATTGGCGCTCGCCCTAAGATGGGGAAAACGACGCTATACAGCCAGATGGCAATCAACTGCGCAGTGCATGAGAAAAAGCCCGCTCTGATGTTCAGCCTTGAAATGCCAGGTGACCAGATACTGGAAAAATTGGTGGGACAGAAGTCAGGTGTTAACCCGAATATTTTTTACCTTCCGGCGACAAATGACGCTGATGACGGCTATCAGGGTGATTACGATGGTGACTTCAACAGGGCGATCGAAACAGCCAATCGCTTGAGTGAAATCGACCTGCTTTACATCGACGACACGCCGGGATTATCTCTGGCTCAAATCATCAGCGAAAGCCGTCGAATCAAGCGAGAAAAAGGATGTGTTGGCATGATTCTGGTCGATTACCTGACACTAATGACCGCTGAAAAGGCCGATCGTAACGACCTTGCTTACGGCATGATTACTAAGGGACTGAAGAACCTTTCCAAAGAGCTTGATTGCGTTGTTGTGCTTCTGACGCAGCTTAACCGCGCACTGGAAAGCCGAACCAATAAACGCCCATTACCAAGCGACTCCCGAGATACAGGGCAGATTGAACAGGATTGCGATTATTGGGTTGGTATCCATCGTGAAGGTGCTTTTGATGACAGCGTTCCGCCTGGTGAAACCGAACTAATCCTTCGTCTAAATCGCCATGGCAATACCGGCACGGTGTATTGCATTCAGGCAAATGGCGCTATTTATGACACAGACCAACAGTCTGCTGAAATGCGACGCCGTGAACGCGAGGAACCGCAGTCCAAGAAGAAAGGAGGATTCTGATGACCATCTACATCACTGAGCTAATAACAGGCCTGCTGGTAATCGCAGGCCTTTTTATTTGTGGTGGAGAAAAATGATGAGAAAGAAACAAGCAGAGAAATTATTTTGTGATGCTATGGATGCGTTGGCTAAGGTCGGAGAAAGCCCATTGAATTACTGTCTGTCTTATGCCCGTGGTTTTATGGCTGCCGAGAACAAGAAGGAGTATCTGCACGAATGGGAAGACGGAACAATGCGTCTGAAAGTTAGCGATGGCGAGCAGGTTCATTGATGGAGAGGAATATGGATGAATCAAGAAAGGCTTTCGAGCAATGGGCGCTAGAAGTTATGCAGTTCACGTCTGATGACCTTAGATGGGATGAAAGGCGAAACTGCTATCTGGATTATGTGCTGCACATAGCATGGAAGGGATGGCAGGCTGGCAGGAAGACAATCGAAATTGAAATTCCGGCAGCATGTGCTGACGACGAATATTTCATTGATGGAGTCTTTCAACCAATGAGATATGAGCGCGATGTTGAGAGAGCCATCATCGCCGCTGGAATCAAAGTGAAGGAGTGAGTATGAGTAAAGTATCAAGAGGAATGAAAATATCGCTTATTTTCATCCTTAATCCGCATCGTATCTTTTTGGCTTCAGCAGTATGGCTGTCAGATTTTGTTTATTGGTTAGCAGATAAATTGGATGATTTTGCGAGATGGCTTGAGAATTTTGCGAATGCGAGGTTTGAGTCATGGCCGCTTATCGGAGAGAGGATGTCTGACGAATTAAACCGGTATTACGCGGATAAGCGCAAGGAGAAGAGCAGGAGGGCAAGTGAAGCAATTATTCCTGCTTCGCAACGAAGCAATCAGAAATAACGCCATAGACGCCATTCTCTCACTACCAATCGACGACAAGTCACCCCACGAAGTCCACGTCAAAGAACCTAAGCGAACCAAAGCGCAGAACGACCGTATGTGGCCGATGCTTCAGGACGTCTCCCGTCAGGTGCTTTGGCATGGTCAACGACTGTCTCCGGAAGACTGGAAAGACATCTTCACCGCGCTGTGGCTCAAGACTAAAAAGCTGGAGCAAAGAAGTGTACCAGGTATTGATGGCGGTGTTGTTCTTCTTGGGGTACGTACCAGCAAGATGAGGAAGGCGAGCATGACAGAGCTTATCGAAATTATGTTCTGGTTCGGCTCAGAACGTAACGTGCGATGGAGTGATGATTCCCGGCGAGAGTACGAGTGGTCACAACGAACAGGGAGAGTTGCATGAAACGATGTTACCGCTGCGGAGAAAGCAAAGACGATTATCGATTCCGGCCAAATCAACCTTATTGGCACCAATGGTGTATCAGATGTGAGCGGTCGCCATTAGGTAATTTCCCGCTTCCAGAGACGAAGGAGGACGTATGGCACGACAGCGACGAAGTATCACCGACATAATCTGCGAAAACTGCAAATACCTTCCAACGAAACGCTCCAGAAATAAACGCAAGCCAATCCCAAAAGAATCTGACGTAAAAACCTTCAATTACACGGCTCACCTGTGGGATATCCGGTGGCTTAGAGAACGTGCGAGGAAAACAAGGTGATTGACCAAAATCGAAGTTACGAACAGGAAAGTATAGCGAGAGCCTTATGCGCAGGATGTAACAAGCAACTGGCACCTGATGAAATTTACGCCTGTGCAGAATGCGTCAACGAATGGCTGGTATATCGCGATCCACATTCAGATATGACAGGAGATAAGGATGGCTAACACAAATATGTATTCACCAAACGAGCAGGATTATATCCGCAGGGTTGCCGGAAAAGTCCCTGCTGACGTTATGGCATCCACCATAGGAAGAACCAGAAACAGCCTGGTTAACTGGGCTAATCGACATGGAATAAGCCTGAGAGTTCCTTACGGAATACTTAAAAAGCACTGGCCTGAATATGCTGAAAAAATGACAAAAGGTGGAAGAAATGGCGCTAAAGAGAGATAAGTTTGATGACGTTTTCTCCCAACTGGTTAGGGAGCGAACGGACTGGACATGCGATTACTGCGGACGATCATTCCATCACGAAAGACAAAAACTCCACTGCTCCCACTTCAAATCCCGACGGCACAAAGCCACCAGATACCATCCCTATAACGCCTTCGCCCACTGTATTGGCTGTCACCGAAAACTTGAAGAAGACCCATACGAATTCACCGCGCATGCGGAGATTGTCTATGGGGAGATGACAATAGAGCGTGTAGCGCGTCTGGCGTGCATTCCTGTGCGCTTAAAGCCTTGGCAGATGGATGAGCTATACCAGCACATGAAGAGCGAACTGAAGCGGTTACAGGAGCTAAGGGCGCAGGGTGTTACAGGGCGCATCGATTTCACATTGCCAGACTGGTATCAGGACGGAATTCAACTCCGCATGGGGGAATCTCAATGTGCAGCATAACCAGCATTAACCAGGCGAAACAGCAGCGTGAACGTGACGAGGCTGAATTGCGCAGCGTCAGAGAGATGACGGAGCAACACCAGAAGGCGATGGATTATCTGCATGAGCGAGAGCGCGAACTGGTGAACCGGCTTGGATTGAACAAGACATCGGGAGGCGATGCTGCATGAATCTGGAAAATGTAGTGAAGTTTCACTTCGCAAAATCTACTCAGATAAACGATATCCCTCGCGCAACAGCTTCAGAAACGTTAACTGGCACTGATGTTATGGCAGCTATGGGTATGACTCAAAGTCGCGCATCGTTAGGTTACAGCGCGTTTCTTGGGAAGATGGAAATCAGCAGCAATGACCGTGAGAAAGCTATTGAACTGCTGACCAAATATGCACTTGAGCACTGCGATAAGGTTGCCGCCTTACGTAAGCTCGAAAACGATATTAAGCCAAAGGTAATGCAAGTGCTCGCAACATTCGCATTTGCTGATTACTCACGTAGCGCTGCCAGTACGCGAACCTGTGACTGCTGTGGTGGCAAGAAGTTTATCGATGCTGAAGTCATGACGATGAAAAGCATCGGAAAACCATATCTGGAAGAGCGTAAAGAGACGGTTAAAGTTCTGTGCCGCAAATGCAAAGGGAAAGGGGTGCTTACCAACGCTTGCCAATGCAATGGCAAAGGCGTAGTGGTAGACAAAGAGAAAACTATTCTACAAGGTGGCGTTCCTGCGTATAAAACCTGCGGACGCTGTAATGGGCGTGGATATGCTCGTCTGCTGCCTGATAGCGTTCGAAAATACATCTGCGCAACGGTGATTGATGTTCCTGAAACCACATGGCGCAGGTCTTACAAGGACTTCTTCGAAAGCCTGGTAGGTGAGTGCATTAAACAAGAGGAATATGCAAATCAGATGCTGAGCAAAGTCACTCGATAGTAAATATTTTCTACGAAATAGGATTTATCTAGAAAATAACACTTTACAAAGTGGCGATATTTGTTTAACCTGAAACCAATGATGGAGTAGTGCAGTCATTCGAAGCCCTGAGTTAATAGCTCGGGGCTTTTTGCGTTTTAAGCACGACATTTCTGAAAGCGCCCTATCACCAATCACCAGAACACATCCAGATACCCTTGCTCATTCGTGGCGACGGGGTAGGACGTTTTACACAAATGAAAAACCCAGCGCTTGGCTGGGCTTCGTGAAAAGGAGTAGCTCATGTTGAGTGAAAGCGCAAAAGATATCGCAGGTTACGAAGGTAAGTACGCTGTAACGACTGATGGGCGAGTTTATTCTCATTCTCGAGTTGATGATGGCGGAAAGTTAAGGAAAGGGCGCTGGCTTAAGCCGAATGTAGATGGTTATGGATATTTGCAGGTATCCCTCTACTCGGAAGGCGTAGCAAAGAAACATAAAGTGCATAGATTGGTAGCTGAAACATTCATTGATAATAAAAAATTGTGCCCACAGGTAAACCACAAGAATGGAATAAAGACTGATAATAACGTATCTAACCTATAGTGGGTAACGGCACAACAGAATATTCTGCATGCGTTTTCTAATAGCCTTATGTCATCCAAAGGAGAGAAAAATGGCAGGGCAAAGCTAACCATGGATCAGGTGAAAGAAATACGCGACTGCAAATCAATGACGAAAACGGGTATTGCTAAACAATACGGCGTATCAACAGCAACAATTTCATGCATTGTTAACAATAAGTCCTGGGTTATAGATTAACAAAATTAAGAATGCTCATTACAGGATGCATTTATGAGTGCATCCATTAATGTCCGTTAAATGCGATGGGTGGGGATACTGCACCAACAGTACCCCCAGTGATTTCCTCGCGAAAGCAATAACGAGCAAACCACGTTACTGATAAACGTATCCTGGATTTGTTCACTCAACAACCACGTTAATTCCTAAATTGAACAGATCCCCGCACTCAGGGGGTGAGAAAATGAAGATGGACGAAAGATACAGCAATGCTTCATACGGTAGCGCTGGTCTTGCGGCTTTCTTTGCCAGTCTTTCTCTACAGGACTGGGGCTTCATCATTGGCGTCGCGTTCAGCATTATCCTCGGCGTTCTGACTTACCGGCTCAACAAGCGTGAGCAAATGAAGCGAACGAAGATACTGCAGGACATTTTGAATAAAACCGACTCCAGAAATCCATCAGCTACAGCCACGGTTATCGCCGAACTCGGTCAGAAAGCACCAAAGGAAATCTGATGAACAGCACCCTTCGAAAAAGCGTACTGGCAGCCGTTGGTGGTGGGGCTATCGCAATAGCTTCTGCACTGATTACTGGGCCAACTGGTAATGATGGTCTGGAAGGTGTCAGCTACATACCATACAAAGATATTGTTGGTGTATGGACTGTATGTCACGGACACACCGGAAAAGACATCATGCTCGGTAAAACGTATACCGAAGCAGAATGCAAAGCCCTCCTGAATAAAGACCTTGCCACGGTCGCCAGACAAATTAACCCGTACATTAAAGTCGATATACCGGAAACAACGCGCGGCGCTCTTTACTCGTTCGTCTACAACGTGGGTGCTGGCAATTTCAGAACATCGACGCTTCTTCGCAAAATAAACCAGGGCGATATCAAAGGCGCATGTGATCAGATACGGCGCTGGACATACGCTGGCGGTAAGCAATGGAAAGGGCTGATGACTCGCCGTGAGATTGAGCGTGAAGTCTGTTTGTGGGGGCAGCAATGAGCATGATTTGCTTTTTCATGGCAGCGTTGCTCGCATTCAATGGCAACGATGCGTGGCCGTGGTTTCTGGCCGTTGGGGTGTTGATGTCATGAGTCGGTTAACCGCAATCATCTGCGCTGTGGTTATTTGCCTGCTGGTTTCAATGGGGTGGGCTGTTAATCATTACCGTGATAACGCCATCACCTACAAAGGCCAGCGCGATACCGCCACCCATAAATTGAAACTGGCGAACGAGACGATTGACGACATGCAGGGGCGCCAGCGTGACGTTGCTGCCCTCGATGCAAGATATACAAAGGAACTCGCTGATGCGAAAGCTGAAAATGATGCTCTTCGGCGCAAGCTTGATAATGGTGGTCGGGTGCTCGTCAAAGGAAAATGCCCTGTGTCATCCTCAGCCGAAACCTCCAGCGCCTCCGGCATGGGCAATGATGCCACCGTCGAACTCTCTCCAGTTGCTGGACGAAACGTTCTCGGTATCCGGGACGGAATCATCAGTGACCAAACAGCACTGAGAACGCTTCAGGAGTACATCAGGGCGCAATGCCTTAAATAATTTCCCTCGCATAGAAATTTGACAAGTGACTTTCAGGAAAATGCCTCGCGATGCGGGGCGTTTTTGTATCGGTATTTCACCGCGCATCTCACGCGCATATCAACGAGAGCCTTTCAGTAAGCGAGCCTGAGAATTGCCGTTATAGGTGGCGACCTCTCTCGGGCGGCTTTTCTGTGAGACAGGCTCACTTTCTAAAAGGTAAAGACGCTATGAAAGCAATCACGCTTTTTAATACACCGATCCGTGTTGATGAATCAGGAATGATCTGCCTCACTGACATGTGGAAAGCTAGTGGTAAAAGTGAATCTGAATCGCCGTACCACTACCTGAGAAACAAGCAGACCAAAGAGTTCTTAGCCGAGCTGGAGAAAAACCACGAATCTGTGGTTTTTACGGAACGCGGTGTGCACGGTGGAACTTATGGCGGAAAGTTCGTTGCTTATGATTACGCAGCATGGCTAAACCCTGGATTTAAATATGCAGCCTATAAAGTCCTCGATGACTACTTCACCGGAGAGCTTCATCATCGGAACAGCTTAAGTGCGCAGCTCAATATGAAGTGTCATGAGTTTGATCAGAAAAAAGATATGGCGAGCTTCTGTGGACAAGGGCTGGCGGCATGGCGCTATACGAAGCCAGTGTTGGTCGCCGAGATTAACTCCCTGGCTAACCAGCTGCAGATTACGATCCCAGGGCTTCCGGGATGAGTGATCGTGTCATTGAATGCGCCTCCAGAGCGGGGCGCGACTTCTCAGAGTTCATGAAAGGTGAGAAGGGCATGATGGAAGCATTGGCCTCGGTGGATGAGTTTGGCGAGCAGCTGCGCCTCAACGGCTGTGTCAATCATCACTTTGTTAGCTACATGATGCGGAACTCGATCATGCAGGCATTCATGGACATGGCAAAAGCCGAGAGGAAAGAAGAGCGCCGGCGTAAGCGAGCGGAATCAAAAGCGAAGTAGCCATTACAAAGCCCATCTACGGGTGGGATTGATAATGAAACCGGAATTTATTCCAGGTCACCAATTAGCAGCAGTACCGCGAAACAACCCAAGCCAGTAAGTGGGGTAAATAACAGCGTTGTATCGTCGCAGTATCATCGCATTAACAATGACCGCAGCCCTTAATGGGAGCTCCTTCTGCGTGAGTGTGCAATGATAATCAATAACGATGCATACCGGGGTTTGCAGCTTTTTCGATGGCTGGTTTATCCCTCATTGCTCGCCATCTCGATGCGGGGGTAGAAGAAATCGAGAGTGTTTTACAGAGCTTTCTATCGTAAAGGCTCGATAAAGCAGAATATGTTTTATGTGTGCCTGTAGGCATGATACTCAATAACTAGTGGAATATTCCAATATGACAGGTCTGACAATTAAGCAAGAAGCTTTCTGTCAGGCATACATCGAAACGGGTAATGCTTCTGAGGCTTATCGGACGGCGTATGCTGCTGACAAGATGAAGCCGGAGGCAGTACATGTTCAAGCATGTAAGTTGCAGGATAACCCTAAGATAGCCCTAAGGATAAAAGAATTGAGGGGCGAGATTAAGCAACGCCATAACGTCACCGTCGATTCTCTCCTCGCTGAACTGGAAGAGGCCAGACAAAAAGCCTTAAGCGCCGAGACGCCACAATCATCTGCAGCTGTAGCGGCGACAATGGGCAAAGCTAAGCTGGTCGGCCTTGATAAGCAGATTATCGATCACACCTCATCTGATGGAACCATGGCAACGAAGCCAACCACTATTCGCCTGGTAGGAGTTGACCCAGCCAATGGAAAGCCAAGTTGACCTCCAGATACCTGCCAAGTTAGTTCCTGTATTCGCGACAGAAGGAGTCCGTTATCGTGGTGCTCACGGTGGACGTGGATCTGCTAAGACGCGTACTTTTGCACTAATGACTGCCGTCAAAGCGTATCAAGCGGCAGAAGCCAATATCAGTGGAGTTATCCTGTGCGCTCGAGAATACATGAACTCGCTGGAAGAATCCTCCATGGAGGAGGTAAAGCAGGCAATTCGCTCCGTGGCGTGGCTTGACGATTACTTCGACATTGGAGAGAAATACATCAGGACAAAGAACCGCAAGGTCAGCTATGTATTCTGCGGTCTTCGCCATAACCTAGACAGCATCAAATCAAAAGCGCGAATTCTTGTAGCCTGGGTTGACGAGGCCGAGTCTGTTTCTTCGACTGCGTGGAAAAAGCTTCGCCCGACCGTTCGTGAAGAAGGCTCAGAAATCTGGGTTACGTGGAACCCGGAGAAGGACGGCAGCGCCACCGACAAACTTTTCAGAAAGAATCCCCCAAAAAGCTCAATTATTGTCGAGATGAACTATGTTGACAATCCATGGTTCCCCGCGGTGCTTGAGGAAGAGCGACAGGAAGACCTGGCAAACCTTGATTACGCAGATTACGCGTGGATATGGGAGGGGGCTTACCTCGAAAACTCAGATAAGCAGGTGCTGGCTAACAAATACGTCGTGCAGAGCTTCGAAGACAATCTATGGAGGAAATCAGAGCGCTTGCTGTTCGGTGCTGACTTCGGATTCGCGAAAGACCCCAGCACGCTTATTCGCATGTTCATTCTGGATAACAACCTCTACATCGAATACGAGGCCTACGGCAATGGCGTAGAGCTCGACGATATGTGGAAGTTTTATGCAGGCAAAACCGATGCCACGCCGAAACAGCTTGAGGACTGGGAGGTCACTGACGATGCGAAATTCCCCGGTATCCCTGAAGCGCGTAAATGGCCCATCAAAGCCGACAACTCCAGGCCAGAAACTATCAGCCATATCAAAGGGCAGGGATTCAACATCTCAGCTGCTCAGAAATGGCAGGGTAGCGTAGAGGACGGCATCACTTTCCTACGTGGATTTAAGAAGATCATCATCCATCCTCGCTGCAAAGAAACAGCGAAAGAGGCGCGGCTTTACTCGTACAAAACAGACCGTATCACTGGCGAAGTCTTGCCGATTATCGAGGATAAGTACAACCACTGCTGGGATGGAATCCGATACGGTCTTGACGGGTATATCAAACGCAAACCTCAATCGATGGGGATGATGATTCCTAAGCGCCTTAGGGGGAAATAATCATGAAAAACAAATGCAAATGCCCTGGCTGCGAACGCAAAAGAAAAGGCGGGCCGGGTTATCAGCCATGTGCCACCAAATATCCTGCCAGGGGAATTGCTCCACCACCTAAACGACCATAACGGACAATCCATGACTGACAAATTAACACTAGCCGTCAATCACGCGCTGAATGACGTCAGGCTTGCTCGCGCCCGCATGGGGCTACTTAATCCTTCAATGGGTTTGGACGCTAAGCGTAATTCAGCCTGGTGTGAATACGGATTCAAAGAAGAATTAACCTTCGATGACCTTTACAAGCTCTACCGCCGCGGTGGTATAGCTCACGGTGCCGTAGAAAAGCTTGTTGGTAAATGCTGGCAGTCAAACCCTGAAATCATTGAGGGTGAAAAGTCAGATGAAACACGCATGGAAACGTCTTGGGAGTCCAAAACTAAGCAGGTTTTCACTAACCGACTTTGGCGCGCGTTTCTTGATGCTGATCGGCGACGTCTCGTTGGCCGCTATGCAGGAATTCTCCTGCATATTCGAGATAATAAAGCGTGGAATCTGGAACCAACGAAAGGGCGTGGTCTGGAAAAAGTAAGTATTGCATGGGCCGGTTCACTGAAAGTCAGCGAATGGCATGACGGAGTGGTTTCAAAGAATTATGGTCAGCCGAAGATGTGGCAGTACACAGAGATTCTACCCAATGGTTCCTCTCGCCGTGTCGACATCCACCCTGATCGAGTTTTCATTCTTGGTGACTATACAGACGATGCGATCGGTTTCCTTGAGCCTGCATACAACGCTTTTGTCAGTCTGGAGAAGGTGGAAGGTGGTTCCGGTGAGTCGTTCCTGAAGAACGCTGCACGCCAGCTTAACGTCAACTTTGAAAAGGAAATCGACTTCAATAATCTGGCGTCGCTGTATGGCGTGAGTATCGATGAGCTACAGGAAAAGTTTAACGAAGTTGCCGGGGAAATTAACCGGGGTAACGACGTGTTAATGACCACGCAGGGGGCGACAGTTACACCACTTGTCACTGCCGTAGCAGACCCAACAGCAACCTACGACGTTAACCTCCAGACAGCTTCCGCTGGCGTAGATATTCCGACTCGCATTCTCGTAGGTAATCAGCAGGCCGAGCGTTCCAGCACAGAGGACCAGAAGTACTTCAATGCTCGCTGCCAGTCCCGACGAGGCGAATTGTCATTCGAGATTGAGGACTTCTGCGACAAGTTGATTAACCTCGGCATTATCGACCCGATAGGCCATAAAACAGTTATTTGGGACGACCTTAATGCGCAAAGCGATAGTGAAAAACTGGATGCCGCGCAGAAGATGTCGCAGATAAACAGCGCATCATTAGCAACAGGCGAGCAGGTATTTACTGGTGAAGAGATTCGTGTGGCTGCCGGGTATGAGGGTTCACCTGAACCACTTCCGGAGATAGATGATGACGAAGAAGAAAGCGAAATCACCGATACTACCCGGAAACCTTAAAGACCCGACAGGCGCTGACCGCCTTGAGCGCGGAGCAATGAACGAGTTCGCCAGGCGAATGAAACGCATTGGCAAAGCCTACAAGGATATCCTCGACCGCATTCCTGCATCACCATCAGTAAACCAGCGCTACACCTTCGAACTCGACTCCACCCAGCTATCAATGCTCCTCAGCAATGCCTCATTGCTGGTGGATGAGATTTTGGGTGCGGATAACGAGACTGGGTTCTGGTTCTGGACTGATTACGTCAACCCGGCGTATCAGCGCGGCACGGCGCAGGAATTTGCCAATCTGGCGCAGCAGTCAGCCGTGTACGCGGCAGGACAGGAAAGCGTATCGGCAATCCTCCTGAGTGAGCCGTACCGCCGCAGACTAATTCTGGTTCGCGCTCGCACCTTTGAGGAAATGAAGAACATCAGTGCCACTGTTAAAGCCGATATGGCGAGGATACTGACCGATGGTCTCGGGCGCGGACAGAACCCTCTGGAGATAGCGAAGCGCATCACTGAGCAGACAGGTATTGAGTCTCGCCGGGCTAATCGTATTGCCCGGACGGAGATTACCACCGCGCTGCGCCGTGGTCGATGGGATGAATCAGATGAGGCAACGGAGCAATACGGGATACTCACCCGTCAACTGCATTTGTCAGCGCTCAGCACGACCACCAGGCAGTCTCACGCGTTACGACATGGAAAGCTCTACACAACGGAAGATGTGAGGGAGTGGTACAGCATCAATGGAAACGCAATCAACTGCAAATGCACTCAGGTATCTGTTCTCGTTGATGAGGCGGGAAATCCTCTTTACCCGAACGTTATCAACATGGCCAGAAAAGGGCTGGAGAAAGCGAAGCAGGCAGGACTGGTTCCCAATTATTCGCATTGCGGTTGTGGGCGCAAGCACGCTGCATAAACGTGAGAATCTTCAATGAAAGTACAGGTTAATGTCACTTCAAAAGTGAACAGCAAAGCCATTCGCAGGGAACAACACAACGGACGTGAGCACTGGGTTGTTCCCTCCTACACCCTCCCAGCTAACGTGGTCATGAACGGCGGACTCTATCCTGCCAGCGAAATTGACCAGCACTATACCGGTCTGGAAGGGACGCTGGCACCGCTGGGACATCCACAGGTAAACGGCCAGTTTGTTTCGGCTTTCAGTCCTGAAGGCTTGAATGTGGGATATGTCGGGGCGTGGAACAAAAACGTCAAGAAGTCAGGTAACCGTGTCTACGTCGAGAAGTGGATCGACACAGAAGTGGCAAAGCGTACAGATGATGGCAAGCGTCTTCTTGAGCGTCTTGAGGCGCTGGAGAAAGGCGATGATGTTCCGCCAATCCATACCAGCGTTGCCGTATTCCTGGAAGAACTGGAAGCGAACGATGAGCAGAAAGCTCAGGGGGCTTCATGGGTTGCGAAAATTCACGCGATGGATCATGACGCCATCCTTCTGGATGAGGTTGGCGCGGCCACACCAGATCAGGGGGTAGGGATGATGGTTAACGCTGACCTTGCCACTCCACTGAAAGCTAATTCCGGTGCGCTGGTTGGCGAAACCTATCGCGAGCGAGAGCGGCGTCTGGAGAAGTATGCGAAAGATAAATTCGCTCCCGGAGAGAAAGAATACGCCTGGGTGGCTGACTTCACTGACTCGCAGGCCGTAATCATCCTCAACAATGGTGATCCGAAGGTTTACGGATACAAATCTGAGGGCGGAAAGATTGTCTTTGACGATACCTGGACAGAGGTTCAGCGCCAGAGTTCATGGGTTGCCGTCGTCAACAAGCTCAAATCATTTTTCACACCGCAGGATAACCCTGCACCAAACCACAAAATGGAGGGCGACATGCCTTTAACCAAAGAAGAACTGGAACAAATCGGCAGCATGGTTAGCGAGGCCGTCGCCACCAATACCGAAAAGGCTATCAAGCCTCTCGCGGAAAAGGTTGATGCGCTACAGGCCAATCAGCAACAACTTTCTGAAGCCCTGACTGCCAACTCCCGCGCCGAAGAGAAAACGAAGCGTGAAGCGGTGGCAAAAGTTCACGGCGAGATTGTGGCTAACGCCCTGTCTGGCGAAGCGCTGGACGCGATGTACAAAACCATTGGTGATGCCGCACCGCTGGGTACTAACTCTGCTCAGCATCAGAAAGAAACTGGCGCACCTGCCGCATCTGAATACTTCAAATAAGGAGCCTGGATAATGTCACGTTATCGTCGCGTTAATATCGACGGGGAATCGCTCTACAAGACCGAAACCCGCCTCACCTCCGCAGAACTACTGCCAGGCACTGCCGTCACTATTAACAGTGATGGTAAGTTCGCACAAGCCACTGCATTAACTGGCCGCATGTACATTATCGATTGCGCTTATCATCAGGGACTTGGCATTCGTGATGCCGTTCCTGCTGGCGATTCTGCTGTTGGCAACTATGTAGAAGAAGGCCGTGAACTTGCGCTTCTGTGTGTACCTGGCGCGTACAAGAAGGACAGCCCGATTAAGCTTGGCGCGGCTGGTCAATTCACACTGGCAACTGGCGACACCGATTCAGTAATCGGCTACAGCCAGGACGAGTTCACCATCGCAGCCAGCACCACCGACTTCATTCGCGTTCGTATGCGCGTTGGCACTGCCGCCGCTGCAGGCGCGTAACAAAAGGATAAACATATATGTATTTCTCTAAAGAGACACTGGCGACCAACTCGCGCCTTGGTGGTCACTGGAATGAGCTTTGGGCAAACCGCAACATGTGGAACGCACAGCATGATGCCATGATTGCGGCAAATCGTTCTAATATGACTCCTGAATGGCTGGCGGTTAATGCTGTAGGCGGTTTTACGCGTGATTTCTGGGCCGAAATTGACCGTCAGGTGCTGCAACTGCGTGATCAGGAGGTTGGCATGGAAATCGTCAACGACCTGATTGGTGTGCAGACCGTTCTTCCTGTTGGCAAAACAGCAAAGCTTTACAACGTTATTGGTGATATCGCTGATGATGTTTCTGTAAGCATTGACGGTCAGGCTCCATTCTCATTTGACCATACCGAATATGCGAGCGACGGAGACCCGATTCCGGTATTCACCGCAGGTTACGGTGTGAACTGGCGTCATGCTGCTGGTCTTAACTCTCTCGGTATTGACCTTGTGCTGGATTCGCAGATGGCTAAAATGCGCAAGTTTAACCAGAAGCGCGTCAACTACTATCTGAACGGCGACCCGAATATTCAGGTGCAGTCCTACCCGGCGCAGGGTATCAAAAACCACCGTAACACCAAGAAGATCAACCTTGGTTCTGGTTCTGGTGGCGCAAATATCGACCTGACCACTGCCGATATGACAGCACTGTTTGCTTTCTTCGGGAAAGGCGCATTTGGTACGCTGGCGCGCGCCAACAAAGTCGCTCAGTATGATGTGATGTGGGTGTCACCTGAAATCTGGGCTAACCTGGCTCAACCATATGTAGTAAACGGCGTAGTTAGCGGCAACGTACTGAATGCTGTGCTGCCATTTGCGCCTGTTCGTGAAATTCGCCAGACCTTTGCGCTCAGTGGCAACGAGTTCATTGCCTATGTTCGCCGTCAGGACATCATTTCTCCGCTGGTTGGTATGGCTGTTGGCGTCGTGCCGCTGCCGCGTCCGTTACCTAACGTTAACTACAACTTCCAGATCATGTCTGCTGAAGGTTTGCAAATCACCGCAGACGACCAAGGCCTGTCCGGAGTTGTCTATGGCGCTAACCTTGTGTAAGGAAATGGTATGGCTAAATACGAAGTTGTACGACCATGGTTCGGCGTAAAGGTTGGCGATGTGGTGGATATAAAAGAACTGCATCCAGCCCTGAAGTCGAACGTTCGCCTGATGCGTGGAGAGGCGGGTGGTGACCTAACACCGGCAACTCCAGAAGCGAAATCAGGCCGACGCCGTAAAAACGAAGAAGACGAATAGCCGCGAAAGCGGTTTTTTTATGCCCCGTTCCGGCGGGGCTAATAAGGTGCATAACATGATCCCAGAAGATATGAAGCAACCATTGCCGTACACGAAGTTTGCTGAGATTTCATCGTTGAGCGTCGCCAATGAGATCAGTCTGGCGATATCCAGTACCACCGAACTGGTTAAAGACTCGTCGAGCGTGGAACGACTGATTCTCCTGAAGCATCTTCGCGCGCTTTGCGAACTGCAACTCAATAAATTATCAGGGCTGGAATAGCTATGGTAACGCTGGAGAAGGCCAAAGAGTATTTGCAGAGCCAGGGAATAAATCTTCCTGACTTCATGCTTCAGGCGTTAGTGGACGATGTTAACAGCATTCAGGAATGCCTCGATGCGCATTACCCGGCATCAAAGGCGCTGGCAATCCAGATGTATTTGCTCGCATTGATGGGCCTGGCGCAAGGCGACAAGTATATCAGCTCACAGACTGGCCCTAATGGTGCATCTCGTTCATTCCGATACCAGTCGTTTCCGGATCGCTGGAAAGGGGCGCTGGCACTGTTGCGCGTCACCGATAAACACGGCTGCGCTAATGACCTCATCCCTCCAGACCCGACCAATACAGCTTTTGCTGGCATATGGATTGCCAGGGGTGGATGCATGTGTGGCGGGGGGCGGTGATGGGGTGGATATCGGTTAAGAAGCGGCTGCCGGAGCCTTTTGTCAAAGTCTGGGTGATGACCGACAGTGGTAAACGCGTTACCGGATACGTCAAAAGCAACGGTGACTGGTATCTGCTGTGCCGGAAGGTTGCGGCGGAGAATCCGGAGGTGATCCGGTGGGAGGATAACGGTGTCTGAAACAGCTGCATGGAGCTATACCAATGTTGCCACTGTTTACCCGCGAGTCTACGACGACTGGAACAGCACCTGGACAACCGGAACCCCCTACCTGCTTGACTGCACCTGGACGGCAAACAATGAGGTTGCGGTAGATGCCAGCGGGAAAGAGTTCACCACGAACCTGATTTTCTTCACTGAACTGAAGCGCAATGGCATCGATGCGACCATGCCGAAGCGTGACTGGTATATCGCCAGAGGTGACACAACGGCACAGGCCGATCCGCTGAAAGCTGGTGCAAACGTCATCAAGGCGGTGACGGAATGGGATATGTCACCATTCGGCGAGGAGCCGGACTACAAAATTCTGACGTGAGGCGATCATGCCCGTAAAAGGTATCAAGCGTGTTCAAATGAACACCCGCAAGGTGCTGGCAGAAATTGCCGGGCCACGCACAGAAAGAGTGCTGACTGAGGTCATGATTGTCGGATCGTCTCACGCCGCGCTACTTACTCCCATTGACACATCCACGCTTATCAACAGCCAGTACAAAAAGCTTGAACCAATGCCCGGTGGGATGCAGGGAAAGGTCGGGTACACGGCTGCATACGCTGCCGCCGTTCACGGTATGTCCGGGAAGCTAAAAGGCCAGCCGCGTGAACACTTCGGCAGAACTCGCGCTGGAAAAGAATTCGGTGGCGGCACGGGGAAGGGGAACTACTGGGATCCCGATGCCGAGCCGGGGTTCCTGACCAAAGGCTTCGAGCGTGACGGTTTCAACGAGATAAAGGCCATCATCAAGCAAGGGTACAAAGTATGACACGTAGCGAAGTGTATGACGCGCTGAGAGCGTGGTTGCAATCGCATGGCTTTGATGTTGGTTATCGCGTCCAGAAACGCTTCTGGAACGAGATGGAAGGTACGGAAGTGGAAAGATACCTTGTCATCCAGCAAAACGGCGGTGGCAAGCCTGAGGAAGCCATAACGCGCGACTTTTTCCGCATCCTTGTTTTGTCAGGCCAGAACGACAGCGACATCAATGAAGTTGAAAACCGCGCCGACGCCATCCGCCAGGCGATGATCGACGACTACCAGACTGAGTGCATCATCTCGATGCAGCCAATCGGCGGTATCACCGCCATCCAGACCGAAGAAGGCCGTTACCTCTTCGATATTTCCTTTCAAACCATCATTTCCAGATAACACGGAGATAAAGACATGCAAGAGTTAACCTTTGCATATCTGCGTGAGGCTCTTTCCTATGACCCTGATTCTGGTTTATTTACCTGGAAAGAGAGGCCGAAAAGCCACTTCAGCAGTGTGAAGGCATGTAATCAGTCAAATTCTCACTTTGCTGGGAAAATTGCGGGGAGCAAGGATCCTAAACATGGATATCTACGAATTAAGCTTTGTGGGAAAAATCATAAGGCACATCGGCTTGCATGGCTTTTTATGCATGGTTGCTGGCCTGAGGGTGAGATTGACCATGTTAATGGCATAAGAGATGACAACAGAATGGAAAACCTTCGCGATGTTTCCCACAAATTGAATATGCGAAATAGGGCCACCCCAATAACAAATAGGCATGGTCTGCCTGGCGTCTCATATAGAAACAGAAAGAAACCATGGTTTGCGCAGATTATGAATAACGACGGCAGAAACGAATATCTTGGTTCATTCAAAACTCCGGAAGAGGCTTCTTGCGCCTATCTCCTGAGGGCGAGAGAGCTTGGCTATCACGAACAACACGGTAATAGGAGTTAAAATTATGGCAGGATGTGAAGCGGGTGCTTTTACAGGGCGCGATGTCGTCGTTTACTACGCGATTGGCTGCCCAGAATCACAACCATCCAACGGTGACTATAAGCGACTCGGCATGATGCGCGGTAAAACAGTTAATGCAGAGTGGGAAACCGCAGATGCAACTGCCGATATGAGCGCCGCGTTTACGCAGGAAAATCTTGTTACCTATAAGAACATTTCGTTCTCTGGTGACGGCGTTACCCGCAAAGAGGATGTATACGCGCAAAACGCGCTGAAGCGTCACGTTTATAACCCGCCAGCGGAGACCAGCAACCAGCCGTATGTGTGGTTCAAAATCATCTCTCCAAACGATATCACCGAAGGGCCATTCATGGTTACTTCATGGGGTGATGAAGCTCCACACGATGATGTGGCAACGTGGTCCATTGAGGCATCAAGTGCAGGTCAGGTTGACGTGCGTGATGTCGGGGCAGTTATTACCATTACCACCCAGCCGCAGGGTAAAACACTGACTGCTGGCGACACCCTGACTCTCACTGTTGCAGCTACTGTTTCAGATAGCTCATCATTGACTTATCAATGGAAAAAAGACGGAACCAATGTGAGCTCCGGTGGTACGACAGCTATATATACTAAGTCCAGTGCGACAACAGGCGATTCTGGTTCATATACTTGTCAGATTAGCTCCAGTACCGCAGCCAGTGTAACCACCAATCCGGTCACAGTGACTGTCAACGCATCGTAACTTCTTGCCAGGAGGCACCGTCCTCCTTTTTCTTATGGGGATTCATGAAAGCAATCACCGATATCGGCCAGGCTGTCATTCGCGCCGGCGACAAAGAGATATTTCTCAACCCTTCATTTCTGGCTATGTCCCGAATCGGAACGCCTGAACAAATCGTTGATGTTTTCGTGAAAGTTCATGCGGGCCATTACCCAAAGCACAGAATTGCTGACCCCCAGATACTAAAAGCGGCTAATGCCCGCTGCTTTGCTGAAATGGCGGCAGCTGCAGCCAACGTAGTCAAGCGCTGTTCTGAAGGTGACGTTGCTGAAGTTATCGGATCCTACTCGGTTACTAGTGCGGGGCGACTTCTGTTCAAGCCGGGAGCCATCCCGATCGAGGATGTTATCCAGATTGCCCGCCATCTGATTCTTCATGGTGTAATGGGCGACCAGCCACCGGAAGAATTCGAAGGAAAGAAGGGTGAATACAGCGACAAATTCGATGTACGGTCATTCGTCTATACCGCTGTTGCTCACCTAGGCATGAGCGAGTCAGACGCATGGGATATGACCATGACCAGCTTCCGGGCCGCCATGAACGCTAAATTTCCGCAGAAAGAGAAAGCCAGAGTGCCGACTCAGGAGAAATACGACGAAGTCATGGACTGGGCAGAACAAATGCTGGCGATGGATGCGCAGAGGCATGGGCCGCACTAAAAAATCTCTCGCCTTAAGAAATTCGACAAGTGACTTTTAAGACAATGCCTCGCATACGCGGGGCATTTTTGTATCCGCAGTAAATGCGCATTCCCCGCGCTAATCAAACCAGGAGCCCTTTTCGGGATATGAGACAGAGATAGGACGGTGGCTTCCGTCGTGCCGCTCTTGGGCTGTCCATATCTGGGGAACTGGCTCATATCACCAAAAAGGAAAGAATGATGTCTAACATTATCCCAATTAATTTCGAAGGCCACTCGATGCGCTTCTATGATGATGGCTGGATTGATGCAACAACAGCAGCGGAAAAATTCGATAAAGTGCCAAATGAATTCCTCCGTCTGCCGGAAACTGAATCATATATTCAAGGACTTGAGCGTAGATACGGGAAAATCCCGTATGTAAAAACCAGTCGGGCGCGTAAAGATCGTGGCGGCGGAACATGGCTGCATCCAAAACTGGCTGTTCGCTTTGCACGCTGGCTTTCTGTAGATTTTGAAATCTGGTGTGACGAACAAATAGACGCCATTATTCGCGGCCATACAGCACCTGTTGATGATGAGCGCATTAAGGCAATCTTTCTGCTTAGCGATCCGTCTTCGTGGGAAAAGCGTTTTAATGACCCGCTGTATGATGCGCTATTCAGAATGACCGGGCTTCCCCGCCATAGAAATGATCGAAAACCAATGTTATTCAGCCTTATTAGCGCTAAGTGGATTTACGGGCCGGTCCTGCCTGCTGAAGTCTACGCGGATGTAAAAGCACGACTGGCGGTCGGTGAGAAAATCCACCAACACCTAAAACCAGACGCACTTAAACTGGTTGAGAATCAGATTATTGCTGTGACCAGCATTGCTAACGGTTGTTCCGACTATCGAGACTTCTAATCCCGTTGCATGGCAGCATTCCCCGTCAAAGGGCAGATGAAGCTTCTTTATGCGGCAGCGTGATGAATGGTGCGTACAGCCCACTCAGGTGGGCTTATATTTTAAGCCTATTCGGGGATATCTATGATGAAGCCAGTGACATCCCAAGCTTCCATCGGAACGTGATAACCCAATTCTTTCAAGCGATTGAATGTTGGCTGGAAAACGGAAATGTAATCATCTTCGTTTAGGCCCTCAAGATCTAAATCGTCGAGTTCAATGCTGAAACTAGAGTGACCGAGCTTTATCTTTTTACTTATTTCAGCAAATGTTCTCTTGAAAATGATTCTGGACACTTCTTCTTTGGCTTTTTGGATGATTGCCACAGCCTCTTTAGCCGATATCTGTTTATCAGCAGGGATTTCTCCAACAAAACTCCCTTCTAGCCTTTGAACTATCTCAGCGTTCATTGAACGGCCATTACTCTTAGCGAAATTTTCAATTTTTTCTTTTAATTCAATTGGAAGTCTTATACGCAACTGCGGATCTTCTCTGCTCATATTACGTGTTCTTCCTGCAAAAATTCACAATAAGTAAATTATGCCCCACCGTGGGGTTGACAGCAATGACGCACGGTGTGACACTTGTTGAGTGCCTCACGGTGGGGCAGTGATTGGAGGGTGAAATGGAAAAAGCAAAAGATATGTACCAACGTAAGGTTCGATTCCCAGAGGACGTGCGCAAAGCAATCGAGAAGAATGGCGGTGATGAGTGCCGGCAGTTCAATACTGAGCTGATTTACCAGTTGAGAAAGGTGTACGGGTTGGCGGGTGAAAAAAATGCTCAAGCATGAAAACGTTGAAGCCCCGACTGCGCTAACAGTCAGGGCTTCGGTATCGAACAAATCCTACGACGGAAATATTGACATGAAAAGTATATCAAAATTATCGAAGAACGAAAATACTGTTGTTGCGGCAGTAACATTTAATTTCCATGAAACTCATGATGTACGAATTCAGGTAATCGACGGTGAACCGTGGTTCTGCCTGAAAGATGTTTGCGGTGTGCTGTGCATTGCTAACCCTCGCGATTTGATGGCGAAGCAGCTCGATAAAGAGGGGGTAGATAAAATCTACACCCTTACAGATGGCGGCAAACAGCAGTTAGTTTACGTCAACGAACCAAATCTCTACCGCGTCATTTTCCGCAGTAACAAACAGGAAGCCAAACAATTTCAGGATTGGGTATTCAATGACGTTCTTCCTACGATCCGCAAATCCGGGCGTTATGAGCGTCAGCCAGCGGCAGATCCGTTGACACCTAATGATATGAACAATCTCAAACGTCTTATTTGGCTGATGACAGACAGCATGAGATTAAAGCAGTCATGGAGCAATGGTGTCTGGTATGCATTACGCGCAGCTACCGGCAGACCATCGCCGCAGCCATTTACTGTGGACGATTTACCTGTTTTGGGTGAGGAGTGCCGCCGCATCATGAAAATCACATCGGCATTTAATAGCGCTGTATATGCGTTCGAGAAAGACGTTATTCGCCGTGTCGTCCGCCGCCGCGGTGATTTTGAGCCGCTTATTGCAGAAATGGATCGCGCGTTGCTTGAGTTAAAGGCACAAGAGCAGGAAGGCGTGTTGATGCTGAGTCAGTTTGAGGAATATAACCTTAACGAGTTAATTGCCAGGAGGCACTGATTAACCAAAGAAAAACCGCCAGTGGCTGCTGGCGGCTTACATTAACTACTGATTGGAGTCTTACATGCAACAATCTTCATCAACTGCTGTAAATGTAGCACCGTTAAATGCGGTTGTCGATCCCCTCGATTGCCCTGTAATCGTGTGGGAAGGAGTGAGGGTCGTCACGACTGATACTCTTGCCAAAGGATACGGAACGGATGAGTCCAATATCCGTAAAAATCACTCTCGTAACAATTCCCGATTTATTGAGGGGATCCATATTTTCACTGTTAAAGGAGGAGAGCTGAAGAGTTTGCGAGTGACTAATAGTCACGCACAAATTTCAAACAAAGCGCGCTCTGTGACGCTCTGGACAGAAAAAGGCGCGGCTCGCATGTCAAAAATTGTCGATACTGACGAGGCGTGGTCTTTCTTTGAGCGCCTGGAGGATTCGTACTTCCGTCCAGCCACGGCTGTCGGCATCCCACTTACCTACGAAGCGGCTTTAGAAGACCTGCTGGCAAAGGTGAAGGAAAACCGGGTTATCACCGAACAGCGTGACCGGGCAGTGAAAGAGAAGCTTTGGATCTCTGAGAAGCGGGAAGCTACTGCTATGGCGACCGCCTCTGCGGAGAAACGTAAGGCGAATGCTTTGGCTGAGAAATTGGGTGAATGCAAAAAACACGCGACTATTAAAGCAGTGCAGCGAGTAACTGGTAAGTCATTCAGCCACTGGCCGTTGAAGAAATGGTGTGCCGCTAATGGCATGGAGCCTAAAGACGTACCGGATGCGACCTACGGTAGTGTAAAATCATGGCCCGCAGAGGCATGGAAGGCAGTTAACCAAATCGACATAAAGGGGATGTTCTGATGCAGGCTTTACAGCGAGTAAGCGCCCCGGTGTACGTGGTTTCTAATCATGGCAAGACGTTCCGCTGTTTTAGTCGAAACACAGCAATTAAGCGGCTTGCTCATTTTATGACCCAGCGGATGTTCTGTCGCGCAGGTATTGAGACACGACCGGTTACGAAGGTGGATCGTGATGACGTAGCTATCCACTACATCAACAAGCCAATCCAGCGTTACTGGGATGCACAGGCGAGATGTGAAAGGCGGCTGAGAAAGATCCTTTCCAGAAAGTAGCACCACCCTTTAGCAAAGCTATAACCCAAACCCGCTTAACTGCGGGTTTTGTCGTCGCCATGGATAGATGATCAGTTTATATAGCGATGTCCCGCGTGATAAATTTACGGAAATACATTTCGTGGTGAATCAAAGTGGAAGATGAAAAAAAGCGCCAAATGCAGCTTCAACTGACACTTCAGCGACGACTGGAGAAAGTCACTCCAGAGCTATTCTCTGAATATCTTTTCGAACGCGGCGTCAAAACAGTCATATGTCCAATTTGTGGTAGTGATGATATTTCTATCCCTAACGCCAGTTCGATGACTGTAGGGCCTGAAGGGTGTGAAAGCAACACTTATGCCATTCCAGTCAAACTAGACACAGAAGGGCCACCATACTCATTGGTGAAATATGAGTATCGATTGATATGCAAAAACTGTGCGTATTCGATGCATTTTGCAACGTGGCCGGTATTGAAGTGGGTGGAGCAGAAGCTTTCAGATTCAGGGAAAGGGACTAATGAATAGCAAGATGGATGACAATATTCACGTTGTAGACTTCCCAAAACATGGTGGTGGCGGTAGCGGCAGTGACGGAGGCGATATGTACACACGCGAGAGACTTGCAAGACTTGAAGCCACAGACGAACTGCGAGAGCGAAACATCCGAGGCATTGAATCTGAGCTGAAAAGCATCAACCAAAACCTTTCATCAATGGAAAAGCGATTCATTGATAAGATCGACGACAACCAAAAATGGCTGGTTGGCCTTTTGGTATCGGCAATACTTGTTCCATTATTCATTGCTTTAGTTACCAAGTGATCTGTAACTGTTCTGTCGTCGCCCGATCCCTGCTACTCTTTTAGCACATTTACCAAAGGGGATAGCACGTCCTTGTGCCAATAGATGAGTCAGTTGAGGTAATTTACTTGGCGTAAACGAGGCAGCACTCGTCGCCAGTTTTCATCTGATATGCTGTGAGGGTTAGGAGCAATGTGTTTTGTTTCACGTTCGAGAATCTTCCTTCCGGCTTCCAGGGTTCGCTGATACTCAAGTGCCATTGAGTAGAAACTTGGAGCGTATTCAGATTTGAGAGTTCTCAGTGCCGGGTATGCCAGTTCGATTTTTTCCCGCATGTATTCGGCGGCATTCCATACCCAGCATAGGGTGCAAAGTTCTTCACTGGTGAGATGCCCTGACGAAGTTGCAGGAAGCGTCTCGCGTCCAAGATATTCACCTTCCAGCACGGTCAGGTATTCGATGGCTTCGCTGACCTGCTCAGGCTGCAACTGATGAATATGCTCAACGTCGAAGCGCTGATGCACTAACTTCCAGATATCGGGATAGATTTTACCGAGGCCAGTCGTGATTAACCGTTCTGCCGTCTGGCGCAGCGGGGTGAGTTGTTTTGCTGTGCACTGGCGAATTTTTGGCTTAATTTCCACGTTACCAGATACCATCGCGTCATATGCCCGAATCACTTTGAGAGCGAAAGAGGCGCTGATCCACATGGCATAAGAGTAAACCAGTTCCTTGCAAACGTAAGTGCCACCGTAGCGTCCTTTACGGGAATCAACAGGTTTAAATGCTCGGATCTGAGCATTTAAAATTTCATCAATTAATTCAACGGTTTTATCTAAGCGAAGCCAGTTTGCAGGTTTGTCTTTCTCTTCGCCGCCTGATGCCTGATGCAGATCATTCAGCGAGTAGCGCCCCTGAGCGTCTTTATGGATGGTGATATCGGAGATGATGATTTGGTTAGTCATAATGACCTCACTGATTTTTTCGAAGTACCACTATCGGAGTGGTGCCGGGAGGTTCGAAACGGCTCAGTGAGACCGCGGACTTATTCCCCGTAAGGGTGTTGTATTCGTCGCCCTCCCGACATTGTTCGGGACGTGACCGCGCTATGCGTTCACTGAATGACAGACATAAAAAAGCCAACACTGTCGGGGTTGGTTCTGACCGCACTGAGAAGAGGTTTCGACGCCTCGTGCAAAACAAGATAGCGGATGCTGATCTGTCCGTCAACTGGTGGTAGGATTCATTTAATACCCAAAACTGGAGAAGCAACATGGAACAAGACCAATTGCAACGCTTGGCAGAGGAAGTTGCTGCTGCCTATTTACGCTATCTTAAACATAAAACTGGCGATGATAAAGTTACATATGATGGAGTAACGAAGCGTGTTGTATTTGAAGAGTTGGCGTTTGCTCTCGTTGGCGTGTCTCACTACAATGCTAAAAACTCACCAGAACACCCAATTTTGAGCGATCCACATAAACATCTTTCTGAGATGATAAATATATTCACCAAGCCATACACGATCACTGATTTTGGCATTAGGGTTGTTGAACATCTTAACGAGATATCCATCCATAAAGAACGTGGGGCAGCAATGTGAATAAGTTACCGCTTATATTGCTTGCCTGTGTTTTATTACCAGGGTGCGATAATAAAAGCGATGACGCGCTATTAACAGAGGCAAAGACTTCAGTCAAAAGCGCCTTGGCAAAGGAGTACAAACCAGGTGAATGTGAAAACTGGCGGTTTATGGAGTCTGCGGGGACTATCTCTCAAGGAGCGTCTAAGGTAGTTTGTGATAGGAGTTTCAATATCAGTAAAGGCGTAGAATTCCACGATGTTAAGATTTTTAGACATGAAGGGAAAGACGCAGTGTGCGGCATAGTTTCTGGGGAAACAGATCTCAGCAGAATAGGTGCAAGATTTGTTTATGTCGATGCTGATGAATCTACTTTCCTGAAAATGTCAAGGCACCCAGGTTCATTTAGAAGCAATGAATCACGGCATCTTACTTCACTGATTATTGATAATTTTAATAAATCACAGGAACGATGGTGTAAGTGATAAGTTTTTAATTAATAAACCGGCTGTCGGCCGGTTTTTTTACGCTTGGAGAAAATCACATGGCTACAACGGTTGGTGAAATTGAAATAATTATAAAAGCTGAAACAGACCAGCTATTGAAAGCAAATAAGCAAGTTGATCGCATTACCGACAACATGGAGTCTGGATTTAAAAAGGCAGACAGGTCAGCCGAAAAGCTAAACACAACAGTAACGAAAACTGCTGGCGCGGTATCTGGTGGATTGAGGTCAGGTATGCAACAGGCAGGTTATCAGATTCAAGATTTTATTGTCCAGGTTCAGGGTGGTCAGTCAGCTCTTGTGGCATTCAGTCAGCAAGGTTCGCAGCTCGCGGGTGCGTTTGGCCCCGGCGGCGCAGTGGTTGGGGCGGTTATCGCTTTAGGTTCCGTATTGGTTGGATCGCTATCGACTGCATTAGGCAGTACGAAAGACGAAATGGAGCAATTGAAAAATGCGGCCGAAACTTTAAATAAAGTTGTGGTTATAAATAGTCAGGGGGTCGCAGCGCTATCTAATGACTATGCCAGGCTGGCTGTCACAAACGCCACTTTAGCTACTCAGTTAAGAGATAATGCCGTTCAGCAATTTGAGATAGCTGTTAGGGATGCAGGCAAGGCTATCACTAACGTTATTGATGATCAGTCATCTTGGTGGAGAAGTCTTAATGGTGGTGTGGCTAGCGTTAAGGCTTTTGGTGGTGCAATGGATACGATGGAGATTAGTTCCGGTAATTTCAACGATGCGATTAAGAAAGCAACATCGCTTGGCCCGGCATTTAACTCCTCAACCATGACATTGATTAACACGGTTGCGATGCTTTCCAGCCAGTTTGATATTTCTGATGATGCGGCATTTGGGCTAGGAAAAAGGCTAACAGATCTTGCTAAAAACCCATCACCACAAGCAGTAAGCTCTCTTGTTAATTACATGAGTTCTCTTAAGCCGACAACTCAGGATGGTGCTGATGCTATACATAATCTTAGGACAAGAATTCTTGATGCCGCCGCTGCAATGCAACAGGCTCATGATGATGGCGAGGCATTGAAAAACACGCTGAATGAGCTTAGAACGGAGGCGCAGCAGGCTAATTTTGATGGAATCAGCAAACAACTTGAAGCGCAGAGAATAGCGCTAACCAAAGGCAAGCAGGCAGCCATTGAATATGGAATTGAACAGCAAAACCTAACTCGCGAACAGAAAGATCAACTTATAGCGGCGTCAAGAGTCAATGCCCAACTGGAGGAAGAAAAAGATAAACGAGATAAAGCAGCAAAGGCAAGCTCTCGACATCAATCCTCTGTTGATGCGGCCCAGCAAGCGCTCGCGAAACAAAGCAACGCATTATCCCGCCTGAACACTGGTTACGCCGATGGCTCGCTCGAATTAGCGAAATACGATGCCGTAGTTGCTCTTGGAAACAAAGCATCAGCAGAACAGATTGCCAAAGCTGAACAGCAAGCGGAATCCATATGGAAAATCCAGCAGGCAACAAAAGCAGCCGCAGAAGAAGAAAGGAAGCGCACACAGGCG
The DNA here is from genome assembly GCF_051812965.1 of Salmonella sp. NW1250. Taxonomy (NCBI): domain Bacteria; kingdom Pseudomonadati; phylum Pseudomonadota; class Gammaproteobacteria; order Enterobacterales; family Enterobacteriaceae; genus Salmonella; species Salmonella sp. NW1250. Next base: position 95,718 of record NZ_JAMNDD010000011.1, on the reverse strand, counting down.
GGTCAAAACTTTACCGGGTTACAGGGTCAGGTTTCTCCAGTCGCTGCAGTGGATAACACCTACGCGCAGCAGATGGCCCAGCTTGATGAATATGTTGCGCTTTACCCGCAAAAAATTGCAGAGGCTGAAGCTGTCCGCGCAGGAATTGAAGACCAGTATCACCAGAAGCGTATGGCTGCCATGTGGGAAGAATGGCAGCAGCAGAGCGAGATCAACAACATGCTTGGCTCTGCAATCGACTCCTTGCAGGGGGGCGCAACCAACGCGATTACTGGTCTTATCAACGGCACCCAAAGCCTGCAAGAATCCTTTGCCAACATCGGCACGACAATCCTCAACAGTGTTGTCGGTAGTCTGGTGCAAATGGGGATCGAGTGGGTCAAGAGCCAGTTAATGGGGCAGGCCGCTGCGGCGGCATCGCTGGCATCGACAATGGCTCAGGCTACCGCCGCTGCATCTGCATGGGCGCCAGCAGCGATGAGCGCTTCTATAGCAACATACGGTAGTGCTGCTGCCGTGGGACAGGCTGCATACGCAGAATCGCTATTAGCGGCGAAGGGAATGGCTCTTGCTGGCGGTCGTCGCTACGGCGGCACGGTATCTGCTGGCAACGCCTATCGAGTCAACGAGGATGGTCGTTCTGAAATCTTCCAGACTGCTGGTGGTCAGCAGATGTTCATTCCGAACCAGTCAGGGAAGGTGATATCTGCTGATAAGGCGGGTGGGGGCGGAGTTCAAAACGTTTACTTCACCATTAACACTACAGGTGGAATAAGTGATGCTGAGTGGGCGCAAATCGAGGCTAAAGCAATTAACATCAGTAAGAAAATGGCGCTTTTCCAAATTAGTGACCAGGCCAATCGGCCAAATGGTATGATACAGCCGCGTAGGAAATAAAATTAACCCTGGAGGCGTAACGTGGAGATTGAAGTAACGAATATCACGGCAGCAGACAACGAGGTAGCAACAGGAATTAACGCGACTGTTACCTTTATTGATTACGAGAATAATAGCGGTGAAATTGTTGTTTACGTAAAGTTGCCTTTAGAAAAGCAACTATCAATTTCTGATGTTGAGGAAAAGGCTCAGGAATTGGCGAAGAATAAATTGAAAGAGCTTGTGGCTGGCTTTTAAACAGTCGTCCAGCATCGTAAACCCGCTCCGGCGGGTTTTTTATTGGGAGTAATCCATGCCAGAAACATTCACATGGACACCGCAGCGAGCTTATCAGGTAGAACGTACCCCAAACGTAGCCGTTGTTAAGCTCGGTGATGGCTACGAGCAGCGACAGGTGAAGGGTATCAATCCGTTAATGGATAAATATTCGCTCACCTTTCGCGGAGTCAGCGGCGCTTGCCGCAGCAACCCGGCAAAGGATGCTGAGGCATTTCTCAAGGCTCGAATGGCGGTAGAGTCATTCTACTGGACTCCATCCGATACGGGAGTGCAGGCATTGTTTGTCTGCCGCTCCTGGAATATGACAAAGACCGGGCCGCTGTTTGAACTGACGGCCACGTTTGAACAGGTGCCACGATAAGGAGAGTATTATGACTTTAGAACAGCGAGTTGAAGCGCTGGAAAAAACGGTAAAGGTGTTAGCAGGGAGGGATTTTGCTGTCGATGGGGGGCGGGTGTTCATCAATGAGGCATTTATCCAAGAGGGGGCGACTAAAGCGGCCCGGAAACAGGCCGCCATTTGCTTTTATATGTTAAGTTTGGGAATTAAGCCTGATGTAACTCCTTCAGGTTACTAACCCATTGCTGCACAGAAGGGGATTTAATGTCAGATAACTCCTTGATGATTTGCTGACGTCCTTCACTGTCTAACTTCAGAGCTACGCTTAGAAGGATCATTTTAATATCATTCATTTCGTCAGCTACTTCCTTCAGGTTTTGATTCTTTGTATTAAATTGAATTTTGGCACTTATTTCTTTCATATTTTCCCTTAATCAGAGGTAATCAGCCATCCCTCGTTACCTGAGTGCGCCAGTGTCCCACCACTGACGGGCTGAACCACACACTTTAACCAGGGTTAATGTCCCGTAACACCCTGACAAATGATCAGTAGCCACCTTTTGGTGGCTTTTTTATTGGAGTCTTTCGTGCGTGACATACCTGCAAATTTAATTATCGAAAGCGTCGATGCCGGAGTCGGCGCTATCATTGACCTTTTCGAAGCAGACCTGCAACCATATGGCGGTGACCTTATCCGCTTCCATTCCGGTACAAATGGCTATTTCGGTAATGTTATCTGGAAGGGCAACCAGTACCAGGCTTACCCGATAGCTGTGGAAGGATTCGAGTCGAAGAACGAAGGGACCTATGCTAGGCCAACAATGGTTGTGGCGAACGTGACCGGCCTGATTACCGGGATTAACCACGATTTTGATGACATGCTTGGCGTGGTAATCACCAGGCGTCAGGTGCCGGTAAAATATCTTGATGCGGTTAACTTTCCGAACGGTAATCCTGATGCAGACCCGACACAGGAGGCCGTTTCCCGCTACGTTGTCGAGGAGATGACGGAAGAGACGTTTGAACAGGTGACCTACACGCTGGCGACACCAATTGACTGCGATAACGCCATTATCCCGGCTCGCACTATTCTGGCTGACGTGTGCCAGTGGCAGTATCGCGGCGTTGGGTGTGGATATGACGGGCCGCCAGTTGCAGACGAGCGTGACAATCCAACCACTGACCCGGCGAAGGATAAATGCTCTCATCGGCGTACCGGATGTCGGTTCCGCTATCCCCGCCCTGAACCAATGCCAATAAGCAGTTTCCCCGGCTCTCAAAAGGTCTCCTGATGCAAGAATTACTCGATTATGCGGCATCGTCGCAGGATGAGGTGTGCGGCTTAATCCTTGATGGCGGGCGGATTTTCCATTGTCGGAATGTTCACCCGGAACCAGGAAAGCACTTCCGGATCAGTGATGATGACTGGCTGGCGGCCGAGGAGGCTGGAGAGGTGACTGCGGTATTCCACTCTCACCCAATGAACAGCCCTGTCCTGTCCGGTGCAGACCGTAAATGCCAGGTTGCATCGGGCCTTCCATGGGTGCTGGCCTGTAACGGGAAAATCAGAACGTTCAGACCGGTGGATTACCTTTTGGGGAGGCGGTTCGAGCACGGAGTGACTGATTGTTACACGCTATTCCGTGATGCGTATCACCTGTGCGGCATTGACCTCCCTGATTTCGAAAGGACGAATGGCTGGTGGCTGAGAGGGGAGAATCTCTATCTGAACAACATGTCGCGCAATGGCTTCAATCAGGTATCGCCGGGAGAAGCGCTGCCAGGTGACGTAATAATCAGGCAGCCATTCGCCGGTGCCGACCCTTGCCACGCAATGATTCTGCTCGATGACAATATGGTTCTTCACCACGATTGCTCAGGGCATTTAAGCCGGAGAGAGCAAATGCGCCAGGCATACGTTAAGCAGATGCATTCCATATGGAGACATGAACAGTGCTCATCTTTAAATTTGCAGGGCATTTACGCCGACATTTCCGCAAAGTCGAGCTGAACGTTGATACCCCTGCCCAGGGCATTCGTCTTTTGCTTGCTCAGAATCATGAGTTCAAAAAAGCATTCCTGAACGCCAGAGTAAGAATGCGAGTGGCGGGTGAGGATGTTGAAACGTCTTCGGTGCAGTGGCACATGGATAGGCGCCTGAAGGATGGCTCTGTAGTGCTGTTTGTCCCGGTGGTTGAGGGGGCGGGACTTGAGACCAGTACGATAGTTCTCATTGCCTCACTGGTGCTGTCTGCCGCCTCGGTTGCTTACTCCATCTACATGTCCCGGAACATGAAAACTAAAACGTCAGCGGAAGCGGCTGAGACAAACACGCTAACGAATAACTCATTTACCAGTGCGGAAAACCGTGTCGGGCAAGGCCGCCCGGTGCCAATACTCCTCGGCGAGATGGAAGTTGGTTCTAACGTCATTTCTCTCGGCATCGACACTTCTAATAACGCGGACTGGACAGAATCAATTAGCTAAGGTGGCAATATGTCTTCAGGTGGCGGCAAAGCATCAACCCCAACCCTTCTTGACGATAACCTCAAATCAAAACAATTTTACCGGGTGCTCGACCTTATCAGCGAGGGGCCAATTGCAGGTCCGGTAGACCAGGAGCACCTGTCATCATTCAAACTGAACAAGACGCCAGTCACCGATGCAAACGGAAACGTCAGCATCAACGGCGTCAGCGTGGCATGGAGACCCGGCTCGGAAACTCAGGAGCCGATTAACGGCTTCTCGGCAATCGAGGCGACAACCATCGTCAACACAGAGGTGACCTACGATACGCCGCTGGTGCGTACCATTACGGATAATGACGTGACCCGCGTTCGGTTTAACGTTGGCGTCACCGGGCTTGTTGAGCAGGACACCAAAGGCAACCAGAAAAACACCTCTGTAACGCTGGTGCTTGAAAGTCGCACCGGTTCATCTGGGTGGGTAATCGAAAAGACCGTCACCATTACAGGCAAAATCTCAGGTGAATATCTTGAAGCACACCTGATTGACGCGCCGGAAACTAAACCGTTCGATATCCGTGTGCGTCGAATCACGCCGGACAGCACCAGTGACTTGCTGTCAAACGGCACTATCTGGAACAGCTACAGTGAGATCACCGACGATAACCTGAACTATCCGTTCTCCGCTATTGCTGGTGCGGTTATTGACCGTGACCAGTACACCGACACCCCTAGTCGCACATACCATCTTCTCGGCCTGATTGTGGACGTTCCTGACAACTATGATCCGATTGCCAGAACTTACTCGGGGTTGTGGACTGGCGGATTCAAAAAAGCGTGGACTAACAACCCGGCGTGGCTGTTCCGTGAACTGGCCAAGAATACGCGTTTTGGCCTGGCGAAACGTGCCGGTTATATCGATGTAGATGACGGTGCGTTGTACGTCCTCTCACAGTATTGCGATCAGCTTGTTAATGATGGCTACGGCGGGCAGGAACCAAGGATGACGCTGAATGCCTATATTACCGAGCAGGTGAGTGCGCGTGACATTCTCGACAAGATAGCGAGCATGTTTCGCGGTATAGCACTGTGGGACGGGATGCGACTGTCTGTCATGCTGGATGCGCCACAGGACCCGATTGCGACAATCACGAATGCTAACGTGGTTGATGGCGAGTTCAAGCGTAGCTCCGTGAAGCGTTCAGAGAAATACAATGCCGTTGTTGTGTCATGGACTGATCCGGATAACGGTTGGGAGCAGGTAAAAGAATACGTTTCCGACGATGAGATGATCGCTCGCGGAAACTACAACGAAACAACAATTGAAGCATTCGGTTGCACGTCTCGCGGTCAGGCATGGCGCGCTGGGAAATGGCTTCTTGAAACGGCGAAACGGGAAAGCAGCAGACTGTCTTTCCAGATGGCGCGCGATGCTATCCACTTTACGCCGGGTGATATCGTTGAAGTCATGGACAACAACTATGCTGGAGCGCGTCTTGGTGGGCGCATCATGTCGCACGCGGGCAATAAGATTACCGTTGATGCTGTTGATTCGTCTCTGATATCAGAAGGCGACACCATGTCGATCATGGGTAGTGACGGGAAATTCGTTAAGTACGTGATTGCCAGCATTGCCGACAACATCGTGACGCTGAAAACCACACCTGCATGGGTTCGTGACGGGACTGTATTCGCTATCTCTACCAGTAACGTTTCTACCAGACTATTCCGCATCCTTAGCATTGCAGAGACCGATAACAACTCGGTCTACAGCATCACTGCATCACAACATGACCCGAACAAACAGGCCATTGTTGATGAAGGTGCCGTGTTTGAAATTCCCAACGATACGTTGAACGGTTACCGAGTCCCGAATGTGGAGAACCTGCGCATCATCAACACCGACTCTGAGACTGTCCAGGTCACTGCTACATGGGAGACAGCAACTACCACTAAAAAACTGGTGTTTGAGTTATACGTATATACCGACGACGGCAAAGTGATCGCTCAGTACGAAACAGATCAGTTCCGCTACGAGTTCTTTGGTCTGAACGCCGGTGGATACACGCTTGGCGTTCGCGGTCGCAATGAAAACGGAATGAAAGGCGGTGAGACGCAAATTAGTATGGTCATCGGTGCGCCACCTGCACCATCCAGTGTTATCTGGACGCCAGGCTTGTTCTCTGCTGACCTGGTCCCCGTCATGCGCATTACGGCAACGACAGACACATCGTTTGAGTTCTGGTACTCCGGGCAGAACCAGATTGTCAATCCTGACGATATTGAAGACCAGACTCAGTTCCTCGGGCGCTCTAACCAGTGGACGCTTCATGGTCTACAGGCTGATAAGACGTATTACGTTTATGTCCGCACCAAAAATGCTTTCGGGGTATCGGAGTTCGTTGAGGCATCAGGTCAGGCGTCATCAGATATTCCTGGAATGATAGAACTCATTGATGAGCAGATCCGCGAATCAGATGCGTTTAAAAATGTTCAGCAGGGTGTCAACACCAACCTGGACGGTATCATGTCGAACGCGCTGGCGAACCACGGAACCGTTGAGCACCAGTATCAGCAATATGGGGAGGTTCGCGCCGACATCCTTGTTGTGAAAACAACTGTCGCTACTGCCGAGCAGGGGCTCGCCGATCTTTCCACTTACGTACAGGCACAAATAGGCCCTGAAGGAGAGTTAACCTCAGCCGTAAATCAGAAAATGACCGCTGAGGTAAATAGTGATGGGACTGCAAAAGCCTCTTACACACTCAATATGGGGATTGTCAGGAACGGTGTGAAATATAACACCGGATTCGGCATGTCTATCGAGCCATCGGGGAATAGCTATAAATCTACCGTTGTATTTGCCGCGGAACAGTTCGGCATTTATTCCGGTAATAACCCCGGCAACTGGCAGGCTGCATTCTTCGTCTATAACGGACAGGTATTTATTCGTAGCGCATTAATTCAGGAAGCATCTATCGATTTTGCGAAAATTACCGATTCACTTCAGTCTGCAAACTTTATCCCCGGTGGTGGTGGACGCGGATGGAATTTACCAAAATCTGGTAGCCCAGAATTCCATGGGAAACTCTATGCCGACAGCGGTGAATTTGCATTTAACGGAGTGAATAACGTTACTCGCATTGACGGCAATGGGATCACAGTAAATCTCTCAGGAGGTGGTCGTGTTGTTGTTGGACGATGGACATAAGGTGAAATATGCCGGAAGGAATACTGATAGATTATAACGATGGCCGTCCTGCGATGGCGATTACAGCGGGGCTCCGTGCCCCGTCATTCTGCACAAGTTTTGCTGGTTACGGTACGGGGGCAAACCAGTTTCAGGTTAATACTCCATTAACGTCAGGCTCCACAGTTTTTGTTTTACCGACACGTCCGGTTGACGTTCAGGAGTTCGCAGACAATCAGACATGGATAGTTTTACCGATATATATGACATCCGTTACAAGAAACGGAGACAACGGTGTGACTGTTAACGGTACAAACAGGGGAAACTACCAGCGAATACCAAACTGGGCAGGAACTGTATTTGAAATTCTCCCTGCTGCTACTTACAACGAAGGACTTCTCGTTTCCAACTCTACTGATTTCACTGCAATTTCGAATCAGGCAAGATTAATGACATGTGCTTATGTTGGCACGGTGACAGTCAACGGCTCGATGGCGCTTCCCGTATCAGGAATACCATTCGGGAAGTGGGATAACAATAATGTGTCTGTAGGATTTGACGGAGCAAATATTATTGTAAGAGACATCAATTACTCAGGACGGGATGATGTTTCCGCATCTGTAACAATGGAACTGGTAATTTTCAATAATACCGCGCCTGTAGCCGGTGATGGAATTACCATGACTAATTCGGCTGGGCAGGTGACGTTTTCAACAGTGAAGCGGCCATTTGTGTATGACCAGCAACTAACGGTAACAGACAATAATCAATACATAGGTGATAAATATTGTCAGATTGTATTCACTGGCGCTCAGTCAAGACGAGTGGATGGATATTTTAATATAAGGAAAAAGGGTGTGGTAATGTCAGGTGGAAACATCCGGTCAGCGTATAACCAGGTTGTTGGTAATTACAATGACAACAGATTTGATATGACATTTAATCAAAATATCAATATGCCAATTCTTGTCCTTCCGAACATGTACTGAGGAAAAACTATGTCAGCAGGAACATTAACCCTGACGAATAACTCTGCTGCGGTTGCTGGCAGCGGAACCGCATTTACCACAGAACTTGCTGCCGGTGATTTTATTGTCGTAACTGTCGGCGGCGTCCCTTATACACTCCCGGTTAAAACAGTAAATAACAATACATCACTGACGCTGGTTAGTGTTTACACAGGCCCGACACAATCCGGCGCTGCGTGGTCTGCCGTGCCTCGTGTTGCTTTGAACATGGTCACGGCTGCCTTGGTGGCTCAAAGCGCTGAGGCATTGCGAGGACTGAATTACGATAAGCAGAACTGGCAAAGCATTTTTAGTGGAACCGGTAACATAACAATCAAATTACCTGATGGTTCTTCGTGGAACGGCCCTTCGTGGAATAACATTAGTGAAACACTTAACCAAAAGGCTTCGAGTGGAGCTAATCGCGATATAACCAGTATAGCCGGATTAACCACACCATTAAGCCTGTATCAGGGAGGGACCGGGGGTAATACCCATCAGTCTGCATGCAATGGTATAGGGGCGCTTCAGGTAAACAGGAGTGTGCAAAATGCAGGTGATCCACATTTACCAACATGTTCTTTTTTTCTCGGTGATGGGCAGGAAGCCGGTGGTAATGGTAAACCATATCCATATTCAACTATTCTGAACGTTTCTGAATCAGGAAATACTGGTGAAAACGGTAATTATGCACAAGTTTCATTCCCGTCAATTCAGGAGTCTGCTCCGAGAATTCGTCAAAGATTTGGCGGAAGTTCTCCGCGGTTAACCAACTGGCGGGACTTTCTGATCAGGGACCTCAATACCTCAATAGACACAAATGGTTTTATAAAAATAGCGTCTCCGGTTGTTAAAATTTATGCAGACGGTAGTTTTGATGTAAACCATGAGTCGGAGGGAATAACGGTAACGCGGCTTGCCGTTGGGGAATATTTGATATCAGGGTGTCTGGGGATGAACTCTGATGCTGCATGGGGCGGTACTGACGGAGGATTTGATATCCCGCTTGATATAAACAAGCAACCCCGTATCTGGCTTGATTATGAGGTAAATACAGACGGTTCGATTCTTGTAAAAACATACCATCGTACACATCCGCAATCGCCAGAATTTGCCAGAAACGAGATTGATAATCTGACAAATGGAGATCCGATTGATATACCGTCAGACTCATTTGTTTCTGCGCGTGTTGAAATGCCTGCTGACAGCGTCTGGAATCAGAAACAGGATGCCGCCCATATCGTTATGGTGGAAGCCAGGATGAAGGAAGAGCGAACTGATGGTAATAATGTGTAGCGATAATTTATGACGTGGGGCTGTCGACGCTGTACAGAAAGTTCCCTACCTCATAATTTGCTTTGGTGGTATTACGTCACCTTCTCATCAAGCCAGTCCGCCCAAAATTGCATCATTTCTCTGCGGGTAGCCAGATATGCAGCATGGTTGTAAACTGAGCGCGTCCCGCCGCTTACGTGTGCCAGCTGCATCTCTATTGCGTCGCTGTTCCAGTGCTTCTCGTTGAGTACCGTGCTGAATTGGTGTCTGAAACCGTGTCCGCATGTCTGCCCTTCATATCCTATGCTGCGGATTACACCAAGGACGGCGTTTTCGCTGATTGGCTTCTTCCTGTCATTCCTTCCCGGGAAGCAAAGTTCGTACTGTCCGGTGATTTGTTGCAGGAATTTGAAAAGCGCTGTAACTTGCTCTGACATTGGAACGACATGCAGTTTTCTTCCTTTCATGACTTCAGGGTCAACGGTGATCAGCCTGTTTTCAAAGTCAATTCCTGACCATACCAACGAACGTAACTCCACTGTTCGCATTGCTGTATAGTGAAGAACCTGAGCAGCAATCTTACCTATAACCCAGCCTCCATACCCATTCAGCGCCCTCTGGAATTCGTGAATGCGATGCATAGGTAGGAAAGGGTAGTTGTTTTTTCTGTAACCCTTCATTGCCCCAACAAGGTCTGGAGCCGGATTATATTTAGCTCTTCCGGTTACTATTGCGTAGCTGAAAACCTCGCCACACCTGCGACGAGCCTTATCAGCACGTTCCATCGCCCCTCTGTCCTCAAATAGCCTGATCACCTTCAGTAGCATCATCGGCTCCACCTCTTCCATTCTAAGATGCCCGATGAGCGGCAATATATCGTCAGTGAACATGTTCATCATTTCGTCAGCATATCCTTTCGACCATACCTTCGATTTATGAGCATGCCACTCCCTGAAGATATCACCGAACGAATCAGCTACTTCTTCCTTTTCCTTCTTCTTTATAGCCTGTTTCTGTTCTGATGGGTCCACGCCAGCAAGCAGCTTCATTTTCGCGTCAGACTGTTTTGCCCTGGCTTCGGTAAGGGAGATTTGCGGATAGGGACCGATGACCAGCGTCTTTTCTTTTCCTTCGAACCGGTAGCGCATTCGCCACACCTTTTTGCCTGATGGAGGTACGAACAGGAACAGGCCTCCAGAATCAGCAAGGCGATATGATTTTTCTGCAGGTTTTGCTGCGTCAATTTGCTTAACCGTGAGCATGTGGGCATAAATCCGTGGTCATTTTAGCATGTGCCCACAATATGCCCGCATTATTGTGCGGTAGTCAACGATCTGCTACGAACGCCTAAGAACTAATATTGAGTGGAGATGCTGATTATAAAATGGATTCGAGAACTGTTACGGACGAGGGAGAACGGAAAAGTGGTGTCCCCTGCAGGAATCGAACCTGCAACTAGCCCTTAGGAGGGGCTCGTTATATCCATTTAACTAAGGGGACAACGCGGCGCCAGTATAGCGTTTTTTATTCGCCGGAGTAAGTGTAGCGCCGCCTGACTGGTTAAACCGTCGCCACTCAGCGCTGTTTTTCCGCTTTTTTCCGCTCCCGTTCCAGGCGCTCGCCGCGTAGCCTCGCTTCTTCCTTACGTTTATTGCTCATATCGTTGCGGATCTGCGCGTGGCTCATCAATGCGAAAATAAAGGTGCCGCCGCAGATATTTCCGGCAAGTGTGGGAAGGGCGAAGGGCCAGAGAAAGTCGCTCCAGGGCAGCGTGCCGTTGAAAACCAAATACAAAATTTCAACGGAACCGACGACAATATGGGTGGTATCGCCCAGCGCGATAAGCCAGGTCATCAAAATAATGACCACAATCTTCGCCCCGCCTGCAGCAGGAAACATCCATACCATTGTGGCGATGATCCAGCCAGAGATAATCGCGTTGGCAAACATCTCCGTTGGGCTATTTTTCATGACCTCCATACCAATTTTGACAAAGGCGTCGCGGGTCTCTTCATCAAATATAGGCATATATTCAAATGCCCACGCCGCAACCCCGGTGCCAATAAGGTTGCCCAATAAGACTACGCCCCATAAGCGCATCAGCAGGCCAACGTTACTCAGAGTGGGATTTTGCATTACCGGCAATACGGCAGTAACGGTATTTTCAGTAAATAATTGCTGGCGGGCCATGATGACAATGATAAAACCAAAGGTATAGCCGAGATTTTCCAGTAAAAAGCCGCCGGGAACGCCTTCAAGCTGCACGTGGAAAATCCCTTTCGCCAGGAGTGATGCCCCCATAGAAAGTCCTGCGGCAATGGCTGACCAGAGCAAAGCCATCGCATCGCGTTCCATCTCTTTTTCACCATCCTGGCGAATATGTTCATGAATCGCCATGGCGCGGGAAGGAAGACGATCTTCATCCACTTCAATCTCTTTACCGCTTTGTTTTTCTTCGCTTTCAACTTCCAGGTCACTGCTGTGCCGGTTAATTTTATTGTCGTTAAGGCTATCCATGATGATCTCTGCTGATTAACACATATTAATAAAGCGTAGCGGTTTTTCATTTACCCAGGCCGGGGCATTCTCCGAAAAAATAAAAATGATCACGCTCGTTTTTATCTGTTTCGTTAGAATAGGGCCGTCACGTTGTTGCGTTACCAGGCTATGCTCAGAGCAATGAGATCGCGCATATAGACATCGTTTGACGTGCTGTTAAAATCGCTCACACCTAAACAGGCGGATACGGTAGCGTTCCGTCATGGATGGCAATCAGCGATAGCCATAATTCACAGGGAGACATCTATGAAGCTTCGCCTGTCGGCGCTGGCGCTGGGAACCACACTGCTGGTCGGGTGTGCGAGTTCCGGTACAGAACAGCAGGGGCGTTCAGACCCATTTGAAGGGTTTAACCGCACCATGTACAACTTCAACTTTAATGTGCTGGACCCGTATGTTGTTCGGCCGGTCGCGGTCGCCTGGCGTGATTATGTTCCACAGCCTGCGCGTAACGGTTTAAGTAATTTCACTGGCAACCTCGAAGAACCGGCGATCATGGTGAACTATTTCCTGCAGGGCGATCCTTATCAGGGTATGGTGCATTTCACCCGTTTCTTCCTGAACACCTTATTAGGGATGGGCGGCTTTATTGACGTCGCGGGAATGGCGAATCCTAAGCTGCAGCGCGTTGAACCGCATCGCTTTGGCAGTACGCTGGGCCATTATGGCGTGGGGTATGGGCCTTATATGCAACTTCCGTTCTACGGCAGCTTCACGCTGCGTGAAGATGGCGGGGATATGGCGGATACCTTGTATCCGGTGCTCTCGTGGTTGACCTGGCCAATGTCCATAGGAAAATGGACTATCGAAGGGATAGAAACCCGCGCGCAGTTGCTGGACTCCGATGGTTTGCTGCGCCAGTCTTCCGATCCTTATATTATGGTGCGCGAGGCGTACTTCCAGCGTCATGACTTTATCGCCAATGGCGGAAAACTCAAGCCGCAGGAAAACCCGAACGCACAGGCGATTCAGGACGAACTCAAAGAGATCGACTCGGAATAAACGGCAGTAAATAAAAAGGTGAGCGCAATGCTCACCTTTTTGATCCGTTTCAGAAAGAGATTAGAACGCGTAGTTAAAGTTAGTACCGAACAGCCAGGCTTTCCCTTCAGATTCAAACTGATAAGGGCCTTCATTAATTTTCACGCTCTGACCATGCATATAAGAGACGCCAACGTCGACAGACGCATCTTTATTAAAGGCGTAAGTCGTACCGGCGCTCAGCCAGAAACGGTCCTGGTCCGGAATAGAGATAGAACGGTTTTGCGCTGGTACCGGGCTGTCATCGAAGGCGATACCGGTACGGAACGTCCAGTTGTCATCGTAGTAATAGGTGGTGCCCAACGCAATGCGATAAGCGTCTTTAAAGCCTTCATGCTTCTCAAAGAGCGTATCGCCAGCGGTCGATTTTGCCTTCAATTCCTGGAACTGGCTCCAGCTGGTATAGGCCAGGCTATAGTGGATGGCCCACTGTGGCGCCACACGGTTATAACCGGACACTTCCCACATTTCCGGCAGATTCAGCGTCAGGTAGCCTGACTGCGTCGCGCCGCCAGTTGCCGTTGGGATAGGCAGGTTAAATCGGTTTATAGCGATGGGAAGATCGCTACTGTAGTTGCCTTTAAAGTCAATTTTGACTTCCGAGCGGTAGGTCAGCGCGTAGCGGTTATTTTTATCCAGTTCATAAAGGATACCGGCATTCCAGCCAAAGCCCCACTGATTACCGTTCAGGTGGGCAATCTTGGTGTCGCTGGGAATCTGACCCGCGACCGGCGCCAGCGCCGGATTCTGTGCCGCGACCAACTGGCCTAAATCGCCCGCAAAACGTTCGATTTTTGCACGCGCGTATACCGCATCAAAGCCGAGGCCGAAGCTCCAGGCCTCATTTAAACGATAAGCGCCGCTTAAATTCAGGTTCATGGTTTCAAGATCGGTCGTACCGCCAACCGAGCCGCCGGCGTATGTGTCGTTAAACTCTGTCGCCAGACCATAGTTAGAGGTAATAGAAGCCCCCCAGCCAAACTGGTCGTTAATCGGGGCGACAAAATGGACGTTCGGCACCCAGGCCGTCGGCGCGATGTTATCCGCATCTAACGTCCGACGAGATGGCGATGTCCCGCTAATATTAACATCAGGATCAATATAAACCGCGCCCGCTGAAAACGTCGGGCGGTCAAACATGGTAATTAACGCCGGGTTGCGGCTAACGTTACCCGCATCATCTGCGATTGCGCCTTCACCCGAATAGGCCCGGCCAAGGCCAGAGGAAGAAAATTCGTTTAACTGAAAGCCTGCAGACCAGGCCTGGGTGGAGATGATTGCCACTGCGACTGCGAGAGCAGACTTTGTAAACAGGGTTTTCTGGCTCATGACCATAACCTCATTGATTATTTTTATACAAACTATGTTACATGCTGTAACAGGAGCGCGAAGTGTAGGGTCTGCGGTACGACTTAGAAATCAGACCAGTGGCGAGAGTATAGGTCTGACCAGCTAGAATGTTGCAAGTATGTTTATAAGTTTTTTCAATTGTGATCTTAGAAACGAGATCTGGCTGGCAAAATCGGCGGGCTTAACGGTCACCCGATCGCGCGATTTTTGTTTTAGATCATTTTTAAGTGTGATTTCGGTCACTTAACGCGTTTCCCACCATTAACGACTGGAGAGGCGAATGCCGGGAGCGTAAAATATCCCCATCGTTTATCTGGCACCCTGGGTGCAAATACAGAGGAAATCTACAATGAGTAAATGCAGTGCTGATGAAACCCCGGTTTGCTGCTGTATGGACGTTGGAACCATCATGGACAACTCCGATTGCACCGCGTCATACAGCCGCGTATTCGCTACCCGCGCAGAGGCTGAAGAGACGCTGGCGGCGTTAACCGAAAAAGCGCGTAGCGTGGAGTCTGAACCTTGCCAAATTACGCCAACCTTTACCGAGGAATCCGAAGGCGTTCGTCTGGATATTGATTTTGTTTTCGCCTGCGAAGCAGAAACGCTGATCTTCCAGCTCGGCCTGCGTTAATCCGTTCATTCACGACGCCTCCGTCATCATCTGGCGGAGGCGTTTTCTTTTTTTGTCGCTTCCCTTCACTGTGCCTTGGCTCCCACTTTCTTTTCTCTCTGCTTGGCTAAATGTAAAAAATTGGTTAAGACTGTGATCAGGTCAGACCACTAATTTATTTTTTACAGGGGAGTACTATGCGTCAGGCTTTACCGTTGGTCACCCGCCAGGGCGATCGCATTGCTATTGTCAGTGGGTTACGAACCCCCTTCGCTCGTCAGGCCACTGCATTTCATGGTATTCCCGCTGTTGATCTCGGCAAGATGGTGGTAGGCGAGCTGCTGGCGCGCAGTGAAATTCCAGCCGATGCCATTGAGCAACTGGTTTTTGGTCAGGTAGTACAAATGCCGGAAGCCCCCAATATTGCGCGCGAAATTGTGCTGGGTACGGGGATGAATGTTCATACCGATGCCTATAGCGTAAGCCGCGCCTGCGCCACCAGTTTTCAGGCGGTAGCGAATGTGGCGGAAAGCCTGGTGGCCGGCACGATACGCGCGGGTATCGCTGGCGGCGCAGATTCGTCGTCGGTACTGCCAATAGGCGTGAGTAAAGCCCTGGCGCGGGTACTGGTTGATATCAATAAAGCCCGGACGACCCGCCAACGGCTGACGCTTTTTTCTCGTCTGCGCTTACGCGACCTGCTGCCTGTGCCTCCCGCCGTTGCTGAGTATTCCACCGGTCTGCGCATGGGCGATACCGCCGAACAGATGGCGAAAACGTATGGTATTACGCGTGAACAGCAGGACGCGCTGGCGCATCGTTCACATCAGCGCGCCGCGCAGGCATGGGCGGATGGCAAATTGGCGGAAGAAGTGATGACGACCTATGTGCCGCCGTATAAAAACCCCTTTGCAGAAGATAACAACATTCGCGGCACCTCCACGCTGGCGGACTACGCTAAACTGCGTCCCGCTTTTGACAGAAAACATGGCTCTGTGACCGCCGCCAATAGTACACCGCTGACCGACGGCGCTGCCGCCGTTATTCTGATGACCGAATCCCGCGCTAAAGAGCTGGGGCTGCACCCGCTTGGTTATCTGCGCAGCTACGCCTTTACCGCTATTGATGTCTGGCAGGACATGCTATTGGGGCCGGCCTGGTCAACGCCGCTGGCGCTGGAGCGGGCTGGGTTGACGATGGCAGATCTGACGCTTTTTGACATGCATGAAGCGTTTGCCGCTCAGACTCTGGCGAACTTACAACTGCTGGGCAGCGAACGATTTGCCCGTGAGGTGCTTGGTCGTGCGCAGGCGACAGGGGAGGTAGATGACGCTAAATTCAACGTGCTCGGCGGCTCAATCGCCTACGGGCATCCTTTTGCCGCAACGGGCGCACGGATGATAACCCAAACGTTGCATGAGTTACGGCGTCGGGGCGGAGGTTTTGGCCTGGTCACGGCCTGCGCGGCTGGCGGTCTTGGCGCGGCGATGGTTCTGGAGGCGGAATAATGACTACCACATCAGCTTTTATGCTTAACGTGCGTCTGGATAATGTCGCGGTTGTCGCTATTGATGTCCCTGGAGAAAAGGTGAACACCCTGAAAGCGGAGTTTGCCGCGCAGGTACGCGCCATTCTGAAGCAGATCCGGGAAAACAAAGCGTTGCAGGGCGTTGTTTTTATCTCAGCCAAAGCAGATAACTTTATTGCTGGCGCTGATATCAACATGATAGGTCACTGCCAAAACGCGCAGGAAGCGGAAACGCTGGCGCGTCAGGGGCAACAACTGATGGCGGAGATCCAGGCGTTGCCTGTTCCGGTTATCGCTGCCATTCATGGCGCCTGTCTGGGGGGCGGCCTTGAAATGGCGCTGGCCTGCCATCGGCGCATCTGTACCGATGACGTTAAAACCGTTCTTGGACTGCCGGAGGTACAGTTAGGGCTTTTACCGGGATCGGGCGGAACGCAGCGACTTCCACGGCTGGTGGGGGTCAGTACCGCGCTGGATATGATCCTGACAGGTAAACAGCTTCGCGCCAGACAGGCGCTTAAAGCCGGGCTGGTTGATGATGTGGTGCCGCAAACTATTTTACTGGAAGCGGCTGTCGAGCTGGCTAAAAAAGAACGCCTGGCGCAGCGGACATTACCGGTCCGTGAACGTATCCTGGCGGGGCCGCTGGGGCGCGCGCTGTTATTTCGCCTGGTGCGTAAAAAGACAGCGCAAAAAACGCAGGGTAATTATCCGGCGACGGAGCGGATCATTGATGTGATTGAAACCGGACTGGCGCAGGGCAGCAGTAGCGGCTATGACGCGGAAGCGCGCGCTTTCGGCGAGCTGGCGATGACGCCTCAATCGCAGGCGCTGCGCGCTGTTTTCTTTGCCAGTACCGAGGTGAAAAAAGATCCCGGTAGCGATGCGCCGCCCGGCCCGCTGAACAGCGTGGGCATCTTAGGCGGCGGGTTAATGGGCGGCGGTATCGCCTGGGTTACGGCCTGTAAAGGCGGTTTGCCAGTACGAATTAAGGATATAAATACTCAGGGGATCAATCATGCTCTGAAATACAGCTGGGATCTGCTTGAAACAAAAGTACGCCGCCGCCATATCAAAGCCAGCGAACGCGATAAACAGTTGGCGTTGATATCAGGTTCTACCGATTACCGTGGTTTCAGTCATCGTGATCTGGTCATTGAAGCGGTGTTTGAAGATCTGCCGTTAAAACAACAGATGGTGGCGGAAGTGGAGCAAAATTGCGCTGCTCACACCATTTTTGCCTCCAATACTTCTTCCCTGCCGATTGGCGATATTGCGGCGAATGCGGCCAGACCGGAACAGGTGATTGGATTGCACTTTTTTAGCCCGGTCGAAAAAATGCCGCTGGTTGAGGTTATTCCTCATGCGTCTACTTCCGCGCAGACCATCGCCACGACCGTTAAGCTGGCGAAAAAACAGGGTAAAACCCCGATAGTCGTCAGTGATAAAGCCGGGTTTTATGTTAACCGAATTCTTGCGCCGTATATCAATGAGGCGATTCGGATGCTGACTGAAGGCGAACGCGTCGAACATATTGACGCCGCCCTGGTAAAATTTGGTTTTCCGGTGGGGCCAATCCAACTTTTGGATGAGGTAGGAATCGACACGGGCACTAAAATTATTCCTGTGCTTGAGGCGGCGTATGGAGAACGTTTTAGCGCGCCTGCAAATGTTGTCGCTTCAATTTTGAATGACGATCGCAAAGGTAGAAAAAATGGTCGCGGTTTCTATCTTTATGGCGAAAAAGGGCGTAAAAGCAAAAAACAGGTTGACCCTGCTATTTATAAGCTTATTGGCGTGCAAGGGCAGAGTCGACTATCTGCGCAGCAGGTGGCAGAGCGCTG
The DNA here is from genome assembly GCF_051812965.1 of Salmonella sp. NW1250. Classification (NCBI taxonomy): domain Bacteria; kingdom Pseudomonadati; phylum Pseudomonadota; class Gammaproteobacteria; order Enterobacterales; family Enterobacteriaceae; genus Salmonella; species Salmonella sp. NW1250. The sequence continues at coordinate 77,330 of NZ_JAMNDD010000011.1, read as the reverse complement.
TGTCATGTTAATGCTTAACGAAGCGGCGCGCTGTTTCGACGAAAAAGTGATTCGCAGCGCGCGCGATGGCGATATCGGCGCCGTGTTTGGTATCGGTTTTCCGCCGTTTCTCGGTGGCCCGTTCCGCTATATGGATGCTCTCGGGCCGGGTGAAATGGTGGCGACATTACAGCGCCTGGCCGCACTTTACGGTCCTCGTTACGCGCCTTGTGAACAATTAGTGCGCATGGCGGAGCGCAGGGAGCATTTCTGGACGAATGGGGAAACTGACCAGGGAAATTGAGGTCAAAGAGAATATGAATCCGCACTGAATGCCTCCTTAGTGGCGAAATAATAATCAAGGATTGACTATACTTACGCCATTGAGGTAAAAAACAGCGTTTCATTCAGTGAATGGATAAGGCACAATGCCGGCCACCGCATTTTTGCCGCAGCCAATAGGGGCATGTGGTAAGCGTGTTGGTGAAACTGGTTAACAAAAGCGGTGCAATATGCAAGTTTTTATCATGCGTCACGGCGACGCAGCCCTCGATGCCGCCAGTGATTCGGTTCGTCCCTTGACCCCTTGTGGGTGTGACGAGTCTCGCCTGATGGCGAACTGGCTGAAAGGTCAAAAAGTGGATATCGAACGTGTTCTGGTGAGTCCGTTTCTTCGGGCCGAACAGACGTTAGATGTGGTCGGCGATTGTATGAATCTGCCGGCTCAGGTGGATGTCCTGCCGGAGCTAACGCCCTGTGGCGATGTCGGTCTGGTCAGCGCCTACCTCCAGGCGCTGGCCAATGAAGAGATCGGATCGGTGCTGGTGATCTCTCACTTACCTCTGGTCGGATACCTGGTATCTGAGCTTTGTCCGGGCGAAACGCCGCCGATGTTCACGACGTCCGCAATTGCCAACGTTACGCTTGATGAAAGCGGCAAGGGGACATTCAACTGGCAAATGAGTCCCTGCAATCTGAAAATGGCGAAAGCGATTTAATCTTTGCTGCCTGATGGCGCTTCGCTTATCAGGCCTACGACAGCGCTGGCTGTTCGTAGGCTGGATAAGCCGCTTGCGCCGCCATCCGGCAATTCCGCATCAGGGTAATTCGGGCGGTTGCCACTCTTCCACTTCAATCAACACCAGCAGCGCGGCGTCGCCGCCGTACTCTTTTGGCGCCTGGTGAAAGGCCATCACATGCGGATGCTGCGCCAGCCATAACGGCGTTTGCTGTTTCAGAATATGTTTACCGTGTCCATGCATGACGCAGGCGCAAAAAATATGTTCCCGACGGCAGGCGGCAATCAGCGCCCCCAGTTCCTGCTTGGCCTGAAGCTGCGTTAAGCCGTGTAAATCCAGAAACAGTTCCGGCGAATAGTCGCCGCGGCGCATTTTTTTTAGCTCGAAATGGCTGACATCTTCACGGACATACTTTACCGGCCCTTCCGTATTGAGCAGCGGCTGGAACTCATCAGAAAAATAGTGGCTGGCGTCCGCCTGTTCCTGAATTAACCTTCGGGTAGGGACTTCCGTGATTTTCTTGCGCAGTGGCCGATGGACGATAGTATCCTGTTTAATCTTTCGGGTGCCGACCATCAGCTGACGGAACAGCGCCTGGTCCTCCTCGCTGAGCGATGTTTTCTTTTTCATTCGTGGGTCTCGTCTGATCTTTTGCCTTAGTTTACCCGACCTGGAGGATATCCGAACGGTCAAAACGGATTTTTCGTATTCTCCCGCCGCGTCAATGCTGATTTATCCCTGCCTTCGTGGCAAACTAGCCGCCGAATTTAATGCGAGCATGCCCTGGAGGAATACGTGGATAAAATTTTCGTCGATGAAGCAGTAAGTGAACTGCATACCATTCAGGACATGTTGCGCTGGGCGGTAAGCCGCTTTAGCGCGGCGAATATCTGGTATGGACACGGTACCGATAACCCGTGGGATGAAGCGGTACAACTGGTGTTGCCGTCTCTTTATCTGCCGCTGGATATTCCGGAAGATATGCGGACCGCGCGGCTGACGTCCAGCGAAAAACACCGCATTGTCGAGCGAGTGATTCGTCGCATTAACGAGCGTATCCCGGTCGCCTACCTGACCAATAAAGCCTGGTTCTGCGGCCACGAATTTTATGTCGATGAGCGCGTGCTGGTGCCGCGTTCGCCCATTGGCGAGCTGATTAATAACCACTTCGCCGGCCTTATTAGCCAACAGCCGAAATATATTCTGGATATGTGCACCGGCAGCGGCTGCATCGCCATCGCCTGTGCTTATGCTTTCCCGGACGCAGAGGTTGATGCGGTCGATATTTCGCCGGATGCGCTGGCTGTCGCCGAGCATAACATTGAAGAACACGGTCTTATCCATCACGTGACGCCAATCCGTTCCGATCTGTTCCGCGATCTGCCGAAAGTTCAGTACGATCTGATTGTCACTAACCCGCCTTATGTCGATGCGGAGGATATGTCCGATCTGCCGAACGAATATCGCCACGAACCTGAGCTGGGGCTGGCGTCCGGCACTGACGGCCTCAAATTGACCCGTCGTATCCTGGGAAATGCGCCGGATTATCTGTCCGATGACGGCGTTCTGATTTGTGAAGTCGGAAACAGCATGGTACATCTGATGGAGCAGTATCCGGATGTGCCGTTCACCTGGCTGGAGTTTGACAACGGCGGCGATGGCGTCTTTATGTTGACCAAAGCGCAGTTGCTCGCGGCCCGTGAACATTTCAATATTTATAAAGATTAAAACACGCAAACGACAACAACGATAACGGAGCCGTGATGGCAGGAAACACAATTGGACAACTCTTTCGCGTAACCACTTTCGGCGAATCACACGGGCTGGCGCTTGGGTGTATCGTCGATGGCGTGCCGCCCGGCATCCCGTTGACGGAGGCCGATCTGCAGCACGATCTCGACAGACGCCGCCCCGGCACCTCGCGCTATACTACCCAGCGCCGCGAACCGGACCAGGTAAAAATTCTCTCCGGCGTGTTTGATGGCGTGACGACCGGCACCAGCATTGGCCTGCTGATTGAAAACACCGATCAGCGCTCGCAGGACTACAGCGCGATTAAAGATGTTTTTCGTCCGGGACACGCGGATTACACCTATGAGCAGAAATACGGCCTGCGCGATTACCGTGGCGGTGGACGTTCTTCCGCGCGTGAAACCGCGATGCGCGTAGCGGCAGGGGCGATTGCCAAGAAATACCTGGCGGAAAAGTTCGGCATCGAAATCCGCGGCTGCCTGACCCAGATGGGCGACATTCCGCTGGAGATTAAAGACTGGCGTCAGGTTGAGCTTAATCCGTTCTTTTGTCCCGATGCGGACAAACTTGACGCGCTGGACGAACTGATGCGCGCGCTGAAAAAAGAGGGTGACTCCATCGGCGCGAAAGTGACGGTGATGGCGAGCGGCGTGCCGGCAGGGCTTGGCGAACCGGTATTTGACCGACTGGATGCGGACATCGCCCATGCGCTGATGAGCATTAATGCGGTGAAAGGCGTGGAGATCGGCGAAGGATTTAACGTAGTGGCGCTGCGCGGCAGCCAGAATCGCGATGAAATCACGGCGCAGGGTTTTCAGAGCAACCACGCTGGCGGCATCCTCGGTGGCATCAGTAGCGGGCAACACATTGTGGCGCATATGGCGCTGAAGCCTACCTCCAGCATTACCGTGCCGGGACGTACGATCAACCGGATGGGTGAAGAAGTCGAAATGATCACCAAAGGGCGCCACGATCCGTGTGTGGGGATTCGCGCAGTGCCGATCGCAGAAGCCATGCTGGCGATCGTGCTGATGGATCACCTGCTGCGCCATCGGGCACAGAATGCGGATGTAAAGACAGAGATTCCACGCTGGTAAGAAATGAAAAAAACCGCGATTGCGCTGCTGGCATGGTTTGTCAGTAGCGCCAGCCTGGCGGCGACGCCGTGGCAGAAAATAACTCATCCTGTCCCCGGCGCCGCCCAGTCTATCGGTAGCTTTGCCAACGGATGCATCATTGGCGCCGACACGTTGCCGGTACAGTCCGATAATTATCAGGTGATGCGCACCGATCAGCGCCGTTATTTCGGCCACCCGGATCTGGTCATGTTTATCCAGCGGTTGAGTCATCAGGCGCAGCAACGGGGGCTCGGAACCGTCCTGATAGGCGACATGGGGATGCCTGCCGGAGGCCGCTTTAATGGCGGACACGCCAGTCATCAGACCGGGCTTGATGTGGATATTTTCTTGCAGTTGCCGAAAACGCGCTGGAGCCAGGCGCAGCTATTGCGCCCGCAGGCGTTAGATCTGGTGTCCCGCGACGGTAAACATGTCGTGCCGTCGCGCTGGTCGTCGGATATCGCCAGTCTGATCAAACTGGCGGCACAAGACAATGAGGTCACCCGTATTTTCGTCAATCCGGCTATTAAACAACAGCTTTGCCTCGATGCCGGAAGCGATCGTGACTGGCTACGTAAAGTACGCCCCTGGTTCCAGCATCGCGCGCATATGCACGTGCGTTTACGCTGCCCTGCCGACAGCCTGGAGTGCGAAGATCAACCTTTACCCCCGCCGGGCGATGGATGCGGCGCTGAACTGCAAAGCTGGTTCGAACCGCCAAAACCTGGCACCACAAAGCCTGAGAAGAAGACACCGCCGCCGCTGCCGCCTTCCTGCCAGGCGCTACTGGATGAGCATGTACTCTGATGGACAATTTTTATGATCTGTTTATGGTCTCCCCGCTGCTGCTGGTGGTGCTGTTTTTTGTCGCCGTACTGGCAGGATTTATCGATTCTATCGCCGGGGGCGGAGGGCTGCTCACTATTCCTGCGCTGATGGCCGCCGGGATGTCGCCGGCAAACGCGCTGGCGACCAATAAATTACAGGCGTGCGGCGGCTCCCTCTCATCTTCGCTCTATTTTATTCGCCGTAAAGTGGTAAACCTGGCCGAGCAAAAGCTCAATATTCTGATGACGTTCATTGGCTCGATGAGCGGCGCGCTGCTGGTGCAGCACGTGCAGGCGGATATTTTGCGCCAGATCTTGCCCATCCTGGTGATTTTCATCGGCCTCTATTTTTTATTGATGCCGAAGCTGGGCGAGGAAGATCGCCAGCGCCGCCTGTATGGATTACCGTTCGCGCTGATAGCCGGGGGATGCGTCGGGTTTTACGACGGCTTTTTCGGGCCTGCCGCCGGGTCGTTTTACGCTCTGGCGTTTGTCACCTTATGTGGCTATAACCTGGCGAAATCCACGGCACATGCCAAAGTGCTTAACGCTACCTCCAACGTTGGCGGCCTGCTGTTATTTATCATCGGCGGCAAAGTGATCTGGGCGACGGGCTTCGTGATGCTGGTTGGTCAGTTTTTAGGGGCGCGAATGGGGTCGCGTCTGGTGTTGAGCAAAGGCCAAAAGCTTATCAGACCGATGATCGTTATTGTCTCGGCGGTAATGAGCGCCAGGTTACTTTATGATAGCCACGGACAGGAGATCCTCCACTGGTTGGGGATGAATTAATGAACAGTACGCACCATTACGAACAGTTAATTGAGATTTTTAACGGCTGCTTTGCCGAAGAATTTAATACCCGTCTGATTAAAGGCGACGACGAACCGATCTATCTTCCTGCTGACGCGCAGGTACCGTACCACCGTATCGTCTTTGCGCATGGGTTTTACGCCAGCGCGCTGCATGAGATTTCTCACTGGTGTATCGCCGGTAAGGCGCGCCGCGAACTGGTTGACTTTGGTTACTGGTACTGCCCGGACGGACGCGACGCGCAGACCCAAAGTCAATTCGAAGACGTTGAGGTGAAGCCACAGGCTTTCGACTGGTTGTTTTGCGTGGCGGCGGGGTATCCCTTTAACGTCAGTTGCGACAATCTGGAAGGCGATATTGAGCCGGATCGCGTGGCGTTTCAGCGCCGGGTTCATGCGCAGGTAATGGCGTATCTGGAGCAGGGCATTCCTGAACGTCCGGCCCGCTTCATCAAAGCGCTACAGAATTACTATCACACGCCCGAACTTAAGGCGGAACAGTTCCCGTGGCCGGAAGCGCTTAATTAAAGCCAGCGCCACGTTTACAATGAGGAAAGAAGATGATCGCGGAGTTTGAATCACGCATTCTGGCATTAATTGACGATATGGTAGAGCACGCCAGCGACGATGAGCTTTTTGCCAGTGGATACCTGCGTGGCCACCTGACGTTAGCCATTGCCGAGCTGGAGAGCGGTGATGACCACTCCGTTGAGGCGGTCTATGCCAACGTTAGCCAAAGTCTGGAAAAAGCGATCGGCGCCGGCGAACTGTCGCCGCGCGATCAGGCGTTAGTCAAAGCGATGTGGGACAATTTGTTCGACAAGGCAAAACAATAACGCCGTGGGCTGGAAGGCGACGCTTGCCGCCTTCCGCTATTGACTGGCCCATTACTTCACCGCTTTTCCCTTCAATAACTTTCTCACCCATAACCGATTCGGATTTAACGCCGCCAGCGTACCGGCATCCAGTGGAATCGGCTCGTTACTCATCTGCGCCGCCAGAATTTCTGCGCATAATGGCGCTGAGCACAAACCACGCGATCCCAGCGCGCCGAGCATAAATAAACCCGGATACACAGGCGCAGGCGCCGCCGACGTTTTATTATCGGCTAAATCGGCGTAATGCGTCAGCGTGGCATGGTAATCCGGGACATTGCCCACCATCGGCAGATGGTCGCGGGTGGCGCAACGCACGCCGCAACGGGCGCTGTTGCCGCTAACGTCAACCTCTGTGGCCCAGTTCGCATCCGGAAAACAGTCAAGCAGACGCTGTCGGTTCTGACGCTGATCTTCTTCGCGCCAGACGGTGCTTTCGTCGCCCCGGTGATAGCTGGCGCCAATACAGTGCTGCTGATTATGCGGATTTTGCGGCGTCAGATAGCCGTCGTAGCATAACACCTGACGCAACGCCGAGAGAGCGGGGGTGGTGGGAATATGACTGACCTGCCCCCCGACGGCATACACCGGCAGCGGCTGGGTCTGATCAAAACGGTTAATCTGATGGCCGTTCGCCAGGACGACGGTCTCATGGCTGGCGGTTTCACCTGACGTAAAGCGCAGTTGCCAGCGCGACTCCTGCGCAACGAGCGACGTGAGCGTATGGCGAAAGCGCGTTTGTAAACCCTGTTCGGTCGCCAGTGCGATGACTGCGCGAGTTAATTGTTCCGGGCACAGCCAGCCGCCTGCCGGATAGGTAATTCCTCCGCAGCGTGTCGTCACGCCAACCGCCTGTTCCGCCTCTTCGGCATTGAGCGCCGAGGCCAGTCCGGCGGGCAGCGCCAGGGACAGCATCTGGGCAATTTTCTGCTGGCTTTTCTCATCCCATCCGAGCTGCGTCACGCCGCACCAGTCATGATCAAAAGAGACGGGTAGGGCATCATACAGGCGACGGGCAAAGGTGAATGCGGTCGGGAAAAAGCGATTAATGGCGGCGTCATGTTTGCTAAGGAGCGGATAAAGCGCGCCCTGTCGATTACCGGAAGCGCCCTGGGCGGGCTGATCATCAGCGCAATAGAGCGTCACCTGCCAGCCGCGACGCAGTAACGCCAGTGATAACAGCGCGCTGGCGATGCCGCCGCCAATGATCGCCGTTTCACGTTTTTCGCTTCCGCTGCGGTAAAACCAGGGCGCGGAAAGGGTCGGCATGAGGTGTTGTTCCATCACTCCGCAAAGCATCTCGCGTTTACGTCCGAAGCCTTTGCGTTTTTGCATGGTAAAACCGGCTTCCTGTAATCCCCGACGAACGAAGCCCGCCGAGGTAAACGTCGCCAGCGTTGCGCCGGGCCGCGCCAGCCGCGCCATCGCGTTAAACAGGTTTGGCGTCCACATATCCGGATTTTTCGCCGGGGCAAAACCGTCGAGGAACCAGGCGTCGACTGTTTGATTCAGCGTGGCGTCCAGTTGGTCGGTCAGTTCATTAATATCGCCAAACCACAAATCCAGCGTCACCCGGCCCCGATCCAGCAATAGGCGGTGGCACCCCGGGAGCGGCAGCGGCCATTGCGCCTGCAGCTGCTCTGCCCAGGGCGCGAGCTCCGGCCAGTGTTGGTGCGCCAGCGCCAGATCGTCGCGCGTTAACGGGAATTTCTCAAAACTGATGAAATGTAACCTTTGCAGCGTCGCTTGTGGGTGCGCAGAACGAAAGCTGTCAAACGCCTGCCACAGCGTCAGGAAGTTGAGTCCGGTGCCAAAACCGCTTTCCGCGACTATAAATAATGGATGTGAATGTACGGGAAATCGCTCCGCAAGACGATTGCCGCCAAGAAAAACGTAGCGTGTCTCTTCGAGTCCATTGTCATTAGAAAAATAGACATCATCAAAATCTCGGGAAACAGGTGTACCCTCAGCGTTAAATTCGAGTGTGGCGGGTTGTATGGCGTATTGTTTCACGTAAGTTACTCGTCTGACGGGCGGTATCGCGATCTTAACGATGTGTGCCTGACGGCGCAAATTTCCGTACTAAATGGCTGATCGGACTTGTTCGGCGTACAAGTGTACGCTATTGTGCCAATCGAAACTTAAAAATAGTGCGAATTACAGAGGTATTGAATGAAACGTGCAGTGATTACTGGCCTGGGCATCGTTTCCAGCATCGGTAATAACCAGCAGGAAGTCCTGGCATCTCTGCGTGAAGGACGTTCAGGGATCACTTTCTCTCAGGAGCTGAAGGACGCCGGCATGCGTAGCCAGGTATGGGGCAACGTAAAACTGGATACCACTGGCCTCATTGACCGCAAAGTCGTGCGCTTTATGAGCGACGCCTCCATCTATGCTTATCTGTCTATGGAGCAGGCAGTGGCCGACGCCGGTCTGGCGCCGGAAGTCTATCAGAATAACCCGCGTGTCGGCCTGATTGCAGGTTCCGGCGGCGGCTCCCCGAAATTCCAGGTCTTTGGCGCAGACGCCATGCGTAGCCCGCGTGGTCTGAAAGCCGTGGGCCCGTATGTGGTGACGAAAGCAATGGCATCCGGCGTTTCCGCCTGCCTCGCTACGCCGTTTAAAATTTATGGCGTGAACTACTCCATTAGCTCCGCTTGCGCGACCTCCGCACACTGTATCGGCAATGCGGTTGAACAGATCCAACTGGGCAAACAGGACATCGTTTTTGCTGGCGGCGGCGAAGAGCTGTGCTGGGAAATGGCCTGTGAGTTCGATGCGATGGGCGCACTGTCCACCAAATATAACGATACGCCTGAAAAAGCGTCCCGTACCTATGATGCGCACCGTGATGGGTTTGTCATCGCGGGCGGTGGCGGTATGGTTGTTGTCGAAGAGCTGGAACACGCTCTGGCGCGCGGCGCGCATATCTATGCGGAAATCGTCGGTTACGGCGCAACATCCGATGGCGCAGACATGGTTGCTCCGTCTGGTGAAGGCGCAGTACGTTGCATGCAGATGGCGATGCACGGCGTAGACACGCCGATCGACTACCTGAACTCTCACGGTACCTCTACTCCGGTAGGCGACGTGAAAGAACTCGGTGCAATCCGTGAAGTGTTTGGCGATAACAGCCCGGCAATTTCAGCAACCAAAGCGATGACCGGCCACTCGCTGGGTGCCGCAGGCGTGCAGGAAGCTATCTACTCTCTGCTGATGCTGGAGCACGGTTTTATCGCGCCGAGTATCAACATCGAAGAGCTGGATGAGCAGGCTGCGGGTCTGGACATCGTGACCGAAACGACCGAGCGTGAACTGACTACTGTAATGTCTAACAGCTTCGGTTTTGGCGGCACCAACGCCACGCTGGTGATGCGTAAGTTGTAAGCCTGACTATTACGTTGTAGTATCAATAATGAAACAGGTCGCTAATGCGACCTGTTTTTTCATTCAGGGAACAACAAATTATATGGATATTCTATAAATGCCAACTAATACATTAGATAAAATTAGGCATAGTTTGAGTTGTGTGGCTGTTTTATTTGGTTTGCTTGGCATTTTTGTTTTTGCCTCATTTTCGCCTTCCTATGCCTGGCTTTATTTGGGAGGTCTGGCTGCGCCTTTTATATATAGTATTGTTTTTGTCTATGCGATTGCTGCCTGGAGTATTTATTCAAAGTATTATCCGTTTTTATCATTGGGCCGCTTATCATTTGTGGAATGTTTTTTTCCGGCGCTGGCCCTGGTGTGCCTTACCGTTCTCTACAATGCTTTTAGTGGCCCGGAACCCTGGATGGCCGAGTTATCAAGGCAATTTTTTCTTCATAAATTTCTTAACACGCTGGCGATGTGCTTTCTGGCTCCTGTGGCGGAGGAAATTATATTCAGAGGGTTTTTATTAAACAGCAGTATCGGTTGGGGTCGGTACTCAAGAGTTTCCGGTATTATTATTACCTCACTCGCTTTTGCAATTATGCATACACAATATCTCTTTGCGGTGACTTTTGTTTATCTGTTTGTTTTTTCATCGATATTATGCGTTGTTCGAATGAGAAGTCGTGGGCTAATGATACCGATAATACTTCATATTTTAAATAATGCCTGGGTTATTTTCGGCTTACTGTTTTCAGCGACAGAATAAGAGCCTGATGCAAGAGGCGCTTTAACCTCTCCGGTACGAACAAGAGACCGATGGCGGTTCCCTTTTTTAATGCTTCTTATATTCCGGCGCGACTTTCGCTGACCAGGCCTCAGCCTGGGTGATGGCGCCTGCGTCATAAATCGGCTGTTCATAACCCCTGTCAGCATCCCGAACGCGGTAAATTTTCCAGCGTCCCTCTTCCCAACGGGTATAAACTTCCAGGTGGATGGGTGTTGACTCTGTAGCCAACAGAACATCCACTTTTTCTCCGCCGAGGAAAGGGTGTGCCTTCCCAACCCGTAACTGTGGAATCCACTCTGGCGCATAGTCCTGCGCATACATAAAATAATCTGCCCCCACAATCTCCTGTTCATAAAGGGACTGTATTAGCGCCAGGCGATGAATAACCTCTTTAGCAACGTAACGTTGCATTAAGGCGGTGGTGTCGTCAGGGGTATTCACATCGTTCGTGAACGTCGTCATCCATGAGGTATAGAACTGCTTCACGGCCTGCGTACTGTCGTGATGAGGCGCAGAGCAACTACAAAGCAACAGGATAAGCGCGACAAGGGAGAACGTTTTCATTAATTCTTCCTGTAGATGGTATATGAGGGCCTGGCTGCCCGGTAGCCCGGGCCGGCCCACATATCGCGTTGTTTAAAATCCGAATACCACTCTGCGCCATCGTATATCGCCATGTGACCGCTCGGGTTTCCGCCAGCGTAAGGTTGAATAATAATGACGTCACCCTCGCGCGGCATTTCATAGGTACCAATGGCGGTGAATCCGGCGCTTCTTAACATTGGGCCATAATCTTTCGCATGATACGTATGCCCCAGCGTGATACCGCCCGCCTGAATTGCCTTTCGGGTAAATTCCGCACACCGGCCTGACGAGAAAGATCTCTGAGCGTAATACCTCTTTTTTCAAGTGCACTTTTAATATCTGCACGATGCCAGTCCTGGCTTTTTGGTTCCATTCTGTAATCCTAAGAAGATGTGTTATCGGCACCGATATTTTTAAGGTAAAAATTAGCGCGAGAAAAAGAAAGTTACTTTCTTTTTCACTCTGAGAATAGTGCCAGAAAGAAAGCAAAATTTCGCGAAAAAGAAGAAATATTTTTATTTCATCAGGAGAAAGGAAAGAAACCGATGGCAAAGGAATGGTTCACGGTTAAGGAATGTCTTGGCTTACCGGGGTTTCCGGGAAGCGAGCCTGCGGTTCGCGAACGTTTGTATAAGTACAGCGAAGGGAAAGAGGGGGTCAGGCGTAAGCGTGTTAAATCAAAGGCCGAGGAGTTTCATATATCTGTTTTCCCTCTTTATGTTCATCGTTATCTGGACGACAGCGGAGAGGAACCGACGCCAGAACCCATTTCCTTACAGGAAGCGGAGCCTGAAGATATCCAGGAGATGATGTTCAGGTTACTGACGCCAGAACAGCGCAAGCAGGTGACCGGACGGTTTAAGGTGAGAGGGATGAAAGCGGTCTTTCCCTTTCTGTTTGATGACACGCCGCCACGTTGATACCCTGGCTGCAATTTCAAGGTTGACAAGTTTCGCGTCTCACAGGCAGACTTCACTTTCTACATTATCCTTCCGATAATGCGTAAGCGTTTAACGTTATCCAACGCACCTTAATCCTGACGTTCAGGTAGAGGGGGGCGTGGCCTTTCCCCGCCTTACTCTGCATTCTGGAGTAATGCATGACAGCAGTTAGCCAAAAAACAACGACCCCGTCTGCGAATTTTTCGCTGTTCCGCATCGCCTTTGCGGTTTTCCTGACCTATATGACGGTCGGCCTGCCGTTACCCGTCATCCCGCTTTTTGTCCATCACGAACTGGGCTATAGCAATACGATGGTTGGGATCGCCGTGGGCATTCAGTTTTTTGCGACGGTACTGACGCGCGGCTATGCCGGACGGCTGGCGGATCAATATGGCGCTAAACGATCGGCGTTACAGGGGATGTTTGCCTGCGGACTGGCGGGCGCCGCCTGGCTCCTGGCCGCGCTGTTGCCGGTTTCCGCGCCGGTAAAATTCGCGCTGCTTATTGTCGGGCGTTTGATCCTCGGATTTGGCGAAAGCCAGCTGCTGACCGGAACCCTGACCTGGGGACTGGGGCTGGTTGGCCCAACGCGTTCCGGTAAGGTGATGTCGTGGAACGGAATGGCGATTTACGGCGCGCTGGCGGCTGGTGCGCCGTTGGGCTTGCTGATCCATAGCCACTTTGGCTTCGCGGCGCTGGCGGGGACGACGATGGTTTTACCGCTGCTGGCCTGGGCATTCAACGGCACCGTGCGTAAAGTGCCTGCGTATACGGGGGAGCGACCTTCACTGTGGAGCGTGGTCGGGCTTATCTGGAAACCGGGCCTGGGTCTGGCATTGCAGGGCGTGGGCTTTGCCGTCATCGGTACGTTTATTTCACTTTATTTTGTCAGCAATGGCTGGACGATGGCGGGATTCACCCTGACCGCGTTTGGCGGTGCGTTTGTACTGATGCGCATGTTGTTCGGTTGGATGCCGGACCGCTTTGGCGGCGTGAAGGTCGCCGTTGTCTCATTGCTGGTTGAGACGGCAGGGCTGCTGCTCTTGTGGCTGGCGCCGACGGCCTGGATAGCGCTGGTAGGCGCGGCGCTCACCGGGGCTGGGTGTTCACTGATTTTCCCGGCGCTGGGCGTGGAGGTTGTGAAACGCGTACCTGCACAGGTACGCGGTACGGCGCTCGGCGGCTACGCCGCGTTTCAGGATATCTCCTACGGCGTTACCGGCCCGCTGGCGGGCATGCTGGCCACGTCATGCGGCTATCCTTCCGTATTCCTCGCGGGAGCGATCTCCGCAGTGGTTGGCATCCTGGTGACGATATTATCGTTCCGGCGTGGTTAAGAAACCAGCCAGAAAAGCGCCAGTACAATTATTAGCGCGATAAACAACAGGCCTGGTTGCGCAGACAGATTTTTCACGGTTTCAATCATCGGCGCGAACGGACGGTAGATGGGTTGAATAGAGAGCGGTTCCAGCTCATCCGCCTCTCGCTCTACGCGACGCAGGAAAATATGGTTAAGTAAATCCTGTACCTGTGCGGTGGTCAGCACCGTTTGCGGCTGAATTTGATAAGTGTGTTGGGCATACTCTTTGATCGCTGTGAGCTCGTCTGGCTCCAGCGGTTGTTTTAACGCAGCTTGCAGCGTATGTAGCGTAGGCGCGTGTTGTAGTGACAGCGTCTGCCGCGCCTGTAGCCATGTCGCCAGATGGGTAAACTGTTTTGCCGGAATGAGCTCGCCGCTTTTCACGCCGGAGAGTTCCAGCATTGATTGCCAGATAAGTTTGTTTGACTCGCCGGTCGCGGCCGCCAGCTTCGTCACCAACTGATTCAACGTATTATGTTCAGCAGGCAATAATGGCCGATCCGTTGCCGGACGTTGCTGCGGCTGCGGAATGGAAAGCTGCCCCTGTTGCAGGAGCGTCAGCACGTTTTTGAGTTGATCGGGCGTAAGCTGGCTAAGCGCGGTTTGACCGTATTGCTGACGGATAAAATCGCTGACGGCCTGACGATTATTCCCGACGCCAAGCAGCTCTGTTAGCTGTGAAAGTACCTGACGATTGGCGTGATTTTGCTGCGCTACGCCCAGACGCTGGGTAAGATTCTGTTCAGCGGCGGGGAAGTGGCGCGACAGTAGCGGCGCGTCATTTTTTATCCCCAGATCGTGTTTCATTCCGGCCCATACTTCCGCGCTTTGCTGCTGGGTCAGTGAAATCAGGCGCGTGATCAGCCTTTCCAGTACCGTACGCTGTTGCATGGAAAGCGGCTGCTCGCTCGCAGCGGAAAGAGGATTACGCCCTTCGCCTGGAGGCTGTGCAGGGGCGCCGGAGATGGGATGCATAATTAATTATCCTTTAACCATAAATCTGAGCAATATATGCCTGGCGGCCAGATTATGGCACACTTGTCCGGTTAACTCTCGTTCTCAAACAGGTACGACAGTCGTGAAAATTCTCGTTGATGAAAATATGCCTTACGCCCGCGAATTATTTAGCCGCCTGGGTGAGGTAAAGGCAGTGCCGGGTCGCCCGATCCCCGTTGAAGAATTGAACCATGCCGATGCGTTAATGGTGCGTTCGGTCACGAAAGTGAATGAATCGCTGCTGAGCGGCACGCCGATTAACTTCGTTGGTACTGCTACGGCAGGCACCGATCATGTGGATGAGGCATGGCTGAAGCAGGCGGGCATCGGTTTTTCAGCCGCGCCCGGCTGTAATGCTATCGCCGTGGTGGAGTATGTGTTTTCCGCGCTGTTGATGTTGGCCGAACGTGACGGCTTTTCGTTACGCGATCGCACTATAGGGATTGTCGGCGTGGGTAACGTCGGAAGCCGACTACAGACCAGGCTTGAAGCGTTGGGTATCCGCACGTTGCTGTGCGATCCGCCACGCGCCGCACGCGGGGACGAGGGTGATTTTCGTACGCTGGATGAGCTGGTGCAGGAAGCGGATGTCCTGACTTTCCATACGCCGCTCTATAAAGACGGACCGTACAAAACGCTGCATCTGGCCGATGAGACGCTGATCCGTCGACTGAAACCCGGCGCCATTCTCATTAACGCCTGCCGCGGTCCGGTGGTGGATAACGCCGCGTTGCTGGCGCGACTTAATGCCGGGCAGCCGCTGAGCGTGGTGCTTGATGTGTGGGAGGGCGAACCGGATCTTAACGTCGCGCTACTGGAAGCCGTGGATATCGGCACGTCGCATATTGCCGGCTATACGCTGGAAGGCAAAGCGCGCGGCACCACCCAGGTCTTTGAGGCGTATAGCGCGTTTATTGGCCGCGAGCAGCATGTCGCGCTGGAGACATTACTGCCTGCGCCTGAGTTTGGTCGTATTACGCTTCATGGCCCGCTGGATCAACCGACGCTGAAAAGACTGGCGCATTTGGTGTATGATGTGCGCCGCGACGATGCGCCGCTGCGTAAAGTCGCTGGAATTCCGGGTGAATTTGATAAATTGCGTAAAAATTATCTTGAGCGCCGTGAATGGTCGTCTTTATACGTGATGTGTGACGACGAAACGGCAGCCGCCTTGCTGTGTAAGCTAGGTTTTAACGCTGTTCATCACCCGGCACATTAATGTCTTCTTAATGCTCCCTGTCGAATAATGCGACAGGGACGCTTATGTATTTCTGGAGTAAATCACCATGTCTGAAGGCTGGAACATTGCCATTCTGGGCGCAACGGGCGCCGTAGGCGAAGCCCTGCTTGAAACACTGGCTGAACGCCAGTTCCCGGTCGGTGAAATTTATGCGTTGGCGCGTCATGAAAGCGCGGGCGAGCACCTCCGTTTTGGTGGCAAGTCGGTCATTGTCCAGGATGCGGCGGACTTTGACTGGACGCAGGCGCAGTTGGCGTTTTTCGTTGCCGGCGCAGAGGCATCGGCTGCCTGGATAGACGACGCGACTAATGCAGGTTGCCTGGTGATAGATTCCAGCGGTCTGTTCGCGCTGGAGCCTGATGTGCCGCTGGTCGTGCCGGAAGTTAACCCGTATGTACTGGCGGATTACCGTAACCGTAACGTGATTGCGGTCGCCGATAGTCTGACCAGTCAACTGCTGGCGGCGCTCAAGCCGTTAATCGATCAGGGGGGACTGTCGCGCATCGCCGTCACCAGTATGTTATCAGCGTCCGCACAGGGGAAAAAAGCGGTCGATGCGCTGGCCGGACAGAGTGCGAAGCTGCTTAACGGCATACCGATTGATGAAGATGATTTCTTTGGCCGCCAGTTGGCGTTCAATATGCTGCCGCTGCTGCCGGATCGTGAAGGCAGCGTGCGCCAGGAACGTCGTATCGTCGATGAAGTGCGTAAAATTTTGCAGGACGATGGCGTGATGATCTCCGCCAGTGTCGTGCAGTCGCCGGTGTTCTATGGCCATGCGCAGATGGTGAGCTTTGAAGCGCTCCGTCCGCTGGCGGCGGAAGAGGCGCGCGAGGCGTTTTCCCGCGGTGAAGATATCGTACTGTCAGAAGAGACGGATTACCCGACGCAGGTGGGCGACGCTTCCGGCAATCCACAGCTCTCTATTGGCTGTGTGCATAATGATTACGGTATGCCGGAACAAATTCAGTTCTGGTCAGTGGCGGACAACGTGCGTTTCGGCGGCGCGCTGATGGCCGTTAAAATTGCGGAGAAGCTGGTGCAGGAGTATCTGTACTGATGTCCGGACAGCAATCATCGCCGGTCTATAAAATTGCGCTGGGTATTGAGTACGACGGCAGCAAGTATTATGGCTGGCAGCGTCAGAATGAAGTGCGCAGCGTGCAGGAAAAGCTGGAAAAAGCGCTCTCGCAGGTGGCAAATGAACCTATTAACGTGTTCTGCGCCGGGCGCACCGATGCCGGCGTTCACGGCACCGGGCAGGTTGTCCATTTCGAAACGACCGCATTGCGCAAAGATGCGGCATGGACGCTGGGGGTAAATGCGAATTTGCCTGGTGACATTGCCGTGCGCTGGGTGAAAACTGTACCGGATGATTTTCACGCGCGATTTAGCGCTACGGCTCGCCGTTATCGCTATATCATCTACAATCATCGACTGCGTCCTGCGGTGTTAGCAAAAGGCGTGACGCATTACTATGAGCCGCTGGATGCAGAGCGGATGCATCGCGCGGCGCAGTGTCTGCTTGGCGAAAATGATTTTACCTCGTTTCGCGCGGTGCAGTGCCAGTCGCGCACGCCGTGGCGTAATGTGATGCACATCAACGTTACCCGCCACGGTCCTTATGTGGTGGTCGATATCAAAGCGAATGCCTTTGTTCATCATATGGTCAGGAATATTGTCGGCAGCCTGCTGGAAGTAGGCGCTCACAACCAGCCGGAGAGCTGGATCGCAGAGCTGTTAGCGGCCAGGGACAGAACGCTGGCGGCGGCAACGGCGAAGGCGGAAGGGCTATATTTGGTTGCGGTGGATTACCCTGACCGGTTTGACCTTCCAAAACCACCAATGGGCCCGCTATTTCTGGCGGACTAATCCGAATCGCACACCCGAAACGTGTCGGGTAGAAAGGCAAAGACAAATATGGACCTGATCTACTTTATTATTGATTTTATTCTGCACATCGATGTGCATCTGGCGGAGCTGGTCGCGGAGTACGGCGTCTGGGTGTACGCTATTTTGTTTTTGATTCTGTTTTGTGAAACCGGCCTGGTCGTCACGCCGTTCCTGCCGGGCGACTCGCTGCTGTTTGTCGCCGGGGCGCTGGCTTCGCTGGAAACCAACGATCTCAATGTGCATGTCATGGTGGCGTTAATGCTGATCGCCGCAATTGTCGGCGATGCGGTAAATTACACGATTGGTCGACTGTTCGGCGAAAAACTGTTCAGTAATCCGAATTCGAAAATTTTCCGCCGCAGTTATCTGGATAAAACCCACCAGTTTTATGAAAAACACGGCGGTAAAACTATCATTCTCGCTCGCTTCGTGCCGATCGTCAGAACCTTTGCGCCGTTTGTGGCAGGGATGGGGCACATGTCCTATCGGCATTTTGCCGCCTATAACGTCATCGGCGCGCTGCTGTGGGTACTGCTCTTTACCTACGCCGGTTATTTCTTCGGTACGATACCGTTGATTCAGGATAACCTTAAGCTGCTGATTGTGGGGATTATCGTGGTTTCGATATTACCTGGCGTCATTGAGATTGTCCGGCATAAGCGCGCTGCGTCGCGTGCCGCAAAATAGAAAGTAACTCAGCGGTTCGACCACTTTTTTATCCAAAGTTTCGGGCTGTTATGTTTTAATGTGCAACATTCATGGTCTGTTGGGGGCAAAAATGGCATTATGCGCCCCTTATAATAAAGCTGACTAAGGTTCAGGCAGAAAGGTCACCAATGAGCTGGATTGAACGAATTAAAAGCAACATTACTCCCACCCGCAAGGCAAGCATTCCTGAAGGGGTGTGGACCAAGTGTGATAGCTGCGGTCAGGTTTTATACCGCGCTGAGCTGGAACGTAATCTTGAGGTCTGTCCTAAGTGTGACCATCATATGCGCATGTCGGCGCGCAATCGCCTGCATAGCCTGTTAGATGAAGGTTCCCTTGTGGAGTTGGGTAGCGAGCTGGAGCCAAAAGACGTGCTCAAGTTCCGCGACTCCAAAAAATATAAAGACAGACTGGCGTCCGCGCAGAAAGAAACCGGCGAGAAAGACGCGCTGGTGGTCATGAAAGGGACGCTTCACGGTATGCCGGTTGTCGCCGCCGCGTTTGAATTCGCGTTCATGGGCGGCTCAATGGGGTCTGTCGTTGGCGCACGCTTCGTTCGCGCCGTTGAACAGGCGCTGGAAGATAACTGTCCGTTAGTGTGTTTCTCTGCTTCCGGCGGCGCGCGTATGCAAGAAGCGTTGATGTCGCTGATGCAGATGGCGAAAACCTCTGCTGCGCTGGCGAAAATGCAGGAACGTGGTCTGCCCTACATCTCGGTATTGACCGATCCGACAATGGGCGGCGTTTCCGCCAGTTTTGCGATGCTGGGCGATCTCAACATCGCCGAGCCAAAAGCCCTGATTGGCTTCGCCGGCCCGCGCGTTATCGAACAGACCGTTCGCGAAAAACTGCCGCCAGGATTCCAGCGCAGTGAGTTCCTGATCGAAAAAGGCGCTATTGATATGATAGTCCGCCGCCCGGAAATGCGCCTGAAGCTGGCGAGCATTCTGGCGAAGCTGATGAATCTGCCCGCGCCGAACCCGGACGCCCCGCGTGAAGGCGTGGTGGTGCCTCCGGCGCCGGATCAGGAGTCTGAGGCCTGATAACTGAAAAGGGCAGGGCCGCAGGCTCTGCCCTTTTGCTTTTCACCGTAAAGAAGCAGCGGAATCAATGAAAAACAAATCTATACCTCAAGCTGCGTCGCCCCTGGCCTCGTGGCTTTCTTATCTGGAAAACCTGCACAGCAAGAGTATCGATTTAGGCCTTGAGCGCGTAAGCCAGGTGGCAGCGCGTCTGGACATCCTCAAGCCTGCGCCGTTCGTTTTTACCGTTGCGGGAACCAACGGCAAAGGTACGACCTGTCGCACGCTGGAGTCGGTGTTAATCGCGGCGGGATACCGTGTGGGCGTCTATAGTTCGCCTCATCTGGTACGTTACACCGAGCGCGTGCGCGTGCAGGGGAAAGAATTAGCGGAATCCGCGCATACCGCGTCCTTTGCGGAAATAGAAACGGCGCGCGGCGATATTTCATTGACCTATTTTGAATATGGTACGTTGTCGGCATTGTGGCTGTTTAAACAGGCTAACCTTGACGTGGTGATTCTGGAGGTCGGGTTGGGCGGGCGCCTGGACGCCACGAACATTGTGGATGCCGATGTAGCGGTAATTACCAGCATCGCGCTTGACCATACTGACTGGCTGGGGCCGGATCGCGAAAGTATCGGCCGCGAGAAGGCCGGGATTTTTCGTGCGGAAAAACCCGCTATCGTCGGCGAACCGGAAATGCCGGCAACTATCGCGGATGTCGCGCAGGAGACCGGCGCGCTGTTGCTGCGTCGCGGCGTTGACTGGCGTTATGAGGTGACAGCGACCCAGTGGGCGTTTACCGATGGCGACGGCACGCTTGCCGGACTGCCGTTGCCGCAGGTTCCCCAGCCGAATGCCGCCACCGCTCTGGCCGCGCTGCGCGCCAGCGGGTTGAACATTGACGAACAGGCGATTCGCGACGGTATTGCGCAGGCTACCTTGCCGGGACGTTTTCAAATCGTGAGTGAGTCGCCGCGCGTTATCTTTGATGTCGCCCATAATCCCCACGCGGCGGAATACCTGACGGGTCGTCTGAAAATGTTGCCGAAACGCGGGCGCGTGCTTGCGGTGATTGGTATGCTGCATGATAAAGATATCGCCGGCACGTTAGCCTGGTTGAAAAGCGTGGTTGACGACTGGTATTGTGCTCCGTTAGAGGGGCCGCGCGGCGCGACGGCGGAACAACTTCTGGAACATCTGGGGAAAGGGAATGTCTATGATAGCGTCGCGCAGGCATGGCAGGCCGCTATCGACGCGGCGCAGCCAGAAGATACCGTGCTGGTGTGCGGATCGTTCCACACCGTCGCACATGTTATGGAAGTGATAGACGCGGGGAGAATCGGTGGCGAGTAAGTTTCAGAATCGTTTAGTCGGCACGATTGTGTTAGTCGCGCTGGGGGTTATTGTGCTTCCCGGTCTGCTGGACGGACAGAAAAAGCATTATCAGGATGAATTTGCTGCGATTCCACTGGTACCGAAGCCTGGCGACCGCGATGAGCCGGATATGATGCCTGCCGCAACGCAGGCGCTGCCGACACAGCCGCCGGAAGGGGCGGCTGAAGAGGTGCGGGCGGGAGATGCGGCAGCGCCATCGCTGGACCCGTCGCGCATGGCGTCTAACAATGTTGAGCTTGATCCGATACCGGCGGAGACGCCTAAACCGAAGCCGGTTGAAAAGCCGAAACCGCAGCCTAAACCGCAACAGCCGGTTGTCGCCGCTTCCACGCCGACGCCCGCGCCGCAACCAGTCGCCGACGATAAACCTGCGCCGACCGGCAAAGCCTATGTCGTACAGTTGGGCGCGCTGAAAAACGCGGATAAAGTCAACGAGATAGTAGGCAAGCTTCGTTCCGCCGGGTTCCGGGTTTATACTTCCCCCTCAACGCCGGTACAGGGTAAAATAACCCGTATTCTCGTCGGGCCGGATGCGTCGAAAGATAAGATGAAAGGATCGCTTGGCGAGCTCAAGCAGATTTCCGGGTTAAGCGGCGTGGTGATGGGATATAGCCCGAACTAAGGCGCGTTTTGTCTGAGCGCGCAGCGTTAAGGCCTACGGTGTTCACCTGGTAATAGCCGAAGTTCTGTAGGCTGGATAAGGCGTTTACGCCGCCATCCGGCAGAAGGAATGAACCTGGTATCCTGCGCTTATCAGGCCGATGGCAGCTCTTCTGGTCGTGCCCGAAGAGATAAAAAGTGTGATGGCGTTGAATATTTTTTCAGCGCCATTTTTATTTACGCGTGGGAAGGAAATCCCTACGCAAACGTTTTCTTTTTCTGTTAGAATGCGCCCCGAACAGGACGACAGGGCGTAAAATCGTGGGACATCTATGGTCTGGATTGATTACGCCATTATCGCGGTGATTGCTTTTTCCTGTCTGGTTAGCCTGATCCGCGGCTTTGTTCGTGAAGCGTTATCGCTGGTGACGTGGGGTTGTGCTTTCTTTGTCGCCAGTCACTACTACACTTACCTGTCTGTCTGGTTTACGGGCTTTGAAGACGAACTGGTTCGTAATGGGATTGCTATCGCGGTACTGTTTATCGCGACGCTTATCGTCGGCGCTATCGTGAATTTTGTGATAGGTCAGCTAGTAGAAAAGACCGGCCTGTCGGGAACTGACCGGGTGTTGGGGATCTGTTTCGGCGCACTGCGAGGCGCGCTGATTGTCGCCGCCATTCTGTTCTTCCTTGATACCTTTACCGGCTTGTCGAAAAGCGAAGACTGGAGCAAATCGCAGCTCATCCCGCAGTTCAGCTTCATCATCAGATGGTTCTTTGACTATCTGCAAAGCTCGTCGAGTTTCTTGCCCAGGACGTAACAGGTTCTGAGATGTGGCTTAACGAGGAAAATGACGTATGTGCGGTATTGTCGGTATCGCCGGTGTTATGCCGGTCAACCAGTCGATTTATGACGCGTTAACAGTGCTCCAGCATCGTGGTCAGGATGCTGCCGGTATCATCACCATTGATGCGAATAACTGCTTCCGCTTGCGTAAGGCAAACGGGCTGGTGAACGATATTTTTGAAGCTCGCCACATGCAGCGTTTGCAGGGCAACATGGGAATCGGCCATGTGCGCTACCCTACCGCAGGCAGCTCCAGCGCTTCCGAAGCGCAACCTTTTTACGTTAACTCGCCGTATGGCATCACGTTGGCCCATAATGGCAACCTGACTAACGCGCACGAGCTACGTAAAAAGCTGTTTGAAGAAAAGCGCCGTCATATCAACACCACCTCCGATTCCGAAATCCTGCTCAATATTTTCGCCAGCGAGCTCGACAACTTCCGTCACTATCCGCTGGAAGCCGACAATATTTTTGCCGCTATTGCCGCGACTAACCGTCAAATCCGCGGCGCCTATGCCTGCGTGGCGATGATTATCGGCCACGGCATGGTGGCTTTTCGCGATCCGCACGGCATTCGCCCGTTAGTGCTGGGCAAGCGTGACGTTGGCGATGGTCGTACGGAGTATATGGTCGCTTCTGAAAGCGTGGCGCTGGATACGCTGGGCTTTGAGTTTCTGCGCGATGTCGCGCCGGGCGAAGCTATCTATATTACCGAAAAGGGGCAACTGTTCACGCGCCAGTGCGCGGATAATCCGGTCAGTAATCCTTGTCTGTTCGAGTACGTTTACTTTGCTCGCCCGGACTCCTTTATCGACAAAATCTCCGTCTACAGCGCTCGTGTGAATATGGGCACCAAACTTGGCGAAAAAATCGCTCGTGAATGGGAAGATCTGGACATCGACGTCGTGATCCCTATCCCGGAAACCTCCTGCGATATCGCACTGGAAATTGCCCGTATTCTCGGCAAGCCGTACCGCCAGGGATTTGTCAAAAATCGTTACGTGGGACGTACCTTTATCATGCCGGGCCAACAGCTACGCCGTAAATCTGTGCGCCGTAAGCTCAATGCTAATCGCGCGGAATTCCGCGATAAGAACGTCCTGCTGGTGGATGATTCCATCGTGCGTGGCACTACATCAGAGCAGATCATCGAGATGGCCCGGGAAGCCGGCGCGAAGAAGGTTTATCTGGCGTCCGCCGCGCCGGAAATTCGTTTCCCCAACGTCTATGGCATTGATATGCCGACCGCCAATGAGCTGATCGCGCATGGTCGCGAGGTGGATGAGATTCGTCAGATCATCGGCGCAGACGGGCTTATCTTCCAGGATCTGAACGATCTGATCGAAGCCGTACGCGCGGAAAATCCGGATATCCAGCAGTTTGAGTGTTCGGTATTTAACGGGGTATATGTCACCAAAGACGTAGACCAGCAATACCTCGACTTCCTGGATTCATTACGTAATGACGACGCCAAAGCGGTGCTGTTCCAGAACGAAATGGAAAACCTGGAAATGCATAACGAAGGCTAATGGCTTTGCCAGCGGCGCAATGCCGCTGGCCGATGTCAATTACGCACCACGCCGAAGCGAATAGCGTATTTTTGTACTTTGTACTGTAACGTGGTGCGGGATACGTTAAGGCTGCGGGCCGCGGCGGCAATATTCCCCTGATGCGTATCCAGCGCGGTTTCTATTAAATGCCTTTCGTAGTTGGCAACCCGTACCTCCAGCGACCCTTCATACTGCGGATCGGGTGACGAGGGAAGGGGATTTTCCGGCGCGGTTTCCGGTACGCCTAAATTTAACTCGTCCTGTTCAAAAATGATGTGTTTGAGCAGCCCATCTTTTTCCTGCATGATCATGCTGCGTACAATCGCGTTTTCCAGCATCCTGACATTACCCGGCCAGGCGTGATTGAGCAGATCGGCACGCGCCGTCTCGCTTAATCCGTGAATGTCCTGCGGCACGTCATTACGGTATTTATCAATAAAATAATTCGCCAGTAAGGGGATATCTTCCGGGCGGGCGCGCAGCGGCGGTAGCGTCAACATTCCGACGCTCAACCGATAAAAAAGATCTGCCCGCAGGCGTTCTTGTTGAATTAATTTGACGGGCGCTTCGTTCATGGCGGCAACGATCCTGACATCAGAGTGAAGTTGCTGTTGTCCGCCGAGCCGCCAGAAGGTTTTATCCTGCAAGAATCGCAGCAGCTTACTTTGCATCTCTATCGGCATGGCGTTCAGCTCATCAAGAAAGAGCGTTCCCCCGTTTGCCAGTTCCAGATAGCCCTGGCTATTTTCCGCGCCGGTATAGGCGCCGCGCACGGTGCCGAAAAGCGTACTTTCGATAAGCGTAGGCGGTAGAGCGCCGCAGTTCAGGGCGATGAAGGGTTTATTCGCCCGCTTGCTGCATTGATGGATCAGGCGGGAAAATAGCTCCTTACCCGTACCCGTCTCCCCGACAATCGTCACCGGAATATTACTGGCGGCCAGCCGTTTGGCTTTGGCGATATTACTGAGCATTTCCGGGTTTTCGGTAATAATGGCATGGTGCTTCTCATGGTGATCGGCATACAGCAGTTGGTTCAGTTCTACCACCTGCTCCTGGAGCCGCCTGACGCCGGACATATTCCTGCCGATTTCGATAACGCCGACCATGCCGCCATCGCTTGCATAGAGCGGCGCGGTGGTGTGCTGATAGTCAACGGCCTGGCCTCGCGCATTGTAATAAATTTGATAATGGCCAATGTATTCCACGCCTTTTTTTAACGATGAAAGCATCGTACTTTGCGTCTCTTTCATGCCCGGATAGACATCGAGCATATGTTTTCCCATTGCCCGTTCAATGCTGTAGCCGTCCAGATCCGCGCTTTCCTGATTGTAGTAAACGTATTCACCACGCTCATTAATGACGGCCAACGGCTGATGAATCAAATCGAAAAAGCGGGAAAACATCCTGAGCGCCGAGGCCAGTTCCTGATTGGTGGATGCCATACACGCATTCCTCATATCTATTGTTCATGTTGCCATTATAAAAGTGACGAATTTTCGTCGTTGTGATGAATAACAAACTCAATGACGAAAATGAGGAAAAACTTATTTTTATAAGTAATTGATTATTTTTATAAAAAATAGTGGCATGCCTTTTGCTTTATCCCTGTAAAGAATGCGGATTTTTACCATAAACATTAAGCAGAGGGCGTTATGACTGACTCGATTATGCAGAATTACAACCAGCTACGTGAGCAGGTAATCAACGGCGATCGCCGTTTCCAGCACAAAGACGGTCATTTGTGTTTTGAAGGGGTCGATCTGGACGCACTGGCGCGCCAGTACCCCACGCCGTTCTATGTGTTTTCTGAGCCGGAGATTATTCGTAACATTAATGAAATCCAGCAGGCATTTGCGGCGCATAAAAATACCAAAACCTTCTTTGCGTCAAAAACCTGCTCGGTCATGGGGGTGTTGAAAGCCATTCGTGACGCCGGAATTTGCGCGGAGGCAAACTCACAATATGAGGTTCGCAAGTGCCTGGAGATAGGCTTTCGCGGCGATCAGATCGTCTTCAACGGCGTGGTGAAAAAGCCTGCCGATCTGGAATATGCCATCGCCAACGATCTGTATCTTATTAATGTTGATAGCCTGTATGAGCTGGAACATATTGATGCCATCTCTCGCAAGCTGAAGAAAGTCGCCAATGTTTGCGTCCGCGTAGAGCCGAATGTTCCCTCGGCGACGCATGCGGAACTGGTTACCGCTTTCCATGCGAAGTCGGGTCTCGACCTGGAACAGGCGGAAGAAACCTGCCGCCGCATTCTGGCGATGCCTTATGTGCATTTGCGCGGCTTGCATATGCATGTGGGCGATCAGGTGCCGGAGTCAGAGCCTTTCGCAAAAGCGACTAAAGTGCTGGTGGATGAATCCCGTCGCCTGGAAGAGGTGCTCGGTATTAAATTTGATTTGATCAACGTAGGCGGCGGAATTCCGGTTCCCTATAAATATGACGACGAGAATGGCGACCCGTTAAAAGATAATATGTATGCCGGTATTACCGCCCAGGATTTTGCCGATGCGGTCATTCGCGAAGTGCATAAATGGCGTACCGATGTGGAAATATGTATTGAACCTGGACGTAAAGTGACCGGGTCGGCGGCGGTGTTACTGACGGAAGTCTCCTGCGAAAAACGTAAAACAAATTACGATCTTAACGGCAATGTGGAATGCCACGTTGAATGGAAATTTGTCGACGCTGGTTACAGCGTACTCTCTGACAGCCAGCATTTTGACTGGTTCTTTTATGTCTATAACGCCTCTCGCATGACGGCAGCGCACGACGCCTGGATAAAATTAGCCGGGCCGCTGTGTGATGGCGGGGATTATTTCCACATGGGAGTGAAAGGCGAAGAGTTTTTACTGCCGAAGGAGACTCATGTTGGCGATATTGTCGCATTTCTTGATGCCGGGGCATACACCATTGAAAGTCAAACCGTTTATAACAACCGTCCGCGCACGGGCGTGGTGATGATCGATAAAAATGGTGAGACGCGTCTGATTCGTCGGGAAGACAGTTACGAAGACATGGTCAAGTACGACATTTATTAATACTGTTTTGGGCTTCAGTTTCATGCTGAAGCCCGTCGTCAGATGATAAGAAGAGGGCAGTGATGCCTGAATGCATAACAGGAGATGGCCATGAGTAACACGAATTCTGGCTTACTTGGCATCAAAGACATTGTCTTTATGAATGTCATCGCTATTCTGAGTTTGCGGCAAATCCCTAACGTGGCGCCTTACGGGGCATCGGCCATGTTGTTATGGGTGATCGCCGCATTCTGCTTGTTTTTTCCTTTAGCGATGGTATGCGGCGAGCTGTCAACCGGCTGGCCGAAAGATGGCGGGATATTTGTCTGGATTAAAGAGGCATTTGGTAAACGTATTGCATGGATTGTCGTGGTTTGTTTTCTCTTTTCCTGCGTACTGTTTTTCCCATTAATGCTGCAATTCGGCTTTACCGCGTTGGGCTATATGATTGGCGGCGGCCTGGCGGAAAATAAAGCATTTATCGGTATTGGTTCCGCGATAATTTTCTGGCTATTAACGCTGATGAATATCCGCGGGATGGAATGGACAAAAATTATTAATAGCATCAGCGCCTGGTGCGGCGTATTTATTCCCTCCGCCATCCTCATTTTACTGGCGGTGGTATGGCTATGTACCGGACACCAGATGCAGACGGACTACACTACAGCGAAAAACTGGATTCCGGATCTCGGACACTGGGATACGATCGTTTTCTTATCCAGCATGATGTTTGCGTTTGCCGGACTGGAGGTCGCCCCGATGATTGCCGGGCGTACCCGTAATCCACAGCGTGATTTTCCGCGAGCGATGGCCGTCTCCGCCGCCGTTATCGTTGGGATCTATATGGTCGGCACCTGGGCGCTAAACACGCTTTTACCCGCCGGGAAAACCGACATTGTGGCAGGCGTCATGCAGGCTATGCATGCTGCTGCGGACACGCTGCATATGCCGTGGTTAATTCCTGTTATGGCCATCTGTATGTTTTTTGGCGCTCTCGGGCAGATTAACTCCTGGCTGGTGGGGCCGATTTATATGCTCCAGGAAGCCTCGCGTGAAGATAATCTGCTGGGGGACCGAATCGGCAAATTACATCCGGTGTGGAAAACGCCCGCCTTTGCCTTGACTGTACAGGCGATTATTGTCACGGTCCTGTGTTTTTCGACTTTTATTTCGCCAAGCGTTGCGGCGGCTTACTGGATGTTAACGGCGCTAACGACCATCACCTATTTTATTCCTTACCTGGTGATGTTCCCGGCGTTCTGGCGTTTACGTAAGACTCAGCCGGATACGCCAAGAAGTTTTAAAATTCCGGGCAAGGTTTTACCGGCTATTTTACCCGCGCTGGGCTTTCTTTCTATCGCCTTTGCCGTTGCGCTGTTATTTATTCCGCCTTCTCAAATTGATATGGGCGGATATTTCCAGTACGCCGGGAAAATTATTGGCGGAGCCGTGCTGGCGGTTGTCGTCGCGGAGTACATTTACCATCGGGCGCAGAAACGTAATGCCCGTTTAAGCATGGCGGGAGGAAAATAAAATGTATATGCCAGTTCTGGAAATAAATCTACGCAAGCTGGAAGAAAACGCCCGCACGGAAAAAGCTCTGCTGGCAAGTAGCGGTATTGACGTGATGGCTGTCAATAAAGTTTTTGACGGCTGCGTGGAAACCGCGCAGGCGGTGTTCAACGGCGGAATTACCGTTATTGCTGAATCACGAACCTATAATTTGAAAAAAATACGCGAGACAGGATGTACGACCTGCCTGTTACGCAGCCCGTGTCTGAGTGAAATCGAAG
This sequence comes from Salmonella sp. NW1250, assembly GCF_051812965.1. Taxonomy (NCBI): domain Bacteria; kingdom Pseudomonadati; phylum Pseudomonadota; class Gammaproteobacteria; order Enterobacterales; family Enterobacteriaceae; genus Salmonella; species Salmonella sp. NW1250. Next base: position 48,826 of record NZ_JAMNDD010000011.1, on the reverse strand, counting down.
ATGTGGTGCGCTACGCGGATATTAGTTTAAATAGCGAGCCGGTGGTATTACGGGCATTATCGCAAGAAGCCCAACGCCAGGGGAAAACGCATCAGGTATTACTGATGGTGGATATGGGCGATTTACGCGAGGGTATCTGGTTTGGTGAATATCAACGCATTCTTGAGACCGTGACTCTGATTACTGGTCTGCCCGGTCTGGAATTATATGGACTGGGCACCAACTTTAATTGTTACGGCACCGTGTTGCCAACGGTAAAAAATGGCGAGGATTTTCTGGCGCTGGCCGCCCGGCTGGAAGCCGACAGCGGTATTCCTGTCCGGCGGCTTTCTGCGGGAAACTGCACCAGCTATCACCTGCTGGATAAAGGTATCTGGCCGCAGGGGCTGAATCATCTGCGCATCGGCGGACTGCATGAATTCGGCATTGAATATGTGGACATGAAATACCTGAATGAATTTCACCACTCCGCAAAACCTGTCGATAAAGCCTGTTCCGATATGTATATCCTGGAAGCGGAAATCATCGAACTGAACAGTAAACCGACCGTCCCGGTCGGGGAGCTGGGCGTCGATGCCTTTTTGCAAAGTAAAACCTTTGTCGATCGTGGCATACGCCGACGCGCATTGCTGGCGTTTGGTCGCCAGGATGTGCCGTCGGATAACTGTGTGCCATGCGACGACGCTATCACTATCTTAGGGCAAACCAGCGATCATACGCTGGTGGATATTGAAGATTGTCGTCAGTCGCTAAAAGTAGGCGATGTGGTTCGCTTTGAGCTGGATTATACGGGCCTGTTAATGGCCTGCCAGACCAAAGGCGTCGCCTGGAGGTTTACGCGTTAACGCATAACCGCCGCGGCTATGTCGCGGCGGCATCTTTGACCTCACACAAGACAGGGAGTAACGATGGATACCCTGCAACAACCACCGCCAGCAGAGCCTGAAGGCGGTCTGCGGCGTAACCTGAAGAAGCGGCACCTGCTGATGATGTCGCTGGGCGGCACGATTGGCACCGGCTTATTTATCGGCATTGCCGAACCGTTAAGCAGCGTCGGGCCGGCGGGAACCTTACTGGCCTATCTGTTTGCCGGAACCATTATGCTGGCGACGATGATGTGTCTTGGCGAATTATCATGCGCCTTTCCTCACTCCGGTTCATTTCAACATTACGCGCTGATGTTTATGCCGTCACCTTGCTGGAGCTATACCATTGGCTGGCTTTACTGGTTTAGCTGGGTCTTTTCCCTGGCGGCCGACCTCACTGCCGCAGGGTTTATTGCTCACCAGTTTTTCCCCGCGGTTCCGGTATATATGTTCTGCCTGGCGATTCTGCTCATCCTGACGGCCATCAATCTTACCTCCGCAAAAAGTTTTGGCGAATGCGAATACTGGCTTTCGGCCATTAAGGTCTTCGCGATCGTGCTGTTTATCTGCGCGGGCGGGGTCATGATCTACTCGCTAATGGGCCATAGTGACTGGCACCCGACGTTAAAAACAGACGGAATGTGGTTTCCCCACGGTTGGGAGCAAATTGTGGTCTGTATGACGATCGTGATTTACTCCTTCCAGGGGGTGGAACTGGTAGGAAATGCGGCAGGGGAGACCGAATCGCCGCACATTATTTTACCGAAAGTGATCCTGGGGATCGGTCTCAGAATCATTTTGTTTTACGGCCTGGCGATTGCGGTGCTGGCGCTGGTCTATCCGCATGAACTGACGCCAAATGGACAAAGTCCCTTTGTATGGGTATTCTCCCACGCGGGCATTCCGGGGGCGGATACGCTGATGACGCTGGTGATCTTTTCCGCCGCGGTTTCTGCCGCTAACTCGGCCATTTACGCCAGTTCGCGTATGCTGTGGTCTATGGCGGGCGATCGCTTTGCGCCAGCCTGCTTTGGTAAAACGAACGGCGGCGGCGTGCCGGTGTATGCTATTTTAATCACGGCCTTGTTGGCGTTGGTGTCGTTGCTGACCCGCTATATTCCCGCACAGCAATTTTATTTATATCTGATCGCCAGTACCGGGCAGGTGGGTTGCCTGGCATGGATAACCATCGGATGGTGCCAGTATCGTTTCCGACAATCGGTGCGTAATGGAACGTACGCCAGCGATTTGCTACGCTATCGATCGCCGCTTTTCCCCTGGACGGCCCGATTTGTCATTATCACCAATTTTGCCATTATGGTCGGCACCTGGTTTAGTGAGCAAGGGGTAGTGATAATGTTGGTTGAGCTGGCTTTTATGATAGGGATTCTTTTGTCATGGTATCTCTTCAGACCCACTTTGAGCCGATTACGTAACACAGTGGGATGAACGGCGCTCGTAAACGGTAAGAGAACATGAAACGACTCATTGTAGGAATTAGCGGCGCCAGCGGAGCGATTTATGGCGTGCGCTTATTACAAATTTTGCGCGATGTCGATAGCGTGGAAACGCATCTGGTGATGAGCCAGGCGGCCCGGCAAACGCTGGCGCTGGAGACCCATTTTTCGCTGCGCGAGGTGCAGGCGCTGGCCGATGTGACGCACGATGCGCGCGACATTGCCGCCAGGATTTCTTCGGGCTCTTACCCGACGGCGGGAATGGTTATCTTGCCCTGTTCGATTAAAACGCTGTCGGGGATTGTCCACAGTTATACTGACGGACTGCTTACCCGCGCGGCGGATGTGATATTAAAAGAGCGGCGACCTCTGGTGCTGTGTGTGCGCGAAACGCCGCTGCATATCGGGCATTTGCGTTTAATGACCCAGGCCGCTGAGATAGGCGCGGTAATTATGCCGCCGGTTCCGGCTTTTTATCATCTTCCTCAGACGTTAGATGATGTTATAAATCAAACGGTTAACCGAGTTTTGGATCAGTTTGATATCCCCCTTCCGCACGATCTTTTTGTTCGCTGGCAGGGCGCATAGCGTTGTCTGTTTAGCGTGCATTATTGTCCCTGTTGCCCTGTTTCAGGGCAATTTTGTAACCGCGATCATATCCTCAACATTTAATTCGTTAAAAGCCGCCGAAACGCTGCGGTTCAACCGTCATACCTGCTATCTTCAACATCAGGACAATATTGCAACGTTTTATTAACAAATTTAACGTCGAATCGTTTTGCTGACGTGAAAATGGCATAAGACCTGCATGAAAAAGTCTGCAAACACACAACACCACGTAAAACATAAGAAAATGACGCCACTTGAGGGGTATGTATGAAGAAGACCGTTCTCGCTTTGTCTTTGCTGATAGGTCTGGGCGCGACGGCGGCCAGTTACGCCGCGCTCCCGCAAACGGTTCGTATTGGAACAGATACCACCTACGCGCCTTTCTCATCAAAAGATGCCAAAGGCGAGTTTATTGGCTTTGATATCGATCTCGGTAATGAAATGTGTAAGCGTATGCAGGTGAAATGTACTTGGGTCGCCAGCGACTTTGATGCGCTTATTCCCTCACTAAAAGCGAAAAAAATTGATGCCATTATTTCATCGCTCTCTATCACCGATAAACGCCAGCAAGAAATTGCGTTTTCCGACAAACTTTACGCGGCGGATTCACGCCTGATTGCGGCAAAAGGGTCTCCCATTCAGCCGACGCTGGAATCGCTGAAAGGCAAGCATGTCGGCGTGCTGCAAGGGTCCACGCAAGAGGCTTACGCCAATGATAACTGGCGCACTAAAGGTGTGGATGTGGTGGCTTATGCTAACCAGGATCTTATCTATTCCGATTTAACCGCCGGTCGTCTGGATGCCGCATTGCAGGATGAAGTCGCCGCCAGCGAAGGTTTCCTGAAGCAGCCAGTGGGCAAAGAGTATGCGTTTGCCGGTCCTTCCGTGAAGGATAAAAAATATTTTGGCGACGGGACGGGGGTTGGGATGCGTAAAGACGATACCGAGCTAAAAGCCGCGTTTGATAAAGCGCTGACCGAACTGCGCCAGGACGGAACTTACGACAAAATGGCCAAAAAGTACTTCGATTTTAATGTCTACGGCGATTGAGGGAAGGGGATAACGCGCCGCGCTGGGGAACTATCACGGTGCAAAATAGATGTTTTGCACCTTTTTGGTGCATAAGCCGTTGCGGAACAGGCGCATAAATGCATACTTAATCGATTTTTATGCAAAATAAACCGGCTGACAAGGTAGAATGCTTTGCCTTGTCGGCCTGATTAATGGCACGATAGTCGCATCGGATCTGTAAAGATCTCCTGGAAAGACAGTCTGTTGAGGATAGTTATGAAAAAACTGGCGTTATCCCTTTCTCTGGTGCTGGCATTTTCCAGCGCTACCGCAGCATTTGCCGCTATTCCACAAAAGATTCGTATCGGTACCGATCCTACATACGCACCGTTTGAATCCAAAAATGCACAAGGTGAATTGGTCGGCTTTGATATCGATCTGGCCAAAGAGCTGTGCAAACGTATCAACACACAGTGTACGTTCGTGGAAAACCCGCTGGATGCGCTGATTCCGTCTTTAAAAGCGAAGAAAATTGATGCCATCATGTCCTCGCTGTCCATCACTGAAAAGCGCCAGCAGGAAATCGCGTTTACCGACAAGCTTTACGCCGCTGATTCCCGTCTGGTGGTGGCGAAGAACTCTGATATTCAGCCGACCGTCGCGTCGCTGAAAGGCAAGCGCGTTGGCGTGCTACAGGGGACGACGCAGGAGACCTTCGGCAATGAGCACTGGGCGCCGAAAGGGATTGAGATCGTCTCTTACCAGGGGCAGGACAACATTTATTCCGATCTGACGGCGGGTCGTATTGATGCAGCGTTCCAGGACGAGGTCGCGGCCAGCGAAGGTTTCCTTAAACAGCCCGTCGGAAAAGACTATAAATTCGGCGGCCCGGCGGTGAAAGATGAGAAGTTATTCGGCGTAGGAACCGGTATGGGGCTGCGCAAAGAGGATAACGAGCTGCGCGAAGCGCTGAACAAAGCCTTTGCTGAAATGCGTGCTGACGGTACTTACGAAAAGCTGGCGAAAAAGTACTTTGATTTTGATGTTTATGGCGGTTAATCACCGTCGGTGCAGATAAAGCCCAAAGAATGTTGACTGTCTGCATTGCCTGATGGCGCTGTGCATGTCAGGCCTACGGAGCATCGTAGGTCGGGCAAGGCATAGCCGCCATCCGGCGTGATGTGAGGCAAAAATGCAAAAGAGGCTTCTTACTTCACCACACACAACAGGACAGGCTGCATGTTGTACGGGTTTTCAGGCGTAATTTTACAGGGCGCGATCGTCACGCTGGAACTGGCGCTCAGTTCCGTGGTGCTGGCCGTGCTTATCGGTCTTGTCGGCGCGGGGGCGAAGCTTTCGCAAAACCGGGTAACGGGGCTTATTTTTGAAGGGTACACCACCCTGATTCGCGGGGTGCCGGATCTGGTTTTAATGCTGCTGATATTTTACGGATTGCAAATCGCGCTTAACGTGGTGACCGATTCGCTGGGTATCGACCAGATAGATATTGATCCGATGGTGGCCGGTATTATCACCCTTGGTTTCATCTACGGCGCCTATTTTACCGAAACCTTTCGCGGCGCGTTTATGGCGGTGCCGAAAGGCCATATCGAGGCGGCGACGGCCTTTGGTTTTACCCACGGGCAAACCTTCCGGCGGATTATGTTCCCGGCGATGATGCGTTACGCCCTGCCGGGGATCGGCAATAACTGGCAGGTGATACTCAAAGCGACGGCGCTGGTGTCGCTGCTGGGCCTGGAAGATGTCGTCAAAGCCACGCAGCTTGCCGGTAAAAGCACCTGGGAGCCTTTCTATTTTGCCGTGGTCTGTGGACTTATCTACCTGGTATTTACCACCGTTTCCAATGGTGTGCTGCTCTTACTTGAGCGTCGCTATTCCGTGGGCGTGAAGAGGGCCGATTTGTGATTGAGATCATTCAGGAGTACTGGAAATCCCTGCTTTGGACGGATGGCTATCGTTTTACCGGCGTGGCGATTACGCTGTGGCTGTTAATTTCATCGGTGGTGATGGGCGGTCTTCTGGCGGTGATTCTGGCGGTAGGCCGCGTTTCCAGTAATAAATTCATCCGTTTTCCCATCTGGCTGTTTACGTATATTTTTCGCGGCACGCCGCTGTACGTACAGCTACTGGTGTTCTATTCGGGGATGTATACGCTGGAGATAGTCAAAGGCACCGATCTTCTTAACGCGTTTTTCCGCAGCGGACTGAACTGTACCGTACTGGCGCTGACGCTGAATACCTGCGCGTACACCACGGAAATTTTCGCCGGGGCGATTCGCTCGGTGCCGCACGGTGAAATTGAAGCGGCACGGGCCTATGGCTTCTCGTCATTTAAAATGTATCGCTGCATTATTTTGCCGTCGGCATTACGCATCGCCTTGCCTGCCTACAGCAACGAAGTGATTTTAATGCTGCACTCTACGGCGCTGGCGTTTACCGCGACGGTGCCGGATTTGTTGAAAATCGCCCGCGATATTAACTCAGCGACTTACCAGCCGTTTACCGCGTTTGGCATTGCCGCCGTGTTGTATTTACTCATTTCGTATGTCCTGATAAGCCTGTTCCGTCGGGCGGAAAGACGCTGGTTGCAGCACGTGTCCTCTAAATAATTCGAGTAACATGATGTCAGAAAATAAATTACACGTTATCGATTTGCACAAACGCTACGGCGGTCATGAAGTGCTGAAAGGGGTATCGCTGCAGGCCCGCGCCGGAGATGTGATTAGCATCATCGGCTCGTCCGGCTCCGGTAAAAGCACTTTTTTGCGCTGCATTAACTTCCTCGAAAAACCGAGCGAAGGCGCGATTATCGTGAACGGTCAGAACATTAATCTGGTGCGCGACAAAGACGGGCAGCTCAAAGTGGCGGATAAAAATCAGCTACGCTTGTTGCGTACCCGCCTGACGATGGTGTTTCAGCACTTTAACCTCTGGAGTCACATGACGGTGCTGGAAAATGTGATGGAAGCGCCGATTCAGGTACTGGGATTAAGCAAGCACGACGCGCGCGAGCGGGCGTTGAAATATCTGGCGAAGGTGGGGATTGATGAGCGCGCTCAGGGCAAATATCCCGTTCATCTCTCCGGTGGCCAACAGCAGCGCGTTTCTATTGCGCGCGCGCTGGCGATGGAACCTGACGTTTTACTGTTCGATGAACCCACATCGGCGCTCGATCCTGAACTGGTCGGCGAAGTGTTGCGCATCATGCAACAACTGGCGGAAGAAGGCAAAACGATGGTGGTGGTCACGCATGAAATGGGCTTCGCTCGCCATGTCTCTTCGCACGTTATTTTTCTGCATCAGGGGAAAATTGAAGAAGAGGGCGATCCGGAGCAGGTGTTCGGCAATCCGCAAAGCCCGCGTTTACAGCAATTCCTGAAAGGCTCGCTGAAATAAAAGAAGCCCGGCGGCGCATCGCTTACCGGGCAGGATACGGCGCTTTAGGAACTAGCGAATCACATCCGCCAGCGCCTCTTCTAAATCATACCAGCGAAATGCGAATCCGGCGGCTTCAAGCCGTTTTGGCAGCGCCCGCTGTCCGCCCAATACCAGCACTGACGACTCTCCCATCAATAAGCGAATTGCCGTCGCCGGAATGCGAATAATCGCCGGACGGCGCAGCGCGCGACCCAGCGCATGAGCAAAATGCTCATTATGGACGGGATACGGCGAGACCATATTGAAGGGACCGCGAAGATCGTTATTCAGCAGCCACAGGATGCCGTTGACCATATCGTCGATGTGAATCCAGGCCAGATATTGCCGACCATTACCCACCGGACCGCCGAGTCCGAGGCGAAACGGCGGAACCATTTTCCCCAGAATCCCGCCTTGCGGCGCCAGGACAACGCCGGTACGCAGCAGGCAGACGCGGGTCTGGTCGCTCTGCGCACGACAGGCAATCTGTTCCCAGCGGGCGCAAAGTTTATGCGTAAATTCGTTGTGCGGCGGCTCATCTTCAGTGACGACAACGTCGCCCAGATCGCCGTAATAGCCCGTGGCGGAGCCGGATATCAACACCGAGGGCGGCGTAGCGCTGGCATGAATTAAATCCACCAACTTTTGCGTGATAGCCCAGCGGCTTTGGCACAACCGTTCTTTTTGTTGCGACGTCCAGCGCTTGTCGGCAATCGGTTCGCCCGCCAGATTGATGATGGCATCAATCTCATTGAGGTGCTCACGTTCCGCCAGCCCTTTCCATAATGTCACTCTGGAATCGAGAATCTGACGCGCGTTATCGGGATTGCGCGTAACGACCGTCACCTGGTGCCCCAGTGTTAACAGCCGGGGAATGAGATGACGCCCTATCAGGCCCGTACCGCCGGTAATCAGAATCTGCATATGACCTCCAGAGTAGGGAGGATTTCCTCTTCCCTAATGTCAGGTTTTTAATACGAATAAGGGTGCCGGACGCAGGTTTTTTCCGTGTATACACCTCTACATCATACATGATGTATGCTACCGCGTTACGCTTTCGTACTGTTACAGTGCAGTTGCGCTTGTAACAGTGCGCGCGCTGTCGCAGGACGCGTGCGAATGCGTTCAAACCAGTTATACACCGCCGGGTAGGTATCAAGATCGATTCGCTGACGCTGATGTGCGTTAACCCACGGCCAACTGGCGATATCCGCAATACTGTAGTGGTCGCCGCCCAGCCACGGGGAGGTTTCCAGGCGTTTATTCAGGACGTTGTATAAGCGTTGCGTTTCAACCTGATAGCGTTCAATCGCATAGGGGATGGCCTGCGGCGCAAAATGGTTAAAGTGATGATTCTGGCCCAGCATCGGCCCTAACCCGCCGACCTGCCAGAACAGCCATTGCAGCGTGGTATGGCGTTCACGCAGCTCCCCGCTAAGCAGTTTGCCGCTTTTTTCCGCCAGGTAGAGAAGAATTTCGCCGGATTCAAAAAGACTAAGCGGTTGACCGCCGTCTGCCGGGGCGTGATCGACGATGGCAGGAATTTTATTATTGGGAGAGATAGCCAAAAAATCAGGGCGAAACTGATTGCCCTTGCTGATATCTACTTTTAGCAAACGATACGCCAGCTCCGCCTCTTCCAGAAACAGCGTTATTTTATGCCCGTTGGGCGTGGGGGCGTAGTAAAGGTCAATCATTTTGGCTCCTGCATGTGCGTAAAGAGTCTGGGCTGAATTAAGTATAGAAAGCCTCCTGATGTGTGTGAGTTTTCATCAGGTGACAGCAGGCGAAAGACGCTATATTTTGGGAAGAAACTTAATAAGCCCTCAAGAGGACATTATGAGTAAGCCTGTTATTGTGCTGTGGTCGGATGCGAACTTTTTCTCTCCCTACGTCTTGTCCGCCTGGGTGGCATTACAAGAAAAAGGGCTTTCCTTTACTCTGAAAACCCGCGATCTGGACCAGGGAGAACATCTGCAACCTGGCTGGCGGGGATATGCGCTGACGCAGCGCGTACCGGTGCTTGAGGCCGACAATTTTGAGTTGAGCGAGTCGTCCGCTATTGCGGAATACCTGGAGGAGCGTTTCGCGCCGCCGCAGTGGGAGCGTATCTACCCGCACGATTTACAAAAACGCGCCCGCGCGCGACAGATTCAGGCGTGGCTACGCAGCGATTTACTGCCGCTTCGCGAAGAACGGCCTACCGACGTGGTGTTTGCCGGGGCGAAAAAAGCGCCGCTAAGCGAGGCTGGAAAAGCCAGCGCGGCAAAACTGTTTGCGACGGCTGAAGCGCTATTGGGGCAGGGGACGCAAAATTTATTTGGTGAATGGTGCATTGCCGATACCGATCTGGCATTGATGATCAATCGTCTGGCGCTGCATGGCGATGACGTGCCGGCGTCGCTGGCGGCGTATGCGACATCCCAGTGGCAGCGTGCTTCCGTACAGCGTTTTATTGCGCTTTCCTCGAAGCGTTCAGGCTGAAAATCTATTCATATTCCAGTATCATAACGCCGTTTTTCACAACGAGGAGTGAGCGATGAAACTGATGTTCGCATCGGACATTCATGGTTCTTTACCCGCCACGGAACGCGTGCTTGAGCGGTTCGCGCAAAGCGGCGCGCGTTGGCTGGTGATATTAGGCGATGTCCTTAACCACGGGCCGCGAAATGCGCTGCCTGAAGGCTATGCGCCCGCCCAGGTCGCCGAACGCCTGAACGCGGTGGCGACGCAAATCATTGCCGTGCGCGGCAACTGCGATAGCGAAGTGGATCAGATGCTGCTGCATTTCCCGATAACTGCGCCGTGGCAGCAAATATTGACGCAAGAGAGGCGGCTATTTTTAACGCATGGGCACCTCTTCGGGCCGACGAATCTGCCCGCTCTGCATACTGGCGATGTGTTGGTTTATGGTCATACGCATCTGCCGGTGGCGCAACAGCAGGAAGGACTGTATCACTTTAATCCTGGGTCAGTGAGCATCCCGAAAGGCGGGTATGCGGCAAGCTACGGTATTCTGGATGATAATGTGTTGAGCGTAATCGCACTCAATGATCAAAGTATCATTGCGCAGGTTGCAATTAACTCGTAATTTACCTCACAAACGTAAATGCGCCGTAAGAGCGCCAGAAATAAGAAGGTTTCCTGATGGTGGAACAGCGTCGTTTGGCAAGTACGGAATGGGTGGATATTGTGAATGAAGGCAATGAAGTCATTGCACAGTCCAGCCGGGAACAGATGCGTGCGCAACGCTTACGGCATCGTGCGACGTATATCGTCGTTCATGATGGTATGGGTAAAATTCTGGTGCAGCGTCGTACCGAAACAAAAGATTTTTTGCCCGGTATGTTAGATGCTACCGCAGGCGGCGTGGTCCAGGCTGATGAGCAGCTACTGGAATCTGCCCGCCGCGAAGCGGAAGAAGAGTTGGGTATTGCAGGCGTGCCGTTTGCCGAACACGGTCTGTTTTACTTTGAAGACCAACATTGCCGGGTTTGGGGCGCGCTGTTTAGCTGCGTTTCCCACGGGCCTTTCGCGCTTCAGGAAGATGAAGTCAGCGAAGTGTGTTGGCTGACTCCGGAGGAGATCACCGCGCGCTGTGATGAGTTTACGCCGGACTCGCTCAAAGCGCTGGCGCTGTGGATGACCCGCAACGCCAAAAACGAAGCCGCGCTCCAGGAGAAACCGGAAGAGACGGAATAAGCGTTTTAGCAGCTTTCCCGCATACATAAACTGGAGGCGATGGATTTTCGATCGCTCCAGTTTCCCTGATTTAACCTTTCCAACAGCGCCCGTCCGGCTTCACTGCCAATCTTACGGTGCGGTACGGCCATGGTGGTTAACGGCGGCTGGCAGACCCGGCTGACATCGCTATCGCCAAACCCGACCACCGCTAAATCGTCCGGAACTTTGATCCGCCGTCGTTGGCACTCGTATAACGCGCCGCAGGCCAGCTCATCCGATACGCATACCAACGCGTCCAGCTCCGGCCACGCCAGTAAAAACTCCGGCAGTTGCGACGCGCCGGTAGAAAAATTGGGCGGCAAGGCGGCATTAATCACCCGGTTTGGCGACATATGGTGGCGAAGCATCGCTTTGTACCAGCCGTGCAGATGTTGCTGAAAAATCCACTGTTCCTGATTGGCGCATAGCAGCCCGATATTCTGATAACCGCGCTGAATCAGCATTTCCGTCAGCTCATACATTGCCGCAACGTTATCAATACCGATATTCATATCAATAGGATCGCTGCGAATCGCGCCCATCTCCATCACCGGGATAGAGGCATTTTTCAGCCACTGGCGCACGGTAGTGCTATGTTCGACGCTAAGCAGAATCGCCGCGGCAATGTTGGAGGCCAGCAGCGTTTCGAGCAGCTTCTCCTCTTGTTCCACGCGATGCTGCGATTCCGCCAGCATAATCTGGTAGCCAGCGGGCTGTAAAATTTGTTGCAGCCCGGCGAACATTTCAGAACACCCCGCTTCCGCAAGGTTCGGTACGACCATTGCGATGGTGTGCGAGGAGGCAGACGCCAGCGCGCTGGCGGCGAGATTAGGCATATAGCCCAGCTCATGCACTGCCGCTTCGATTTTTTCCCGGAGTTTATCAGAGACCTGTTCCGGCGTGCGTAAGGCTCGTGATACGGTCATCGTGCCTACACCGGCAAGTTGGGCTACATCGGCGATAGTCACTTTACCGGTACTGCGCCGTTTACGGGGTATCGACATACAAATTCCTGCGTCATTACAACATGTTGAGATGCTTTTTTATTGTCGTTCTTTGCTTCGCATGACTGGCAGTATACGCCTTAAATCCGCTTTTTTGCTGTGATTTCACACCATGATTTTAATTTGATAGCGCTATCACAATTCTGAGTAATAGTCGCTGGTAGCGCTATCTTTGTGATAACGATCGCAGCTAATATCGAATGGCTTGAATAAAGTTTGTTCATAATTTCATACACCGTGGGGGCGAATAACATGCTGGGAACCTGGTTATCTGACGCAACCATCACGCTACAGGAGAGCGTGGAAACGTGGCCGCAGGCGCTGGAAATTTGCGGCAAACCCCTGCTGGACGCAGGTGTTATCGCACCGGAATACATTACGGCGATTGTTCAGCAGCACCAAAAGCTTGGGCCATATTATGTATTAGCGCCAGGGTTAGCGATGCCGCATGCGAGGCCGGAAGAGGGGGCGAAAGGGTTAGGTTTATCGTTACTGAAACTACAGCGCGGCGTTTCATTTGGCGCAGACGAATTCGATCCGGTTGACATCATTATTATGCTGGCGGCACCTGATAAGCACAGTCATATCGAAATGATATCGGCGCTGGCGGAATTATTTTCCAGTGATGTAGATATGGAAAAATTACATCAGGCAAAAAACCTGGAGGACATTAAAACGATTATTGACCGTTTCTGATTTTATTCCATTTTCTTGCGGTAAATAACATTACGCCTGTGCGTGATGCAGACCAACTCTACTTTTAAAAGGTGACAATAATGAAAATCATGGCAATTTGCGGTTCCGGCCTGGGTAGTAGTTTTATGGTAGAAATGAACATTAAAAAAGTATTAAAGAAACTCAATATTGACGCCGAGGTGGAACACTCCGATCTCTCATCGGCCACGCCCGGGGCTGCCGATCTTTTTGTAATGGCCAAAGATATTGCGGCCAGCGCCAGCGTACCGGAAAGCCAACTGGTGGTGATCAATAACATCATCGACATCAACGAACTGGAAACGCAGCTGCGCGCATGGTTCGCTAAACAATAATTATTGCTGGCGAGGTGGATATGTTTATCCTTGAAACGCTGAATTTTGTTGTTGATATTTTAAAAGTGCCCTCGGTGCTTGTAGGGTTAATTGCGCTGATTGGTCTGGTGGCGCAGAAAAAAGCGTTTTCCGATGTGGTAAAAGGCACGATTAAAACCATTTTAGGTTTTATTGTGCTTGGCGGTGGCGCAACCGTACTGGTGGGTTCATTAAATCCGCTAGGGGGTATGTTTGAACACGCTTTTAATATTCAGGGCATTATTCCTAATAATGAAGCGATAGTCTCAATCGCGCTGGAGAAATATGGCGCGTCCACGGCGTTAATTATGGCATTTGGTATGGTGGCCAATATTGTCGTGGCGCGCTTTACGCGTCTTAAATATATCTTTTTGACCGGGCATCACACCTTTTACATGGCCTGTATGATTGGCGTAATCCTGACCGTGGCGGGGTTTGAGGGCGTAGGGCTGGTCTTCACCGGATCGCTGATCCTGGGGCTGGTGATGGCTTTCTTCCCGGCGTTGGCCCAACGTTATATGAGGCGGATTACCGGTACCGATGACATTGCGTTTGGTCACTTCGGTACCCTGGGATATGTGCTTTCCGGCTGGATTGGCAGCCTGTGTGGTAAAGGCTCCCGCTCCACGGAAGAGATGAACCTGCCGAAAAACCTCAGTTTTTTACGCGACAGTTCTATCTCGATTTCGCTGACCATGATGATTATCTATCTGATCATGGCAGTCAGCGCAGGGCGTGAGTATGTCGAAGCGACGTTTAGCGGCGGGCAAAACTATCTGGTGTACGCCATCATCATGGCAATCACCTTCGCCGCCGGCGTATTCATCATTCTGCAAGGCGTCCGTCTGATTCTGGCGGAAATTGTTCCGGCCTTTACCGGCTTTTCAGAAAAACTGGTGCCAAACGCGCGTCCGGCGCTGGACTGCCCGGTGGTGTATCCCTATGCCCCTAACGCGGTACTGATTGGCTTCCTGTTCAGTTTTCTCGGCGGGCTGGTGGGGCTGTTCCTGCTTGGACAGATGAAGCTTGTGTTAATCCTGCCAGGCGTTGTGCCGCACTTCTTTACCGGCGCGACCGCAGGCGTCTTTGGCAATGCCACCGGCGGTCGCCGCGGGGCGATGATCGGCGCATTTGCTAATGGTCTATTAATCACTTTCCTGCCAGTGCTGTTACTGCCGGTTCTCGGCGCGATCGGCTTCGCCAATACCACGTTCTCGGATGCTGACTTTGGCGTAATCGGTATTTTGCTGGGCAACCTGGCGCGTTATCTGTCGCCGATGGCTATCACGGGGCTGGTGGTGGCGCTATTCGCGCTACTGGTGGCGTACAACGTGTTGGCCAAAAACAAAAAAGCGAATGCCGAAGTGCAGGAAAATAGCGGAGCGAAAGAATGAATGTAACCGAAATCACCCAACTGGCGCGCGACATTCGCGTCGCCACGCTCAAATCCTTAAACCATCTTGGCTTTGGTCACTATGGCGGCAGCATGTCGGTAGTGGAAACTCTGGCGGTTCTGTACGGCGCGGTGATGAAAATCGACCCTGCCGACCCGGACTGGCCGGAGCGCGATTACTTCGTGCTGTCGAAAGGCCATGCGGGCCCCGCGTTGTACAGTACCCTGGCGATTAAAGGCTATTTCCCGCTCGAAGAGCTGAATACGCTTAACCAGAACGGCACCCGTCTTCCCAGCCATCCGGATCGGCTAAAAACGCGCGGCGTGGACGCCACGACCGGCTCACTGGGACAGGGCATCTCTATTGCGGGCGGAATGGCGCTGTCGCATAAACTGGCGCGGCGACCCAACCGGGTATTTTGCATTGTCGGCGATGGCGAGCTCAATGAAGGGCAGTGCTGGGAGGCGTTTCAGTTTATTGCCCACCACCGCCTGAATAATCTGACCGTTTTCATTGACTGGAACAAACAGCAGCTTGACGGCGAGCTGGAGGAGATTATCAATCCATTCGATCTGGAAGGGAAATTCCGCGCGTTTGGTTTCGATGTCGTCACCGTCAAAGGCGATGATATCGCCGGACTACTGGCGGTGGTTCAGCCAGTGCAGCCCGCCGATGCCCAGCCACGGGTTGTGATCCTTGACAGCATTAAAGGGCAGGGGGTGCCATGCCTGGAGCAGTTAACGAATTCTCACCACTTACGCCTGACGGATGGCATGAAGCAGACGCTCAATGAGGCCATTCATCAACTGGAGGTCATGCATGATTAAGCTTGCGCCCGCAGGGCTTAAAGACGATATCGAAATGCGCAAAGTTTACGCCGGTTTTGTCGCCGGGCAGATTGAGGCCGGAAGCCCAATTATTGCGCTTGAGGCTGATTTAATGAGCTCAATGGCGATGGACAGCGTGGCGCGTGACTACCCGCAGCATGTCATTAACTGCGGTATTATGGAGGCGAATGTGATTGGCACTGCGGCGGGGCTGGCGCTGACCGGTCGTAAACCGTTTGTGCATACCTTTACCGCTTTTGCCAGCCGTCGCTGTTTTGATCAGCTCTTCATGGCGCTGGATTATCAGCGTAACAACGTCAAAGTGATCGCCTCCGATGCCGGAGTGACAGCGTGCCATAACGGCGGCACCCATATGTCTTTTGAAGATATGGGGATTGTTCGCGGGCTGGCGCACTCCGTAGTACTGGAGGTGACGGATGCGGTGATGTTCGCGGATATTTTACGCCAGCTAATGGACCTGGACGGTTTTTACTGGCTACGTACCATCCGTAAGCAGGCGCGGAGTATCTATGCGCCAGGCTCTACCTTTACCATTGGCAAGGGCAACGTACTGCGCGAGGGCGATGATATTACGCTTATCGCCAACGGCATTATGGTGGCGGAGGCGCTGGAGGCGGCGCGCCAACTGGAGCAGGAAGGTGTGAGCGCCGCGGTCATTGATATGTTCACCTTAAAGCCTATCGATCGCATGTTGGTGAAAAACTATGCGGAAAAAACGCGGCGTATCGTCACGTGTGAAAACCACAGCATCCATAATGGACTGGGGTCAGCGGTGGCGGAAGTGCTGGTGGAAAACTGCCCGGTGCCGATGCGCCGTGTTGGCGTCAAAGAGCGTTATGGGCAGGTAGGAACGCAGGATTTCTTACAACAAGAGTACGGACTCACCGCCGCAGCGATTGTAGAAGCCGCGAAATCACTGCTTTAATCATGGAGATATTGCCGGATGGCGCTGGTGCTCATCCGGCATTTTGGATCAATGATATCCCATCATCTGCGCGCCAATGACGACCACGCTGGACATAATAAACAGTAGTCCCAGCAGCGACGCCCCCACTTTCAGCCAGTTGCGAAAATCGACCCGGCACACGCCCAGCGTGGCCATCAGCGAGGCCGATGTCGGATAGATAATATGGCTGAAGCCATCGCCAAACTGGAAGGCCAGAACAGTCACCTGACGGTTAACGCCGACCAGATCGCCGAGCGGCGCCAGTAATGGCATGGTTAACGCCGCCTGGCCCGAACCGGACGTGACAAAGAAATTAAATACCGCCTGGAAGAGCAGCATAAACCAGGCGGCGATAGCATTATTAAGCCCGCTGATGCCATGAGCGATACTGTTAAGCAACGTATTGAGCACGCTGGGTTCCCCGGCTTCGCCGTTGCCGACCAGCAGCAGAATGCCTTTGGCAAAACCCACCAGCAAGGCGGGCGCGATCATCATCCTCGCCCCTTCGGTGAATGAGGACGCCATCACGTTGATCGTCATACCGTTGAGGCGGAAGATAACGCCGATGAGGCCGATCACCACGCCCATGGTGAAAAACTGGCTGGCGATCTCCGGAATAAACCAGGCGTGGACAATCACGCCCCAGACGACCCAAATCATTACGCCGGTCAGGACCAGCAGGACCAGCCAGTCACCGAAGGTGAAAGGGCGCTGGACGACTTCATCCTGCTGTTCGCGGAAATAGCGATCGGATTCGTGGACGCGGGAAAGCAGAGGATTCTTTTTCACGCGTGAGGCGTAGACCAGCGTAAAAACCAGCCCAATCAGCGTGGCGACAATCCAGACCACAATACGCAGCCCGGAGCCGGAAAGTACCGGCACGCCGGCAATCCCCTGGGCGACGACTACGCAGAAAGGGTTCATCCACGAACTGGCAAAGCCAATTTGGGTGGCGATATAGGTCACCAGGACGGTGGTAATGCTGTCATAGCCCAGCCTGACCATCAGCGGGGCTATGATAATTGCAAAGGCGACCGCCTCTTCGCCCATGCCAAATACGGCGCCCCCTAACGAAAAGAGGACAAATAGCACCGGAATAAACAGGACTTCGTTGCCCCGCGTGTGGCGAATAAGCGCCAGAATGCCGTTATCCACGGTGCCGGTACGCATCACGATGCCGAATGCGCCGCCAATCACCAACATAAACATAATGATGCCGACGGCAGTGCCGAATTTCGATCCGGATGTTAACCCTTCAAACGGAAAATTCATCAGCCCTGGTCTTTCATCGCCGGTAGTGAAAAATTGTACGCGATGATACTGCGCTTCCCCGGCCTCATTGGTCACAATGCGAAAAGAGTGCGGGTCGACGACTTTGCGGGTTTTTGTCTGACCATCGACCTGATACTGCACTTCCTGGCTATCAAACATCCCAACGGGTACGACCCAGGTGGCGATACTGGTTAAAATGGCGACAAAAAAGATGATGACCAGCGTATCGGGCATTGCCCATTTTCTGGCTGTTTTTGATTCTGTAACGACAGACATGACAGACTATCCCTGTTGCAAAGCAAAGAGGCTAAGTATGAGAAGAAGGGAATAGTTATTCATTGATGCAGCGCAGTTAAGCAAAAAATTCCGCTTTGCAGGGTAAATAGCAGAATGCCGGATGGCGATGCTAACGCGTCTTATCCGGCCTACAACGGTATCTCACCTGTAGGCCGGACAAGGCGTTCACGCCGCCATCCGGCATTGGCTTTTACTGTTACTGCTGCTGTTGGGAAGCCTGGATCGCCGTCAGGGCGATGGTATAGACGATATCGTCAACCAGCGCGCCACGGGACAGGTCGTTCACCGGCTTGCGCATACCCTGCAGCATCGGCCCGATGGAGATCAGGTCGGCAGAACGCTGTACCGCTTTGTAGGTGGTGTTACCGGTGTTCAGATCCGGGAAAATGAACACGGTAGCGCGACCCGCAAC
The DNA here is from genome assembly GCF_051812965.1 of Salmonella sp. NW1250. Classification (NCBI taxonomy): domain Bacteria; kingdom Pseudomonadati; phylum Pseudomonadota; class Gammaproteobacteria; order Enterobacterales; family Enterobacteriaceae; genus Salmonella; species Salmonella sp. NW1250. The sequence goes on along the minus strand of NZ_JAMNDD010000011.1, from coordinate 30,482 downwards.
CGGCGAGTTCGGCGCTTTGGATTTCGCTACGTCAGCCATGACCGCGGCGTCGTACTGCAACGGACCGTCGATCATCAGGTCAGGACGTTTTTCCTGCGCCAGACGCGTCGCTTCACGTACTTTCTCTACGTCGCTGCCCGCGCCAGAGGTGCCGGTGGAGTAGGAGAGCATTGCCACACGCGGTTCGATGCCGAAGGCAATGGCGGAATCCGCAGACTGAATCGCGATTTCTGCCAGCTGCTCTGCAGTCGGGTCTGGGTTGATTGCGCAGTCGCCGTAAACGTAAACCTGCTCCGGCAGTAGCATAAAGAACACAGAAGAGACCAGGGAGCTACCTGGCGCCGTTTTAATAAGCTGCAGCGGCGGACGGATGGTGTTGGCGGTGGTATGAACCGCGCCGGAAACCAGGCCGTCGACTTCGTCTTGCTCCAGCATCAGCGTGCCAAGCACCACGTTGTCTTCCAGCTGCTCGCGGGCAACCGGTTCGGTCATGCCTTTGCTCTTACGCAGCTCAACCAGGCGAGCGACATAGCTTTCACGCACCACTTCCGGATCGACGATTTCAATACCTGCGCCCAGCTCAACGCCCTGAGATGCCGCGACGCGGTTGATTTCATCCGGGTTGCCCAGCAGTACGCAAGTGGCGATGCCGCGTTCAGCGCAGATTGCCGCCGCTTTGACGGTACGCGGTTCGTCGCCTTCCGGCAGCACTACGCGTTTACCGGCTTTACGCGCCAGCTCGGTCAGTTGGTAGCGGAACGCCGGCGGAGAGAGACGACGGCTACGCTCGGAAGTGGCGGTCAGCGACTCGATCCACTCAGCGTTAACGTAGTTCGCGACGTATTCCTGAACTTTCTCGATGCGCTCATGGTCATCAACCGGGACTTCCAGATTGAAGCTTTGCAGGCTCAGCGAAGTCTGCCAGGTGTTGATGTTCACCATAAAGACCGGCAGACCGGTGGCGAATGCGCGTTCGCACAGTTTAGAAATGCGTGCGTCCATTTCATAGCCGCCGGTCAGCAACAGGGCGCCGATTTCTACGCCGTTCATCGCGGCCAGGCAAGCTGCGACCAGTACGTCCGGACGGTCAGCGGAGGTCACTAACAACGATCCTGCGCGGAAATGTTCCAGCATATGCGGAATACTACGCGCGCAGAACGTAACGGATTTAACGCGGCGGGTTTTGATATCGCCTTCGTTAATGATGGTGGCGTTCAGGTGACGCGCCATATCGATAGCGCGGGTCGCAATCAGATCGAAGCTCCACGGCACCGCGCCCAGAACCGGCAGCGGGCTGGATTCCTGCAGTTTAGCAGGATCGATTTTGATCACCTGCGCTTTGGAAGAGTCGTCAAAAATCTCCGACAGATCCGGGCGAGTACGACCTTGTTCATCAACCGGCGCATTCAGTTTGTTGATGATAACGCCGGTGATGTTGGTGTTTTTCGCGCCGCCGAAGCTGCTGCGCGTCAGTTCGATACGCTCGTTCAGCTGTTCTGGCGTGTCGGTACCCTGAGACATGACAAAAACGATTTCCGCATTCAGCGTTTTCGCGATTTCATAGTTCAGAGACTGAGCGAACTGATGTTTACGGGTCGGAACCAGACCTTCAACCAGCACCACTTCCGCGTCTTTGGTATTCGCATGGTAGTTCGCGATGATCTCTTCCATCAGCACGTCTTTCTGGTTGCTGGAGAGCAGAGATTCAACGTGGCTCATCTTCAGCGGTTCAGCCGCTGGCAGGGTAGAGTTCGCGCGAACGATAGTAGTGGTCTGGTCAGGCGCATCGCCGCCAGCGCGAGGCTGGGCGATAGGCTTAAAGACGCTCAGACGAACGCCTTTGCGTTCCATAGCACGGATGACGCCGAGGCTGACGCTGGTCAGGCCGACGCTGGTTCCGGTAGGGATCAGCATAATAATACGGGACACGGTTTATCCTCTTTCGTTACCGTCTTTTGGGGACGGGTTACAAAACAGCACCGCCAGCGAGGCTGGCGGTGTGAAATCAGGCAGTCAGACGGCTCGCGTCCTGCGCGATAACCAGTTCTTCGTTGGTTGGGATCACCACCGCCGGACGGGTACCTTCTTTGTTGATGAAACCAGATTTGCCGAAGCGGGCCGCCAGGTTACGTTCGTGGTCGACTTCAAAGCCCAGTACGCCCAGTTTACCCAGAGACAGTTCGCGAACCATCGCGGCGTTTTCACCGATACCGCCGGTGAACACGACTGCATCCAGACGACCGTCCATCAGAGCGGTGTAAGAACCGATGTATTTCGCCAGGCGGTGGCAGTAAACGTCCATCGCACGTTTTGCGTCTTCTTTGGTGGCGTAGTTGTCTTCAACATAACGGCAGTCGCTGGTCACTTCAGTCAGACCCAGCAGACCGGACTCTTTGGTCAGCATTTTGTTGATCTGGTCCACGCTCATGCCCAGAGTGTCGTGCAGGTGGAAGATAATCGCAGGGTCGATATCGCCGGAACGGGTACCCATGACCAGGCCTTCCAGCGGGGTCAGACCCATGGAGGTATCCACGCATTTACCGTTACGGATAGCGGAAACAGAACCGCCGTTGCCCAGGTGGCAGGTGATAATGTTCAGTTCTTCTACCGGCTTGTTCAGCATTTTTGCCGCTTCCTGAGTTACATAGAAGTGGCTGGTGCCGTGTGCGCCATAGCGACGAACGCCGTGTTCTTTATACAGGCTGTACGGCAGGGCATACAGGTAAGATTCTTCCGGCATGGTCTGATGGAAGGCGGTGTCGAATACTGCAACGTTTTTATCTTTCAGCTGCGGGAAAGATTTCAGCGCTTCGGCGATACCAATCAGGTGAGCCGGGTTATGCAGCGGTGCGAAAGAGGCGGAATCTTTGATGCCCTGAATGACGGACTCATCAATGACTACGGAGCTGGTATACTTCTCGCCGCCGTGTACGATACGGTGACCAATTGCAGTTAACTGCGCAGACAGTTCTGGTTTTTGTGCCAGAATAGTGTTAACGATAAAGTTCAGCGCTTCACTGTGAGCGGCGCCTGCACCTAAAGCCGCTTCTTGTTTACTGCCGTCCATTTTCCATTTGATGCGTGCTTCTGGCAGATGGAAACATTCGGCTAAACCAGAAAGGTATTCATCACCATTAACTGCATCAATAATTGCAAATTTCAGTGAAGAACTACCGCAGTTCAGAACCAGTACTAACTTACTCGACATGGAAGTACCTATTTATGATACGTGGCTAAAAAAACGTCAGTGAGCCATAGAGCGTAGCGCATGATAGCCCTGACATTTATGATTAACATCATGCGCAGGAGTTTTTTTGGGCATGATGGAAGAAATACCTTTGAGTCTATGCCATTTTGCGTATTTTTCAGCCAATGGCATACTATGTGTAATATTGACGACTCAATGATTTTAAACTACCGGCCTTTGACAGGCCGACACAGGATACCTGATAGTGGGTATCGAAGACAAAATGTTTTGAACGTTGTCCCTCGCAGTTGTTGTTTTGCACAAATTTTTTAAATTTTATATGTGAAGTTGAGGTAGGCCATGTCGACACCGGATAATCGCTCCGTAAATTTTTTTAGCTTATTTCGCCGGGGGCAGCACTACGCGAAGACGTGGCCGATGGAAAAACGGCTGGCGCCCGTTTTCGTCGAAAACCGCGTCATTCGTATGACGCGCTATGTCATACGATTTATGCCGCCTGTCGCCGTTTTTACATTATGCTGGCAGATAGCGCTGGGCGGTCAGTTAGGTCCGGCCGTGGCGACCGCCCTGTTCGCCCTGAGCTTGCCTATGCAGGGATTATGGTGGTTAGGGAAACGTTCCGTGACGCCGTTGCCGCCTTCAATCCTTAACTGGTTTTACGAAGTTCGCGGTAAATTGCAGGAGGCTGGACAAGCGCTGGCACCGGTAGAAGGAAAGCCGGATTACCAGGCATTAGCTGACACGCTTAAGCGCGCCTTCAAACAACTGGATAAAACTTTCCTGGATGATTTGTAATTGACCCCGGATTACGCATATAAAAGAAGGCATACCAATGCCTTCTTTTTTTCATCGCTATAGCGTGATACAGGAGTTCAAAATGGAAATGACCAACGCGCAACGTCTGATTTTGTCTAACCAGTACAAAATGATGACGATGCTCGATCCCACCAACGCCGAGCGTTACCGTCGCTTACAAACAATTATTGAACGCGGCTACGGCCTGCAGATGCGCGAGCTGGATCGCGAGTTTGGCGAGCTGACGGAAGAGACCTGTCGTACCATCATCGATATTATGGAGATGTACCATGCGCTGCACGTCTCCTGGACCAACCTCAAAGATACGCAAGCCATCGACGAACGTCGCGTCACCTTCCTGGGGTTTGACGCCGCGACGGAAGCGCGTTACCTCGGCTATGTCCGTTTTATGGTGAATATAGAAGGACGCTACACTCACTTTGACGCCGGGACGCACGGCTTTAATGCCCAGACGCCGATGTGGGAAAAATACCAGCGGATGTTGAATGTCTGGCATGCCTGCCCGCGTCAGTACCACCTGAGCGCGAATGAAATCAATCAAATCATTAATGCCTGAGGAGGCTCGCGTGCAGTGTAAAGGTTTTCTGTTTGATCTGGATGGAACGTTGGTTGACTCATTACCTGCCGTCGAACGCGCGTGGTGTAGCTGGGCCGATCGTTTTAACCTTGCTCATGATGAGGTGCTGGGCTTTATTCATGGCAAACAGGCGATCACCTCGTTGCGGCATTTTATGGCGGGTAAATCGGAGGCGGAAATTGCCGCTGAGTTTACGCGCCTGGAGCAAATAGAAGCCACTGAAACCGCAGGGATCACCGCGTTGCCGGGGGCAGTCGATTTACTCAATCACCTGAATAAAGCGGGCATTCCGTGGGCTATCGTCACCTCCGGTTCAATGCCGGTCGCGCGTGCGCGCCATCAGGTCGCGGGCCTTCCAGCGCCAGAGGTGTTTGTCACCGCCGAACGAGTCAAACGCGGCAAACCGGAGCCGGATGCGTATTTGCTGGGCGCACAACTGCTTGGCCTGGCCCCTCAGGAGTGCGTCGTAGTAGAAGATGCCCCGGCTGGCGTGCTGTCCGGGCTGGCTGCGGGCTGCCACGTCATTGCGGTCAATGCGCCGGCCGACACGCCGCGTCTGGCGGATGTTGATTTTGCGTTGGATAGCCTGACGCAATTATCGGTCGCTAAACAACCAAACGGCGATGTAGTGGTGTTAAGAAAGACCTGATCATGATATCGCCCCGCTTTGGCGGGGCATATTTATGGCAGAATCGCGTTATCTTCTCATCTGACAAGGATATGTTGTGAACGGTGAATTGATTTGGGTTCTCTCTTTACTGGCGATTGCCGTCGTGTTGTTTGCGACGGGCAAAGTACGTATGGATGCGGTGGCTTTATTCGTCATTGTTGCTTTTGTCCTTAGCGGTACCTTGACCCTTCCGGAAGCCTTCTCCGGCTTTAGCGATCCGAATGTCATTCTTATCGCCGCCTTATTTATTATTGGCGACGGCCTCGTGCGCACCGGCGTTGCGACGGTGGTCGGTACCTGGCTGGTTAAAATGGCGGGCAGCAGTGAAATCAAAATGCTGGTTTTACTGATGATCACCGTCGCCGGACTTGGCGCTTTCATGAGTTCAACCGGCGTGGTGGCGATTTTTATCCCCGTTGTTCTTAGCGTTTCTATGCATATGCAAACCTCGCCTTCGCGCCTGATGATGCCGCTGAGTTTTGCCGGGCTTATCAGCGGAATGATGACGCTGGTGGCGACGCCGCCGAACCTGGTGGTTAACAGTGAACTGCTGCGTGAAGGCCTGCACGGGTTCAACTTTTTTAGCGTGACGCCGCTGGGGATAGTGGTGTTGGCGCTCGGCATTGTTTATATGCTGGTGATGCGCTTCATGCTAAAAGGCGATGCGCCCGGACAACAGGCCGGTAAGCGGCGCACTTTCCGCGATCTTATCCGCGAGTACCGTCTGACGGGGCGCGCTCGTCGTCTGGCGATTCGCCCCGGTTCGCCGATGGTGGGACAGCGGCTGGACGACCTTAAATTGCGCGAACGTTACGGCGCCAATGTCATCGGCGTTGAACGCTGGCGGCGCTTTCGGCGGGTTATCGTCAATGTGAACGGCGTATCGGAGTTTCGCGCTCGCGACGTTCTGCTGATTGATATGTCGGCGGCGGAGGTCGACCTCAGAGAGTTCTGCGCCGAGCAACTGCTGGAACCTATGGTATTGCGTGGAGAATATTTTTCCGATCAGGCGTTGGATGTCGGGATGGCGGAAATTTCGCTTATTCCGGAGTCTGAACTGATTGGCAAGTCGGTGCGTGAAATCGCTTTCCGTACACGTTACGGGCTGAATGTGGTCGGCCTGAAACGCGACGGCGTCGCGCTGGAAGGGTCGCTGGCCGATGAGCCGTTATTGATGGGCGATATCATTCTGGTCGTGGGGAACTGGAAGTTAATCAGCCTGCTGGGGCAAAAAGGCCGCGACTTTGTGGTGCTGAATATGCCGGTCGAGGTCAGCGAAGCCTCTCCTGCGCACAGCCAGGCGCCGCACGCCATTTTCTGCCTGGTACTGATGGTGGCGCTGATGTTGACCGATGAAATTCCCAACCCGATCGCGGCGATTATCGCCTGCCTGCTGATGGGAAAATTTCGCTGTATTGATGCTGAAAGCGCGTATAAAGCGATCCACTGGCCGAGCATTATCTTGATTGTGGGTATGATGCCGTTTGCGCAGGCGTTGCAAAAAACCGGCGGCGTCTCTCTGGTCGTGCAAGGGTTAATGAATATCGGCGGCGGCTATGGGCCATATATGATGCTGGGATGCCTGTTCGTGCTGTGTGCTGTCATAGGACTGTTCATTTCTAACACGGCAACGGCGGTGCTGATGGCGCCGATTGCGCTGGCGGCGGCGAAATCGATGGGGGTGTCGCCCTATCCGTTTGCGATGGCGGTGGCGATGGCGGCATCCGCCGCCTTTATGACGCCGGTTTCATCGCCGGTCAATACTCTGGTTCTGGGGCCGGGAAACTATAGCTTTAGCGATTTTGTGAAGCTTGGCGTGCCGTTCACGCTTATTGTGATGGCGGTTTGTATTGTGATGATTCCGATGTTGTTTCCGTTTTAACCCAGGCTGGAAAAGGCCTGATGGCGCTGCGCTTATCAGGCCTACGGGTATCACGCTACGTCCAGGCCGGATAAGACGTTGACGTCGTCATCCGGCACAACCGTTTAAAGCGGTGAATCCTGGCTTATCTCGTCAAGAGAAAGATGGAAACTTGGTACGAACACCGCCATAAAATAGTCCATCTCCTGGCTGCGACGTAATTCCAGCGTTTTTTCCAGCCGCGTTTTTGCCAGTCCAAACTCATTGTTTCCCGCCGATAGCTCTTCCAGGCATTTCAGGTAGGCGCAAAGCGCATCGGCCTGTTTTACGATTGCCTGTTCTTCTTCGCTCCAGGCATTCTCATCAATAAGCGGTGCGAAAATATCGCGTAATTCATCCGGCGCCATATCAACCAGCTTTTGCTGGGCGATTTTTTCGATCGCTTTATATTCCTGGGCTATCTGGGAATTAAAATATTTTACCGGCGTCGGCAGATCGCCGGTCAGTACTTCCGAGGCATCATGATACATCGCCAGAAGCGCGATGCGTTCAGCATTGAGCTGACCGCCAAATTTACGGTTTTTTATCGCCGCCAACGCATGGGCGACCATCGCCACCTGCAGACTATGTTCGGAGACGTTTTCCGTACGCACGTTACGCATCAGCGGCCAGCGGTTAATCAACTTCATGCGGGAGAGATGGGCGAAAAAATGGCTCTGCTTCATAGATTACCTTTTGTTTTCACTGCGGCAGACTTCATTGTGCGGGGAGGGAGATGAAGATGCAATTCAGGCTACCGAAGTAGCCTGAATTTAAGATTATTGATGGTAACCTGAGAGGAAACGCCCAAAACGGTTGATGGCCATCTCCAGGTCATCTTCACGCGGTAGCGTCACAATGCGGAAGTGATCCGGCCACGGCCAGTTAAAGGCGGTACCTTGCACCAGCAGCACCTTTTCCTGTAGCAGGAAGTCCAGCACCATCTTCTGGTCGTCGTGAATATTAAAACGTTTAGCGTCGATCCTGGGGAACATGTACAACGCGCCGCGCGGTTTTACGCAGGAAACGCCGGGAATATCGTTAATCAACTCCCAGGCGCGGTTACGCTGTTCATACAGTCGACCGCCCGGCAGAATAAATTCGCTAATGCTTTGATAGCCGCCGAGCGCGGTCTGAATAGCATGTTGCGCCGGGACGTTAGCGCACAGGCGCATTGAGGCTAACATCTCCAGTCCTTCAATATAGCCCTTCGCATGTTTTTTCGGCCCGTTCAGCACCATCCAGCCCTGGCGGAAGCCGGCGACGCGATAGGTTTTAGACAAACCATTAAAGGTGATGGTCAGCAGATCAGGCGCCAGTGCAGCGATAGAGTGATGCTCGGCATCGTCATAGAGAATCTTGTCATAAATTTCATCGGCGAAGATGATGAGATTATGCTCGCGCGCAATGTTGACAATTTCCATCAACAATTCTTTAGAATAGACGGCGCCAGTAGGGTTGTTTGGATTAATAATGACAATACCACGCGTACGTGGGGTGATTTTGGCGCGGATATCGTCAAGGTCCGGGAACCAGTCGGAAGATTCATCGCAAAGATAATGTACCGCCTTGCCGCTGGAGAGCGATACCGCCGCTGTCCATAACGGATAATCGGGCGCGGGAACCAGCATTTCATCGCCACTGTTAAGCAACGCCTGCATCGCCTGAACGATCAGCTCGGAAACGCCGTTACCTATATAGATATCTTCCACGGTTACATCGCGCATTCCACGGGCCTGATAATGCTGCATAATCGCTTTACGGGCGGAATAAAGCCCTTTCGAGTCGCAATATCCTTGCGCCGTCGGCAAATTACGAATGACATCGACCAGAATTTCGTCCGGCGCTTCGAATCCGAAGGGGGCGGGGTTGCCGATATTCAGTTTAAGAACTTTATTACCTTCTTCCTCAAGGCGTTTCGCTTCTTTCAGAACGGGGCCACGAATGTCATAACAGACATTTTCGAGTTTGCTGGATTTTTCAATGGGGGACATGAATCTTGACCTTTTAGCTGTTATTGCCACTCCCTGCCGTGGAAGTCAGCACGAAACAATGTACTCCCACGACGGTGAGTTTTGAAGAGTGAACAGAAGAAGATTTTGTTTATTTTTAACGCGCTTTCGTACTGTTTAAAACTTCATAAAATCATTTGGTTAGATGTATTTTCTATTTTTGTCTTTATGTATAGTGTTTTGTTCTATGTGATTGCGCGTAATGTGGTTTTTTCTGTTGTCAGAAATTATCTGTTTTATGAGAGATAAGCATTCATCATTAGTGTCGCGTCGGCTATTTCGGAAATACTGAGTATTAAAGGTAAAATGAGAAGGTTAGACCTTTCCGGCGGCGGGGGGTGTGAAACTATTGTTAAGTATAATTAATGAATGGTAGAAATCTTAATTAATTATTATTTAATATTTAAAAAGCATTTACTAAAGTCGTAATAATATCTTTCTGGTCCGATTAGTATAACATATCCCAGGTTAAGATTATTCGTAATAATACTTATAAATATAGCGGTTTTAGGTTAAGATAATGATCCGAAACGGGGGCGTAGTCTGCGTTGTCTGCTAATTTTCATGACGCGATTTTATACATAACCTATTGTTCAATATATTGTTTTTGTATCTGTGCGTCTCGGTAAACTATTTGACGCTGTTACAAGATTTACACGTCCATCATTAGCAGAAATCTGTAGACGCCTAAAGGTATGACACATTCTCTTTGATATATCCCGATCAGTTGCATTTGGTATTATATCAGTAAGTAAGAGAAGTGTTTTGGTCGTATTTTCAATTACATTCTAACATTTACCTGGGTAACCAGGCGGTACTGCGAAGGATGCACATTACAAATGGAATTGCTTGTTTCTGAATGCACAGCATTAACCAGGTCAGCCCGATATGACCCGCCAGTAAGTGAAAAATTATGATAAATGCAAATCGTCCGATAATTAACCTCGATCTCGATCTGCTGAGAACGTTCGTGGCCGTTGCCGATCTGAACACCTTCGCCGCGGCGGCGGCGGCGGTATGTCGTACTCAGTCTGCGGTCAGTCAGCAAATGCAGCGTCTTGAGCAACTCGTGGGAAAGGAATTGTTCGCCCGCCATGGTCGTAACAAGCTTTTGACCGAACACGGTATCCAGCTTCTGGGGTACGCCAGAAAAATCCTGCGTTTTAATGATGAGGCGTGTTCATCATTAATGTTCAGTAATCTTCAGGGAGTGTTAACAATTGGCGCTTCTGATGAATCAGCTGATACTATCCTGCCTTTTTTGCTTAGCCGAATCAGCTCGGTTTATCCGAAACTCGCGCTTGATGTACGGGTAAAACGCAACGCCTATATGGTGGACATGGTTAAATCGCAGGAAGTAGATTTGGTGGTGACGACTAACCAACCTAATTCGCTGGACTGTTTGAATTTGCGGACCTCGCCCACCCATTGGTATTGTGCGGCTGAGTATGTTTTGCAAAGGGGAGAGCCCGTACCATTAGTCCTGCTGGACGATCCCAGCCCATTCCGCGATATGGTGCTGGAGACGCTAAATGCAGCGGGTATTCCCTGGCGGCTGGCCTATGTGGCGTCTACATTACCGGCGGTACGCGCGGCCGTTAAAGCCGGTCTTGGCGTAACGGCTCGACCTGTCGAAATGATGAGTCCCGACCTTCGCGTGCTGGGCGCCGCAGACGGATTACCGCCTTTGCCGGATACGGAATATCTGTTGTGCCGCGATCCCAATAGCCAGAACGAGCTGGCGATGGTGATTTTCCATGCGATGGAAAGCTATCAAAACCCATGGCATTACAACCAGTTTTCTGCAGAGGGCGGAGATGATCCGCTGATGGTGGAAGGGGGTTTTGAGTAGCTCGCAGGCAAAAGGCGCTAAGTCGTAAATGTAAAAAAGAGCCGCTGGCGATGAAAAAACGCTCAGTGGCTCTTTTTTTGTGCCCATCTGTACGCGCTTAACCGCACAAATTGTAAAAGTTGCGGTAAATCAGCCAGTAGCGATTCGCAGTTCAATGTGGGTAAAAAATAACCAGAACATCCATTTTATGAATTTGCATGTTAAAAAACTAGAGAAATTGTTGCTGTTTTAGGGGGTGAATTAACAAAAGCGTGTCACAGATCAAGAAAATACTCCCATTTAGGGGGAGGCATCTTCACAAATTCCTGTCAAAATAGGTGTGTGTTATTTCTTTTGCTTCACAACGGACACGATTCAACAACATAAAATCCCCCCTGGCCGAAGAGTCATTTTCTCCAGGATGGCACTTAATGTTAATGTTGATGAATTGATGTAAATTAATGTGAAGGAACTTTTGTTAAAGTTGACAAAAGGTTATAGAAAGGAGTAAAAAACCACATCAATTAGCTGTTTTTATCATTTTCTACAGTAATTGTAGGGTTTTTTTTATTCCTCCCCATGAATCGATGTGGCGCCCATCTGCCGTAAAGAGCAGAGAAACTGGCGCTACTTTTGATGAGTAAGCAATGAGTATGTCAACATCCACTGAAGTCATCGCTCATCACTGGGCATTCGCTATCTTTCTTATCGTTGCCATTGGCCTGTGCTGCCTGATGCTGGTAGGCGGTTGGTTTTTGGGCGGTCGCGCACGCGCGAGGCACAAGAACGTTCCGTTTGAATCAGGTATCGACTCGGTCGGCACCGCCCGCTTACGCCTGTCTGCCAAGTTTTACCTGGTAGCCATGTTCTTCGTTATCTTCGACGTTGAAGCGCTGTATCTGTTCGCATGGTCAACTTCTATCCGCGAAAGCGGCTGGGTTGGCTTTGTGGAAGCTGCAATTTTTATTTTTGTGTTACTGGCTGGTCTGGTTTATCTGGCGCGTATTGGCGCGTTGGACTGGACGCCCGCGCGTTCACGCCGCGAGCGTATGAACCCGGAAACGAACAGTATCGCTAATCGTCAACGCTAACCGCGAGGCATTAAGATGGATTATACGCTCACCCGCATAGATCCTAACGGTGAGAATGACCGTTACCCCCTGCAAAAACAGGAGATCGTAACCGACCCCCTGGAGCAGGAAGTTAACAAAAACGTGTTCATGGGCAAACTGCATGACATGGTTAACTGGGGCCGTAAAAACTCAATTTGGCCCTACAACTTCGGCCTTTCTTGCTGCTATGTAGAGATGGTGACCTCTTTTACCGCAGTGCATGACGTTGCCCGTTTCGGCGCGGAAGTGCTGCGTGCGTCGCCACGTCAGGCTGACCTGATGGTGGTGGCCGGTACCTGCTTTACCAAAATGGCCCCGGTTATTCAGCGTCTGTATGACCAAATGCTGGAGCCAAAATGGGTCATTTCTATGGGCGCCTGCGCCAACTCTGGCGGCATGTACGATATTTATTCGGTAGTGCAGGGCGTTGATAAGTTCATCCCGGTGGATGTGTATATCCCTGGCTGTCCGCCGCGTCCGGAAGCGTATATGCAGGCGTTGATGCTGCTGCAAGAATCGATTGGCAAAGAGCGCCGTCCGCTCTCATGGGTGGTGGGCGATCAGGGCGTGTATCGCGCCAATATGCAGCCAGAACGCGAACGTAAACGCGGCGAGCGTATTGCCGTCACGAACCTGCGTACCCCGGACGAGATTTAATTTGCGCCTGTCGGCAGCAGCACTTCACTTCGCTAACCACTATTTTAATAGCGCGAAGCACTGCCGACCACCACGGACCATTTGCAATGGTGAACAATATGACCGACTTAACCGCGCAAGACGCTGCATGGAGTACCCGCGATCATCTTGATGATCCGGTTATCGGCGAACTGCGCAACCGTTTTGGGCCGGATGCCTTTACCGTTCAGGCGACCCGCACCGGTATCCCCGTTGTTTGGGTCAAGCGTGAACAACTACTGGAGGTTGGCGATTTCTTAAAGAAACTGCCGAAACCTTACGTCATGCTGTTTGACTTACACGGCATGGATGAACGCCTGCGTACGCACCGTGACGGGTTACCCGCCGCGGATTTTTCCGTTTTCTACCACCTGATTTCCATTGAGCGTAATCGCGATATCATGCTCAAGGTGGCGTTGTCTGAAAACGACCTGCGCGTGCCGACCTTCACTAAACTTTTCCCTAACGCCAACTGGTACGAGCGTGAGACCTGGGAGATGTTTGGTATTGATATCGAAGGCCACCCGCACCTGACGCGCATCATGATGCCGCAAACCTGGGAAGGCCATCCGCTGCGTAAAGATTATCCGGCGCGCGCGACCGAATTCGACCCGTTTGAGCTGACCAAAGCCAAGCAGGATCTGGAAATGGAAGCGCTGACCTTTAAGCCGGAAGATTGGGGGATGAAGCGCGGGACTGACAACGAGGACTTTATGTTCCTCAACCTCGGCCCGAACCACCCGTCTGCGCACGGTGCGTTTCGTATTATCCTGCAACTTGACGGTGAAGAAATCGTCGACTGCGTGCCGGATATCGGCTATCACCACCGCGGCGCCGAAAAAATGGGCGAGCGCCAGTCCTGGCATAGCTACATTCCCTATACCGACCGTATCGAATACCTCGGTGGTTGCGTCAATGAAATGCCGTACGTGCTGGCGGTAGAAAAGTTGGCAGGGATCACCGTCCCGGATCGGGTGAACGTCATCCGCGTGATGCTCTCCGAACTGTTCCGCATTAACAGTCATCTGCTGTACATCTCGACCTTTATTCAGGACGTCGGCGCGATGACGCCGGTCTTCTTTGCCTTTACCGACCGGCAGAAAATTTATGACCTGGTGGAAGCCATTACCGGTTTCCGTATGCACCCGGCCTGGTTCCGTATCGGCGGCGTCGCGCACGACTTGCCGCGCGGTTGGGATCGCCTGCTGCGAGAGTTCCTTGAGTGGATGCCGAAGCGTCTGGATTCTTACGAGAAAGCCGCGCTGCGTAACACTATTCTGAAAGGGCGTTCGCAGGGCGTTGCCGCTTACGGCGCGAAAGAGGCGCTGGAGTGGGGCACCACCGGCGCAGGGCTGCGCGCGACCGGGATCGACTTCGACGTACGTAAATGGCGTCCATACTCTGGCTACGAAAACTTTGACTTTGAAGTGCCGGTGGGCGGCGGCGTTTCCGACTGCTATACCCGCGTGATGCTGAAAGTGGAAGAGCTGCGCCAGAGTCTGCGCATTCTTCAGCAGTGCCTCGATAACATGCCGGAAGGGCCGTTCAAAGCGGATCACCCGCTGACCACGCCGCCGCCGAAAGAGCGCACGCTGCAACATATCGAAACCCTGATCACCCACTTCCTGCAGGTCTCCTGGGGCCCGGTGATGCCGGCGCAGGAGTCCTTCCAGATGGTGGAAGCGACGAAGGGGATTAACAGTTACTACCTGACCAGCGACGGCAGCACTATGAGCTACCGTACCCGCGTGCGCACGCCGAGCTTTGCGCACCTGCAGCAGATTCCCTCGGCGATCCGCGGTAGCCTGGTCTCCGACCTGATTGTCTATCTGGGTAGTATCGATTTTGTTATGTCAGATGTGGACCGCTAATTATGCACGAGAATCAACAACCACAAACCGAGGCTTTTGAGCTGAGTGCGGCAGAGCGTGAAGCGATAGAGCACGAGAAGCACCACTACGAAGACCCGCGTGCGGCGTCCATTGAAGCGCTGAAAATCGTTCAGAAGCAGCGTGGCTGGGTGCCGGACGGCGCGATCTACGCTATTGCCGATGTGCTGGGTATTCCAGCGAGCGACGTCGAAGGCGTCGCCACATTCTACAGCCAGATCTTCCGTCAGCCGGTCGGTCGCCACGTGATTCGCTACTGCGACAGCGTGGTGTGCCATATCACCGGCTATCAGGGGATTCAGGCCGCGCTGGAAAAAAATCTCAACATCAAACCGGGGCAGACGACCTTTGATGGTCGCTTTACGCTGCTGCCGACCTGCTGCCTGGGGAATTGCGATAAAGGGCCGAACATGATGATTGATGAGGATACTCACAGCCATCTGACCCCGGAAGCCATTCCTGAACTACTGGAGCGGTATAAATGAAAAACGTTATCCGTACTCCCGAAACCCATCCGCTGACCTGGCGTCTGCGCGATGACAAACAGCCGGTCTGGCTGGATGAATATCGTAGCAAAAACGGCTACGAAGGCGCGCGTAAGGCGCTGACAGGCCTGTCTCCGGATGAAATCGTCAGCCAGGTAAAAGACGCCGGTCTGAAAGGGCGCGGCGGCGCGGGCTTTTCCACCGGTCTGAAGTGGAGCCTGATGCCGAAAGATGAATCCATGAACATCCGTTACCTGCTGTGTAACGCCGATGAAATGGAGCCGGGCACCTATAAAGACCGTCTGCTGATGGAACAACTGCCGCACCTGCTGGTGGAAGGCATGCTGATCTCCGCGTTCGCGCTGAAAGCGTATCGTGGTTACATCTTCCTGCGTGGAGAATATATCGAAGCGGCTGTACATCTGCGCCGTGCGATTGCTGAAGCAACCGAGGCCGGGCTGCTTGGCAAAAATATCATGGGCACCGGGTTCGACTTTGAACTGTTCGTGCACACCGGGGCAGGGCGTTACATCTGTGGTGAAGAAACGGCGCTGATTAACTCCCTCGAAGGCCGCCGCGCGAACCCGCGCTCCAAGCCGCCCTTCCCGGCGACCTCCGGCGTATGGGGCAAGCCGACCTGTGTGAACAACGTCGAAACGTTGTGCAACGTCCCGGCAATCCTCGCCAACGGCGTGGAGTGGTACCAGAACATTTCGAAAAGCAAAGATGCGGGTACCAAGCTGATGGGCTTCTCAGGCCGCGTGAAGAATCCGGGCCTGTGGGAATTACCGTTCGGCACCACCGCGCGCGAGATCCTCGAAGACTACGCGGGCGGTATGCGCGATGGCCTGAAATTCAAAGCCTGGCAGCCGGGCGGGGCGGGAACCGACTTCCTGACCGAGGCGCATCTTGACCTGCCGATGGAGTTCGAAAGCATCGGTAAAGCAGGCAGCCGTCTGGGCACCGCGCTGGCGATGGCGGTAGACCACGAAATCGGCATGGTATCGCTGGTGCGTAACCTGGAAGAGTTCTTTGCCCGCGAATCCTGCGGCTGGTGTACGCCATGCCGCGACGGGTTGCCGTGGAGCGTGAAAATTCTGCGCGCGCTGGAGCGTGGCGAAGGCCAGCCGGGGGATATCGAGACACTTGAGCAACTGTGTCGTTTCCTCGGACCGGGTAAAACCTTCTGCGCGCATGCGCCGGGCGCGGTTGAGCCACTGCAAAGCGCAATTAAGTATTTCCGCGACGAATTCGAAGCTGGCATCAAGCAGCCGTTCAGCAATACCCATTTAATCAATGGTATTCAGCCGAACCTGCTCAAAGATCGCTGGTGAGTTAACGATTTTTAATTTGGAAGCATGCTAATGGCTACGATTCATGTAGACGGCAAAGAATACGAGGTCAACGGCGCGGACAACCTGCTACAGGCATGTCTGTCCC
Organism: Salmonella sp. NW1250; assembly: GCF_051812965.1. Taxonomy (NCBI): domain Bacteria; kingdom Pseudomonadati; phylum Pseudomonadota; class Gammaproteobacteria; order Enterobacterales; family Enterobacteriaceae; genus Salmonella; species Salmonella sp. NW1250. The sequence continues at coordinate 13,867 of NZ_JAMNDD010000011.1, read as the reverse complement.
TGGGCCTTGATATTCCGTATTTTTGCTGGCACCCGGCGCTGGGAAGCGTCGGTGCTTGCCGCCAGTGTGCGGTGAAGCAATACCAAAACGCGGAAGATACGCGTGGTCGCCTGGTGATGTCCTGTATGACGCCAGCCACCGACGGTACCTTTATCTCTATTGACGACGAAGAAGCGAAACAGTTCCGTGAAAGCGTGGTGGAGTGGCTGATGACTAACCACCCGCACGACTGTCCGGTCTGTGAAGAGGGCGGTAACTGCCATCTTCAGGATATGACCGTGATGACGGGGCACAGTTTCCGTCGCTACCGTTTCACCAAACGTACCCACCGCAACCAGGATCTGGGGCCGTTCATCTCTCACGAAATGAACCGCTGCATCGCCTGTTACCGTTGTGTGCGTTACTACAAAGATTATGCCGACGGCACCGATCTGGGCGTCTATGGCGCGCATGACAACGTCTACTTCGGGCGTCCGGAAGACGGTACGCTGGAAAGCGAATTCTCCGGTAACCTGGTCGAGATTTGCCCGACCGGCGTCTTCACCGATAAAACGCACTCCGAGCGTTACAACCGTAAATGGGACATGCAGTTTGCGCCGAGCATCTGCCAGCAGTGTTCCATCGGTTGTAACATCAGCCCGGGCGAGCGCTATGGCGAATTACGCCGTATCGAAAACCGTTACAACGGTACCGTTAACCACTACTTCCTCTGCGACCGCGGTCGTTTCGGCTATGGCTATGTGAACCTGAAAGACCGTCCGCGTCAGCCGGTTCAGCGCCGCGGCGATGACTTTATTACTCTCAACGCCGAGCAGGCGATGCAGGGCGCGGCGGATATTCTGCGCCAGTCGAAGAAAGTGATCGGTATCGGTTCGCCACGCGCCAGCATTGAGAGCAACTTTGCGCTGCGTGAGCTGGTTGGTGCGGAAAACTTCTACACCGGTATCGCGCGCGGCGAGCAGGAACGTCTGCAACTGGCGCTGAAAGTGTTGCGTGAAGGCGGAATTTACACCCCGGCGCTGCGGGAGATCGAATCTTATGACGCGGTACTGGTCTTGGGCGAAGACGTTACCCAGACCGGCGCGCGCGTTGCGCTGGCGGTACGTCAGGCGGTGAAAGGTAAAGCGCGTGAAATGGCGGCGGCGCAGAAAGTGGCCGACTGGCAGATTGCGGCCATCCTTAACATCGGCCAGCGTGCCAAACATCCGCTGTTCGTGACCAACGTGGACGACACCCGTCTGGATGATATCGCCGCCTGGACCTATCGCGCGCCGGTGGAAGATCAGGCGCGCCTGGGCTTTGCGATTGCTCATGCGCTGGACAATACAGCGCCTGCGGTTGACGGTATCGACAGCGACTTACAAAACAAAATTGATGTCATTGTGCAGGCGTTGGCCGGCGCGAAAAAACCGCTGATTATCTCCGGCACTAACGCCGGTAGCAGTGAGGTGATTCAGGCGGCCGCCAACGTGGCGAAAGCGCTGAAAGGCCGTGGCGCCGACGTCGGTATTACTATGATTGCCCGCTCCGTGAACAGCATGGGGCTGGGTATGATGGGCGGCGGTTCGCTTGACGATGCGTTGGGCGAGCTGGAAACCGGCAACGCGGACGCGGTGGTGGTGCTGGAAAACGATCTCCACCGTCATGCAAGCGCTACGCGCGTGAACGCCGCGCTCGCCAAAGCGCCGCTGGTGATGGTGGTTGACCATCAGCGCACGGCGATTATGGAAAACGCGCATCTGGTGCTTTCCGCGGCAAGCTTCGCCGAAAGCGATGGTACGGTCATCAACAACGAAGGCCGCGCGCAGCGCTTCTTCCAGGTTTATGATCCGGCCTACTACGATAACAAGACGATTATGCTGGAAAGCTGGCGCTGGCTGCATTCGCTGCACAGCACCGTCGAAAACCGCGAAGTGGACTGGACTCAGCTTGACCACGTGATCGACGCGGTCATTGCCGCCATGCCGCAATTTGCCGGCATTAAGGACGCCGCGCCGGATGCGACCTTCCGCATTCGTGGGCAGAAGCTGGCGCGCGAACCGCATCGTTACAGCGGTCGTACGGCGATGCGCGCCAATATCAGCGTGCATGAACCACGTCAGCCGCAGGATAAAGACACCATGTTCGCCTTCTCGATGGAAGGGAATAACCAACCGACTGCCCCGCGATCTGAAATTCCGTTCGCCTGGGCGCCGGGCTGGAACTCCCCGCAGGCGTGGAACAAATTCCAGGATGAAGTGGGCGGCAAACTGCGTCACGGCGATCCGGGCGTGCGTTTGATTGAAGCGACTGAGGGCGGTCTGGATTATTTCACTACCGTGCCGGCAAGCTTCCAGGCGCAGGACGGTCAGTGGCGTATTGCGCCGTATTACCACCTGTTTGGCAGCGACGAATTGTCTCAGCGTTCTCCGGTCTTCCAGAGCCGTATGCCGCAGCCGTATATCAAACTTAACCCGGCGGATGCCGCGAAATTGGGCGTCAATGCCGGGACGCGCGTCTCCTTTAGCTACGATGGCAATACGGTGACGCTGCCGGTTGAAATCTCTGAAGGGTTAGCGGCAGGGCAGGTAGGGCTGCCGATGGGTATGCCTGGCATCGCGCCGGTTCTGGCTGGCGCGCGTCTTGAGGATCTGCGGGAGGCGCAACAATGAGTTGGATTACACCGGATCTGATTGAGATCCTGCTGAGCATTCTCAAAGCGGTGGTGATTCTGCTGGTGGTCGTCACCTGCGGGGCCTTCATGAGCTTTGGCGAACGTCGTCTGCTGGGTCTGTTCCAGAACCGTTATGGACCAAACCGCGTTGGCTGGGGCGGCTCGCTCCAGCTGGTCGCGGATATGATCAAGATGTTCTTTAAAGAAGACTGGATCCCGAAATTCTCGGATCGCGTCATCTTTACCCTGGCGCCGATGATCGCGTTTACTTCGCTGCTGCTCTCCTTCGCCATTGTGCCGGTTAGCCCTAACTGGGTGGTGGCCGATTTAAACATCGGGATTTTGTTCTTCCTGATGATGGCTGGTCTGGCAGTTTACGCGGTGCTGTTCGCCGGTTGGTCGAGCAACAACAAATACTCGCTGCTGGGCGCGATGCGCGCGTCTGCCCAGACGGTGAGCTACGAAGTGTTCCTTGGTCTTTCCCTGATGGGCGTGGTGGCGCAGGCCGGTTCATTTAATATGACCGATATCGTCAATAACCAGGCGCATCTGTGGAACGTGATTCCGCAATTCTTTGGGTTTGTTACTTTCGCCATCGCGGGCGTAGCGGTCTGTCACCGTCACCCGTTTGACCAGCCGGAAGCCGAGCAGGAACTGGCGGACGGTTACCACATCGAATATTCCGGGATGAAATTCGGTCTGTTCTTCGTGGGGGAGTACATCGGCATCGTCACCGTTTCCGCGCTGATGGTAACGTTGTTCTTCGGTGGCTGGCATGGCCCGTTCTTACCGCCATTCGTCTGGTTCGCGCTGAAAACCGCGTTCTTCATGATGATGTTCATTTTGATTCGTGCGTCGTTACCGCGTCCGCGTTATGACCAGGTAATGTCCTTCGGCTGGAAAGTTTGCCTGCCGCTGACGCTCATCAACTTGCTGGTAACGGCGGCTGTCATTCTGTGGCAGGCGCAATAAGGGACACAAAGACCATGACCTTAAAAGAATTATTAGTAGGTTTCGGCACTCAGGTACGCAGTATCTGGATGATCGGCCTGCATGCGTTCGACAAACGCGAAACGCGGATGTATCCGGAAGAGCCGGTCTATTTACCGCCCCGTTACCGTGGCCGTATCGTGCTCACGCGCGACCCGGACGGTGAAGAGCGCTGCGTTGCCTGTAACCTGTGTGCGGTAGCCTGTCCGGTAGGCTGTATCTCTCTGCAAAAAGCGGAGACCAAAGATGGCCGCTGGTATCCGGAATTTTTCCGCATTAACTTCTCACGCTGCATCTTCTGCGGCCTGTGCGAAGAAGCGTGCCCGACCACGGCGATTCAGTTGACCCCGGACTTCGAACTGGGCGAATACAAACGTCAGGATCTGGTGTACGAAAAAGAGGATCTGCTGATTTCCGGTCCGGGCAAATACCCGGAATATAACTTCTACCGGATGGCGGGTATGGCAATCGACGGCAAAGATAAAGGCGAAGCAGAGAACGAAGCCAAGCCTATCGACGTCAAGAGCCTGTTACCGTAAGGAGAGGGCAATGGAATTCGCTTTTTATATCTGTGGCCTGATAGCCATCCTCGCGACCCTGCGAGTGATCACCCATACCAATCCGGTACACGCGCTGTTGTATCTGGTGATATCGCTATTGGCGATTTCCGGGGTGTTCTTTTCGCTGGGCGCTTATTTTGCCGGTGCGCTGGAAATTATCGTCTACGCAGGCGCCATCATGGTGCTGTTTGTGTTCGTGGTGATGATGCTCAACCTCGGCGGCAGCGAAATCGAACAGGAACGCCAGTGGCTGAAGCCGCAGGTGTGGATTGGTCCGGCGGTTTTGTCGGCCATTATGCTGGCGGTCATTGTGTACGCCATTCTGGGCGTTAACGACCAGGGCATCGACGGCACGCCGATTAGCGCGAAAGCGGTGGGCATTACGCTGTTCGGGCCTTATGTTCTGGCGGTCGAACTGGCGTCGATGCTGCTGCTGGCAGGCCTGGTGGTGGCGTTCCACGTCGGTCGTGAAGAGCGTGCGGGCGAAGTGCTAAGCAACCGCGCCGATGACCGCGCGAAAAGAAAAACGGAGGAGCGCGCATGATCCCCTTAACACACGGACTGATCCTCGCTGCGATTTTATTCGTCCTGGGTTTAACCGGTCTGGTTATCCGCCGCAATCTGCTGTTTATGCTGATCGGGCTGGAAATCATGATTAATGCCTCCGCGCTGGCCTTTGTGGTCGCCGGGAGCTACTGGGGCCAGACCGATGGTCAGGTGATGTACATTCTCGCCATCAGCCTTGCGGCTGCGGAAGCGAGTATTGGACTTGCGCTGTTGCTGCAACTCCATCGCCGTCGCCAGAACCTGAACATCGATTCAGTAAGTGAGATGCGTGGATGAACATGCTTGCCTTAACCATTATTCTGCCATTGATTGGCTTTGTATTGCTGGCGTTCTCTCGCGGACGCTGGTCGGAAAATCTCTCCGCGACCATTGGCGTGGGCTCCGTTGGTCTGGCGGCGTTGGTGACAGCGTTTGTCGGGATGGATTTCTTCGCCAACGGCAAACAGGCGTTCAGCCAGCCGCTGTGGACGTGGATGTCGGTCGGTAACTTCAACATCGGTTTTAACCTGGTGCTGGACGGCCTGTCGCTGACCATGCTCTCTGTGGTCACCGGCGTCGGCTTCCTGATCCACATGTTCGCGTCCTGGTACATGCGTGGAGAAGAGGGTTACTCCCGCTTCTTCGCTTATACCAACCTGTTTATCGCCAGCATGGTTGTTCTGGTGCTGTCCGATAACCTGCTGTTGATGTACCTCGGCTGGGAAGGCGTGGGCCTGTGCTCTTATCTGTTGATCGGCTTCTATTACAGCGATCCGAAGAATGGCGCAGCGGCAATGAAAGCCTTCGTGGTGACCCGTGTCGGTGACGTATTCCTCGCCTTCGCGCTGTTCATCCTCTACAACGAACTGGGCACGCTGAACTTCCGCGAAATGGTCGAGCTGGCGCCAGCGCACTTTGCTGACGGCAACAACATGCTGATGTGGGCGACGCTGATGCTGCTGGGCGGCGCGGTCGGTAAATCTGCGCAGCTACCGTTGCAGACCTGGCTTGCCGACGCGATGGCCGGCCCGACGCCGGTCTCCGCGCTGATCCACGCCGCGACGATGGTTACCGCCGGTGTCTACCTGATCGCTCGTACCCATGGTTTGTTCCTGATGACGCCGGAAATTCTGCATCTGGTGGGCATTATCGGGGCGATTACGCTGGTCATGGCGGGTTTCGCCGCGCTGGTGCAGACCGACATCAAACGCGTGCTGGCCTATTCCACCATGAGCCAGATTGGCTACATGTTCCTGGCGCTGGGCGTACAGGCGTGGGATGCGGCGATTTTCCACCTGATGACGCACGCCTTCTTTAAAGCGCTGCTGTTCCTGGCCTCCGGCTCGGTAATTCTGGCCTGCCATCACGAACAGAACATCTTTAAGATGGGCGGTCTGCGTAAGTCCATTCCGCTGGTGTATGCCTGCTTCCTGGTGGGGGGCGCGGCGCTGTCGGCGCTGCCGCTGGTCACTGCAGGCTTCTTCAGTAAGGATGAGATCCTGGCTGGCGCGATGGCGAACGGTCATATCAATCTGATGGTGGCGGGTCTGGTCGGCGCGTTCATGACCTCGCTGTACACCTTCCGGATGATTTTCATCGTATTCCACGGTAAAGAACAAATTCATGCTCATGCAGGGAAGGGGATTACCCACCATCTGCCGCTGATTGTCCTGATGCTTCTGTCTACCTTTGTTGGCGCGCTGATTGTGCCGCCGCTGCAGGGAGTATTGCCTGCAACGACTGAACTTGAGCATGGTCGCGTCATGACGCTGGAAATTACCTCCGGCATCGTAGCGATTGCGGGCATCCTGATCGCTGCGTGGCTGTGGCTGGGTAAACGTACGCTTGTTACGTCGATCGCCAACAGCGCGCCGGGCCGTCTGCTGGGGACCTGGTGGTATAACGCCTGGGGCTTTGACTGGCTGTACGACAAAGTGTTCGTTAAGCCGTTCCTGGGCATTGCCTGGCTGCTGAAGCGCGACCCGCTTAATGCGTTGATGAACATTCCGGCTATCCTTTCCCGTTTTGCAGGCAAAGGCCTGGTACTGAGCGAGAACGGTTATTTGCGCTGGTATGTGGCATCAATGAGCATTGGCGCGGTTGTGGTGCTGGCGCTGCTGATGGTACTGCGTTGATCGTAAAGTGAATTTTATCCAAATTCGTTGAAAATCAGGCCTCTGTCAGAGGCCTTAAAAAGGAATAAAAATCGCCATGTTACTACCCTGGCTAATATTGATTCCCTTTATCGGCGGCTTTCTGTGCTGGCAGACCGAACGCTTTGGCGTGAAGGTGCCGCGCTGGATAGCGCTGATTACCATGGGGCTGACGCTGGCGCTCGGTCTGCAATTGTGGTTGCAGGGCGGCTACTCACTGACGCAATCCGCCGGTATTCCGCAGTGGCAATCTGAATTTGTCCTGCCGTGGATCCCGCGTTTTGGCATCTCTATCCATCTGGCGCTCGACGGACTGTCGCTGCTAATGGTGGTGCTGACCGGCCTGCTCGGCGTTCTGGCGGTGCTTTGCTCCTGGCGAGAAATCGAAAAATATCAGGGCTTCTTCCACCTGAACCTGATGTGGATCTTAGGCGGCGTTATCGGCGTGTTCCTGGCCATCGACATGTTCCTGTTCTTCTTCTTCTGGGAAATGATGCTGGTGCCGATGTACTTCCTGATAGCGCTGTGGGGCCACAAAGCTTCTGACGGGAAAACGCGTATCACGGCGGCGACCAAGTTCTTCATCTACACCCAGGCGAGTGGTCTGGTGATGTTGATTGCCATCCTGGCGCTGGTCTTTGTGCACTATAAAGCGACCGGCGTGTGGACCTTCAACTATGAAGAGCTGCTGAACACGCCGATGTCCCACGGTGTGGAATATCTGCTGATGCTGGGCTTCTTCATCGCCTTCGCGGTGAAAATGCCGGTGGTGCCGCTGCATGGCTGGCTGCCGGATGCGCACTCCCAGGCGCCGACCGCCGGTTCCGTCGACCTGGCCGGTATCTTGCTGAAAACCGCCGCTTACGGTCTGCTGCGTTTCTCCCTGCCATTGTTCCCGAACGCGTCGGCGGAGTTTGCGCCGATCGCTATGTGGCTTGGCGTTATCGGCATTTTCTACGGCGCGTGGATGGCCTTTACCCAATACGACATCAAGCGCCTGATTGCCTATACCTCCGTTTCCCACATGGGCTTCGTGCTGATCGCTATCTACACCGGCAGCCAACTGGCTTACCAGGGGGCGGTGATCCAGATGATCGCGCACGGTCTCTCCGCGGCCGGTCTGTTCATTCTGTGTGGTCAGTTGTACGAGCGCCTGCATACCCGCGACATGCGTATGATGGGCGGCCTGTGGGGCAAGATGAAGTGGTTGCCTGCGCTGTCCATGTTCTTTGCGGTGGCGACGCTCGGTATGCCGGGCACCGGTAACTTTGTCGGCGAATTTATGATTCTGTTCGGCAGCTACCAGGTGGTGCCGATGATTACCGTGATCTCCACCTTTGGGCTGGTATTCGCCTCTGTATACTCGCTGGCGATGCTGCATCGCGCTTACTTCGGTAAAGCGAAGAGCCAGATTGCCAGCCAGGAACTGCCAGGGATGTCGCTGCGCGAGCTGTTTATCATTCTGTTGCTGGTGGTGCTTCTGGTACTGCTTGGCTTCTATCCGCAGCCGATTCTGGATACCTCGCATTCTGCGATGAGCAACATCCAGCAGTGGTTTGTTAATTCCGTTACTACTACAAGGCCGTAAATCGCCATGACAATAACTCCACAACACCTGATTGCGCTGCTACCGCTGCTGATCGTCGGCTTGACGGTGGTGGTTGTGATGCTCTCCATTGCGTGGCGACGCAATCACTTCCTCAATGCCACGCTGTCGGTCATTGGGCTTAACGCTGCTCTGGTTTCGCTTTGGTTTGTCGGCCAGGCCGGGGCAATGGACGTCACGCCGCTGATGCGCGTTGACGGCTTTGCGATGCTCTACACCGGGCTGGTGCTGCTGGCGAGCCTCGCCACCTGTACCTTTGCCTACCCGTGGCTGGAAGGCTATAACGATAACCAGGAAGAGTTCTACCTGCTGGTGTTAATCGCCAGCCTGGGGGGAATTCTGCTGGCGAACGCCAACCACCTGGCGGCGCTGTTCCTTGGTATTGAACTGATCTCGCTGCCGCTGTTCGGCCTGATTGGTTATGCTTTCCGCCAGAAACGCTCGCTGGAAGCCAGTATCAAATACACCATCCTCTCCGCCGCCGCCTCGTCTTTCCTGCTGTTCGGGATGGCGCTGGTGTACGCGCAGTCCGGCAACCTGTCTTTCGAAGCGCTCGGTAAGAGCCTCGGCGATGGTATGCTGCACGAGCCGTTGCTGCTGGCGGGCTTTGGCCTGATGATTGTCGGTCTGGGCTTTAAACTCTCTCTGGTGCCGTTCCACCTGTGGACGCCAGACGTTTATCAGGGCGCGCCTGCGCCGGTTTCCACCTTCCTGGCGACGGCGAGCAAAATCGCTATCTTCGGCGTGGTGATGCGTCTGTTCCTCTATGCGCCGGTAGGCGACAGCGAAGCGGTACGCGTGGTGCTGGGCATTATCGCCTTTGCCTCTATCATCTTCGGTAACCTGATGGCGCTGAGCCAGACCAACATCAAACGTCTGCTCGGTTACTCTTCTATCTCTCACCTCGGCTATCTGCTGGTGGCGCTGATTGCCCTGCAGAGCGGCGAGATGTCGATGGAAGCGGTTGGCGTTTATCTGGCCGGTTATCTGTTCAGCAGCCTCGGCGCGTTTGGCGTGGTCAGCCTGATGTCCAGCCCGTTCCGCGGCCCGGACGCGGATTCTCTGTACTCTTACCGTGGTCTGTTCTGGCACCGTCCGGTTCTTGCCGCGGTAATGACGGTGATGATGCTGTCGCTGGCAGGTATCCCGATGACGCTGGGCTTTATCGGCAAATTCTACGTGTTGGCGGTCGGCGTTCAGGCCAGCCTGTGGTGGCTGGTCGCCGCCGTGGTAGTGGGTTCCGCGATTGGTTTGTACTACTACCTGCGTGTTGCGGTGAGTCTCTACCTGCACGCGCCGCAGCAACCGGGACGCGACGCGCCGACAAACTGGCAGTACAGCGCAGGCGGTATCGTGGTGCTGATCTCCGCGTTGCTGGTGTTGGTACTGGGCGTCTGGCCGCAGCCGCTGATTAGCCTTGTGCAACTGGCGATGCCGCTGATGTAATGCCGCGTTGATGATGTCAATAACCGCCGATTTATCGGCGGTTGAGGCTGATGACCAACACCGGAGCCTCTAAATGTTGGATTGCATCCAACTTATGAAAACCTGTGACGCATAGAGACCATAGACTCGTTGGGTGAGGCGTAGCCGAAACCCAACACTTTTCCAACGAACACAGAACCAGATGCCGGATAAGGCGTAGCCGCCATCCGGCATCAACGTTGTATTCTCCTTTGTCAGCCATCCGACAGCGCCGCCAGGCGCTATTATATTCACACCTCCTCTATATTCCCCATGAATAATAGATCGAAGCGATAAAATTCAAAACCAGTCAGCTTTGTTAATATAATTTGCAGTAATGTTATTTTGATTTATTTAATTTACATGAATCCAAACGGTAGAATTACTAATTATTACCGCAACCTCTAAGTGCATATAATCGTTAAATAAATTTATTTACACACCATGTCATGCTAATGTTCATTTATAAAATTTAATAAAATGACAAATTCCGATTTATTATGTCGTAAACGTTACTCCGATATAGCCGGGTTTTGTGCTGCTCCACGGAGGTAAACAAAAAGGACAAAAAGAAAATAAGGACATAGTAAGTGAACAAAACCTACAATATTATATGGAACGCCGCCCGCGGCATGTATATTGTCACCTCCGAACTGGCGCGCAGTGGTAGCCGCGCTATCGTCAGCGTCAGCGCCTCGTGCGCGGTAACTCTGCTGGCGATGGATGCTGCCCCCGCCGTCGCAGAGGAAACGCGAGTTTCCATTCCCTCCCAGACCACCACCTACACCCTGTCAGGCGCTACGCCGTTCGTCGTGGAAACGGGCAATACCGTCGCCACCGACACAGCGGCCAGCGCCGCCATCGTCGGCGATAACAGCAACGACTGGGATCTGCTGATTGAAAGCGGCGCTGTCGTGGGGAGCAGCCTGACCGACAGCCAGGCGATGAACCTGGATTCGTTAACGGGCGCCACCAGCGTACATAACCAGGGGACGATCACCGGTTCCAACGAAGATGGAACGATATTGCTTCAAAATGGCGGCAGCGTGATCAACGACGCCCGGATCGAAAACAGCGCAACGTATGAGCATGATCCTGAGGATATCCCCCAGGAATATGCCGGCGTTTATATGCTCAATGGCGGCAGTTACGTCAGCAGCGAAAGCGGGGTGCTGGAGGGAGTTTCCGGGGTGATAGTCCAGAGCGGCGAGGCCCACATCACCAACGGCGGGATGATTAACTCCGACGGCTCCTGGCGCTCTTATGGCGTCGAGTTTCGCGACGGTACTTACGGTACGATTGTCAATACCGGCACCATTATCACCACGGCCAGCGATGGTTCAAACAAGATCGAGGATGCGGCGATTTATGTCCACACCCTGAATGATATGGCGGTGAGTGGTTCTGTTTCTGTTGATAATAGCGGCCTTATGCAGTCTGATTTTATTACCGTTGCGCTCTATCACGGTTCTCATTTTGAAGTGGTCAACCGTGTCGGCGGGGTGATCACGGCGGGAAACAGCAGCCTCGTCGGCATCAAGTCCACCGCCATGGAACTTAAAGTGGGCGTCGACAACCTCGTCACCAATGACGGCACGATTTCCGCATATGGCACCGCCAATACTTACGGCATCCATTATGGCGAAAGTACCTCCGGCGGCGTTATCACCAATACCGGCTCCATTACCACCACGGGCGGCGGCGCGGGAGACGCCAGCGTCTATGTCCACGGCAACGGCGACGGCACCATCGTTAATAACAGCGGAACCATGAGTTCCAGCGTCTATGGCGTTTATCTCGACTCGGCACGTTCCAAAGGCCATACGCTCAATAACCAGGCCGGGGGCGCAATCTCGGCCAACACGGCGGTGGCGATTAATGGCAACGGCAATACCATCACCAACCAGGGGAAGATGACCGGCGTAAGCGACGGCCTCCTTATCAGCGGCAATAACAATATCGTCACCACCTCAGGCGGTGAAATTTCAGGCAAAAATGGTATCCGCGTCAGTAAAGGCAGCGGCAACCAGATCACGGCCAAAAGTGGAAGTAAGATTACCGCCACCAGTACCGGCATCAGTATCGCGAGCGGCAATAACCAGGTCACGACTGAAAGCGGAAGCGCTATCGTCGCCAAAGACAACGGCATTCTGATTAACAGCGGCGCCAACAACGTCACCAATGGCGGCAGCATCACGGCGACCGGCTCCAGTAACTCTTACGGCATCCAGTACAATAGCGGCGCCAGCGGCACTATCACCAACACCGGCACCATTACCACAACGGGTAAAGGCGTCGGGGACGCGAGCGTCTATGCCCACGGCGGCGCTGTCACGATTAACAACAGCGGCACGATGGACTCCTCGGTATTCGGCGTCTACGTCACCACGGGCCACACGCTCAATAACCTGGCGGGCGGCTCCATCACGGCAAATACCGCCGTTCAGCTCAACGGCAATAACAATACGCTCGCTAATGCGGGAGCAATCCTGGGCGACACCAATGGCGTAACCATTAGCGGCTCCGGCAACACCCTGACCAGTCAGGGCAAAATAACCGGCGGAACCAACGCCGTTCTCATCAATAGCGGCAGCAAGAACAACACTATCACCCTCAATACCGGTACGGAGATATCCGGCAGCATTACCGACGACAACAATAGCGCCAGCGCCAACAATAATCTGATTCTGGATGGGGAGGGTACGCTGGGCAGCAGCATCAGCGGCCTGAACAGCGTGACCAGCAGCGGCGACTGGACGCTGTCGGGCGCGACGATGAACCTCTCGGGAACAACCAACAGCGCGCTTTGGGTAAAATCCGGCACGCTGATACTGAACGGCGCGATGACCGCCAAAGGCGCGACCGTCGATAGCGGCACGACGCTGCAGATTGGCAACGGCGGCACGCTGGGCGCGTTTAACGGCGACATCGTTGACAACGGCACGCTGACGTTTAACCGCAGCGATGCCGCCGCCTACGGCAGCGTCATAAGCGGCAGCGGCAACGTGGTAAAACAGGGCGGCGGCGAGCTGACGCTCAGTAACAACAACAGCTACAGCGGCGGCACCACCATTGCAGAGGGAACGCTGACCGCCACCGCTGGCGGCGCGCTGGGCAGCGGCAATATCGACAACCGTGCTTACCTCAAACTGGACGCGGCAAGCGCCAGCGATCCCTTTATCGTGGCGGATCTCACCACCCACAGCGGCGCCACCGTTGAAATCGGCGCGGGCAGCACGCTACAGGCCAATACCCTGACCCAGCAGGACGGCAGCACGCTAACGGCCGATTTGACGGCGACCAGCGGCCCCGCCATCCGCGCAAAAAACGTTAATCTGGACGGCACGCTGAATGTCGCCTCGCCCGCCAGCCAGGAGCCGATACGCAGCACCGACGATCTGATCTCCCTGGCGCTTATCGAATCGGACAACGCCATTAGCGGCGATTTTGACGGCATCACAATCAATGGCAACGCCATGAACCCGGACGCGTTCATTACCGTCGTGGGGCAGAAAAACGTCAATGACACACACTATGATCTGGTCGAGACGTTGACGTGGTATGCCGATCGCTACAACGCCGCCATCGACGCCCACGGCACCTTCAACCTGGCGGATGCCGACGACAGCTTTACGGTCAACACGGTGCTGGAAAATGTTGACGCCAACAGCGGCTGGAACGGCCAGTCGCTTACCAAAACCGGCGCAGGCACGCTGATCCTGAATGCGGAAAACACCTATACCGGCGGCACGCTCATCAGCGACGGCACGCTGGTCGCCAGCAACGTTGAGGCGCTGGGTACCGGCGACATTACCGACAACGCCGTGCTGGAACTGAACACCGGCGGTGATTTTGACAACGCCATCAGCGGCAGCGGCCAGGTGGTGAAATCCGG